>NZ_JAOQJM010000008.1:0-162458 GCF_025566865.1 Blautia acetigignens
TTCAGTATTTCAGAAGCAATTCCTTGCGACAGCTTGTTTAATATACCACTGCCGCAAGGAGAAGTCAAGCACTTTTTACAAATAATTACATATTTTTTTGTGCAGGTTATAGATATGGCAGGCGCGTCACCACGCCTGCCATATCTTCTTTTCTTTATTCTAATTCTTTATGCTGGTGCAAATACTTTTCCCTGGTCGCAAGCCCGCCACGAATATGCCGCTCCGACTTATTCACATCCAACACCTCCCGTGCCTGCCTGGCAAGCGCTGGATTCAGGCTCACAAGCCTGCTTGTTACGTCTTTATGTACCGTGCTCTTACTAACCCCAAACTTTTTCGCTGTTTGTCTCACTGTTGCCTTCGTCTCAATAATATAGTTCCCAATTTCCACTGCCCGTTCTTCAATATATTCTTTCAAAAGAAACGCCTCCGAAGACGTTGTTTTTACAGTGTATGCAGAGGTGTTTCTATAATATGAAAGCAAATGAGCTGCGTTAACGTAATTTAGTGAATCAAGGCGGACGCCTCTGAACACCTGTTATTCCACGCAGGTCGGTGCAACGCTCCGGTGAACTAACTGCTAACTACGGCTTAATCGTGAAGGCTCTCCTGAGATGTTTAGTCGCAGTTGACAGTTAGCTCGGCGAAGTGTTGCGACGACCTGCGATGAATATAGCTTCCAACAGTCATTATTCTCGCCGAAACCAATCATATTGTTGTAGCATTCTTCTGTCAGCAGCTGAAATTTTTTCCATTTTTTATTTTTCATAGCATTCTGTCCCCTTCGTAATCGTCTATTATTTCCCGCAACATTTCTTATACTTCTTTCCAGAGCCGCAAGGGCAAGGATCATTTCTTCCTATTTTGGGACTTTCACGGATGAATGGAACCTGAGGTTTTGCGTTTATCCAAGGGAACATATTTTTCTCGTCAAACTCGTCATCATATTCCTCATCGAATGCGTCATACCGTCCCTGTAATCGATCTCTGAGTTTATCTGCCGCTGTTCTTCCAAAACTTGAACTGTTTTCCAGTTCTTTCAGCAAAGCTTCTACTTCTGCCTCTTTTCCAAATGTAATACATGTATCGCAAAGCAAATATATGAATTCTTCTGAGCATACATTTTCCTGTTTTTTTAAGTTGAAAAGCCTTTGTATCTCATGGGATTCTCCAAATTCACAGGCATTATACATCCATTCCTGAACACTTTTTGGGAATTCATACATGTGCAGTTTTTTATCGGAAAATACTGCCGCATGATTTGATACCATATCCACGCTCCAGGGCGACATATTTTTTTCTCTTGCATATTCTGTCCGGCTTCTTCCTTTTAGCATAGGCAATTCCAGTTCCAGCATAATTCCAGAAATTGCCATCCAGACTTCTGCATTTGCCGCAATGTCAGATTTCCCATTGCTCCATTCTGATATAGCCTCAAAAGCTTCCTCTAAAGTAGTTCCGTTCATTATACCGATTACAGTAGATATCAGACATCTCTCGGCTGCTTCCAGCGGTATGTTTACCTGATAACGTAGCTTTGAAAACAAAATATCAATCCATTCTGTTCTATTTGCCAGGTTTTCCGAAAGTAAACGAATATCTTCTATGGAAAATGAAGCATAGTCCATATCTGCTGCATATTTTTCCTGCATGGCAATTACTTTCTGCGAATCAATATCTTCTATAAAAGAAAAACATCTTCCATCACCTGTATAAGCAGTTTTAAAAATACAGTTAAAGCTGCCATACCAGTAAACATATCTGTAGAACTCTGTTTTGTCCTGATTTTTGTCATACAATGTACAGTAAATTTTGTATGCGTCCTCTAATTCCAGCATACCGTATACCCGCAGCATTGCCTCCATATTCTCGGAGAATTTCTTAATTCTACGATAGATATCTTTTTGCATTTTAGAGGTTATTTTTTTAATAGCGGCTTATTTTCTTTGTAACCTCCATAATTCCAGAAGTTATCCTCTCCAGTATCCTGCTCAATCAAAATATCATCACTTGGAATTCGAAAATCATGCATGTGGTATCCATCCCAGTCAAACAGGATCTGAATAATTTCATGCAAATCATCAATCCAAATACTATATGGATATCAAAGTTATTCTTGCAAAAACAACACTATCGTCATATTTTTATATAGAATAAATTCCCAAAATCTGCTATGATAAAAGACATTGAACGTACAAATTTATTTAAACGACAGAGGTGTTAGACATGAGTTGGTATAACGAAGCAGTTTTTTATCACATTTATCCATTGGGTTTGACAGGTGCGCCGAAGCAGAATGCGTATGAGGAGCCGGTTCACAGGCTGAATACGCTTCTTCCCTGGATCGACCATATTAAGGAAATCGGATGCACCGCTTTATATATAGGTCCTTTATTTGAAAGTGTGGGACATGGTTACGAGACAACAGATTATAAGAAACTGGACTCCCGTCTGGGTGACAATGAGGATCTGAAGAATTTCGTAGCAGCATGTCATGAAAAAGGAATTAAAGTTATCTTCGACGGTGTATTTAACCACACCGGACGTGATTTTTTCGCATTTAAAGATATTCAGGAAAAGCACCAGAACTCACCTTATGTAAACTGGTACTGCAACGTGAATTTCTCCGGAAATACCGAGTATAACGATGGATTTTCCTATGAGAACTGGGGCGGATACAACCTTCTGGTAAAATTAAACCAGCGCAATCCGGAGGTACAGAATTATATCTGCGATGTGATCCGTTTCTGGGTTTCTGAGTTTGATGTGGATGGAATTCGTCTCGATGCTGCTGATGTTCTGGATTTTGATTTCATGAAACAGCTTCGCCGCACTGCTGAAGAAGTGAAACCGGATTTCTGGCTGATGGGCGAGGTAATCCACGGCGATTACAGCCGCTGGGTAAATGGAAGCACCCTGCACAGCGTTACCAACTATGCCCTGCACAAGGCACTTTACAGCGGCCACAACGACCACAACTATTTCGAGATCGCACATACTGTGAAATATCTGCAGAACATGGGCGACCTGGATCTTTACAATTTCGTGGACAACCATGATGTGGAGCGTATTTACACCAAGCTTTCCAACAAAGCGCATTTTGCTCCGGTTCACGTACTGCTCTATACGCTTCCAGGCGTTCCAAGCATTTACTATGGTTCTGAATTTGGAATCGAAGGCCGCAAGGAAAGAACCTCCGATGACAGCTTAAGGCCTGCTTTGAATCTTGCGGACTACGCAGATGCCACTGAGAAAAATCCTTGCACCGCGCTTATTGCCGCTCTTGGAAAGGTTCGCCAGAATACGCCGGCACTTAACTATGGAAGCTACGCAGAACTGATGCTGACCAACCGCCAGTATGCTTTCGCCCGTGACCTTGATGGAGTTCGCGTGATCGTAACTGTAAACAACGATGATAATGCCGCTTCCATGAATTTGCCAGCTGGAAATGCTGCTGAATATGTAGGCACACTTACCGGGGAAAAGGTTTCCGTGGAAAATGGCCGCATTAATGTAACCGTTGCTGGAAACAGCGGAAATATCTGGGTTCCGGCCGGGGACATGCCGGAGTATAAGCCAGTTGACATGGCTGCGAAAAAACCAGAGACATCTTCCGAGAACAGTTCAGCGAATACAGCAAAAACAGAAGCCGCTTCTACAACTGAAGCAAAGGCTTCCAACTATAAATCAGATGCTGAGCCAGCTGCCTCTGAATCCGCTGTAAATCCCGCAGCTTCAGAAGTCGCAGCTTCCAACGATGTTTCTGCAGACAAAGAAGCCGCTGCCGACAATGAAGCTACTTCCCAGGCAGCTTCCGAGAAATCCGAAGTAACCGTAGACTGGACCAAGTCACTGGAAGACATGACTGTGGAAGAACTCCAGGCTGGCATCCTTGCCAAAATGGCAAACAACGGCCCGGTAACCGACCAGATGAAGAAAACCGTTTACGACAACATCTGGCATGATTCCTTGGTAAACTGGCTCAAGAGCTTCCGTTAATGAACGTACCGCGCATAAATACGGCGAATGACTTCATGTAAGATCTGCTGCTGTCAATCCGCACCGCAGCATTTTATTCCATAAGCATGTATTTCATTCCCTGAAAATCAAAAACTGCTTTTTCTCATGCTATACTTACTCCAACATAACATTTAACTGATAAAGGAGTATGAGCCTATGAAGAAAAAGCAGTTTTTTAATACATTTGCAGCGGGAATTTTTGCAGCAGCGATATTGGCAGGCGGACTTGTTTCCAGCACGGTTCTGGTAAGCGCAAACGAAGAATCGACCACTGAAGCCCCAGAAAATTCTGACACCGCACAAGACAACAATGCCAGCCAGCTTCAGACCCTTCTGGAAAACGAAGGCTTCTATGTTCAGCAAGGTTCCTTCTATGAACTGGACACATTAAAGGAGGCTTCCGCTGGCCGTCTTCTCAGCTGTTTCGGCAATAATGCAGGTTCCTCCTACACGGTCTTCAATCTTCCTGCCGCCCCGGAACAGGACAATGCCAAGGGAAATCCAGACTACAACTGGCCGGACGAGACAGCCACTCTCTATGATGATCCAAATGTAGAAAATGCTCCGGCGAATCCATATTTTGCCCCGGGCGGCTGGCAGTATAAGCTTGGGCAGGACGAAGCTATCGTTCTGATCACGCAGCTTCCCCCCGAATGCAAGTACTATTCCTTCATCAATTACGTAATGTTCACCCAGCAAAAAGAGGGAAAGGATTACACCAACGAAAAGGCATTTTTCAGCGCAGGAAATGAGGAAACCGGTCTGTATCACCCTATTTTCGGTTCCATCGGGGACTCTGTAAATATGGTAAATATCAAGCATGATGGAGACAGCGCATACGGTTCTCAGGCGGTTATTGTAATCAGCGCCAACCAGACTGTAACCGAAAAAGTAACTGCACAGCTGACTGCTGCCGGCTACGATGAAAGCATGATCAATGTGATGCCGATTCCCGCAGACACCTATAATATGGGTCTGCAAAAAGGAGCCGACACCTTTAGTTTCCTCGGCCGCATTTCCCAGCCAACAGATCAGGACGCCTATGACAGCTACACAGAAAGTCTTTCTGCAAACTCCGTTGTTTACCGTGTTTCCCCGCAAAAAGAGCTGGATGCAGATCCTTACGAAAACGCAGTTCTCACAGCCCGCGGAACTGGCGAACATGAAATTTCCAAATTGAAAAATGGCAGCCAGCATCTGGATGAAATTCGGGAAGCAATCATCTCCCATTACGCAAATGAGTATGATTATGAAGAGCTCAGCACAGATATTGCGGTTCCGGAGGGACTTACCGCTTACCTGAATGACCGCAATGCACAGGGTGACAACCGGGATACCGCCTATGTGATGACAAAAGATTTTACCTTAAATTCCGATGAGGATTTCGTTGTTGTTTACGGAGTCAATCACACTCAGACCGGAAAGGCCTTATACTCCAACGCGGTTCTCTATGCCCGCCCTATGCTCAACGGCGTATGCAGCGTGTACGATTCCCTTTTCCCAGGCAGCGCGGCTTCCTATCTTGAGGAAGACTGCGACAATGCAGACGATTATTATGTGTACAAAATGGCCCGTACCCAGATGGATGATTACACCGCCATCATCGAACATTCTACCGGAAATGAGAAGGGAAAATTCTATGGTGTAGACAATGGTGATACCCTTCTTCTGGCCTTCCGGGCATATATGGATGAGAACAACGTAGGGGCTTCCTATTATGAAATCGTGTATGACCGGGCAATTGTGTTCCATAAAAAGTAATAAATTCGCTGCCAATAGTTCTGTTAGCATTATCATATAAAAATATGCCAGAGAAAAAGCACTCTGCATCTATATGCAAATGCTTTTATCTCTGGCATTTATGATTGTCTTTTTATCGAAATCCTTTCAGATATTCCTTCTGTTCCGGTGTGATCCGGTAGCTTTCCACGGCCTTCTGAACGGTCTTTCTGTGTACCCAGTCTGATAATTTATGCTGTTCAATATAGGGAACCGTGGCATCCCACTGCTTGGCAAGGGCGGTGGCAAAATACCAGGCAATCATCATATTTACATAATACTCCTGGGATTGAACCGCTGCCGCCATTTCAAGATATTCCGAGGAAAAATCTTCGTCCAGGAAAAGGCGCATCAGCATACCAATTCCATAACGAATGACATAGGTTTCTCCTGAAGAAATCCATCTCTTTGCTTCCTCCAGCACCTGATCTTTATGCCTGGCAAAGCACTTCGGTGCCGGGTAATCACAGGTTGCCCAGTTGTCAATACAGGGAAGAAATCTCTGAATCTCTTCCATACATTTCTCATAGTCCTTTATCCCCGTGATCAGCATCATGTGAAGATTATTTTCTTCATAATATCGGTGAGGAAGCTGCCGCAAAAACGCCTCTGCCTCCGAAGTCCCGGCGAATTCCTTTGCAAATTTCCGAAGGACTGGCGTACGGATTCCAATGACCGTTTCCTTGTCTGTTTCGGGCATTAATTTGCTGTGAAAATCACGGTATTTCAAATCCTGCAATTCAAATAACTGCTTCTGCAGTTTGGTCAACTCAGCCATATTTTTCTATTCTTCCATTTCTTTACTCCGCTTTCTCCGCTGCCTCCAGGCTTGCCATCAGCAGCTCGTAGAAATCATCTTCCCCTTCCAGCTTCGGAGAATTCTCCCCTCCGCCGTTGGTACTGCGGCGCATGGTGGCGTAGAAATCCTCTCCTGCAGACACCAGATCCATCTCATACAATTCATAGCCAAGACTTCTGCACAGCCTGCAGAAAACAGTGAGAGGATCCTTCTCCAAACGGGTTGCCAGAAGCTTTTTGCGAAGTTCTCCATCTTTCAGTGCATCGCCCTGCAGACGGTCCAGAATTTCCAGTGTAGTCATATGCGGTACCTCCTCTGCGTTATTTTCATCTATTTTAACGCGTAATCTGTCACTGTGCAACTGTGAATTGTGAATGTTTTTTTTACACCGCGTTATGGTATTCCTCCACATAACTCCGCTTCTGATCTGTCATAACCAGCATGATCTCATCCATAGCCGGACCGATATACTGAATCTTATCCGGCGGAGCCGCGATGATCAGCTGCAATGGCAGGCGGCGAAGGAATTCCAGTACGCCGCCAATTCTCTCATCATCCATGTTGTTGAACGCCTCATCAAACAGCACCAGTCCAGCCGCCTCTCCTCCAATATTGTTGCTGTAAAGCTGTACGAAAGAAGCTGCCACGGTCACATAGAACGGGGTCTGTGTCTCACCGCCGCTCTTTTCCTCGCATACCTTGGAATAGTAAGAATAGGTGCCGTCATCATGTATGATCTTAATATCATAATCCATATAAGTACGGTAATCCGTAAACTCCTCCAGAGTCTGCGTGCTGTTTTCACCGCCTACAGAAAGCCGTTCAAACAGCTCCTCAATCACATCCTTATGAGCCTCATGGAACATTCCGGAAAACAGGGATTCCCCTTGAATTACATTGAAATCGTCCATGATCATTTCATAATAGCTGCGGTATTTCTTGCTTGGCATAAACTGGAATTCATAGCGCTCACTGCTGAAGTCAATCCCCTTTAAAGCCTTGTTCAGCTCCTTAAATTCCCCTTGCGCCAGCTTCATATTCTCCTGAAGCTTTGCAAGAAACTGCTCCTGGAACTCTGTTTCCGCAGCATGTCGGGCAGACTGTACTTTCTCCTCATAATCCAAAAGCTCGGAATTTTTCAGTCTGTCATATACAGCTTGAAACTCAGAAAAACCTTCCAGGCTGGCAGCTGCACCGAAATCATGCTCTGTCTTGTATTCCACCATGGCATTTATCATCTGGTCTTTGATTTTTTCCCACCTGTCACTGTTGTTTCTTCGTTTGCCAAGATACTCATTCTGGAACTGCTCCACCGGACGTTTTCCAAGCGCTTCCTCGTACTCCTGATTCCAGGAATTTAAGACATCCCCAGCTGCCTCTCCCAGGGAAAAGACCTTCCCCTTCTCTGTCATCTCGTTCTCCAGAAAGGCCTGTTTTCTGGTAATCAGATCCTGAATTCTAGTTCGTATTCCGCCGATTTTCTCCGTATCAGAATTCACAGAAGCATCCAGCCCACGCAGCACTTTTTCCAGTTCTTCCAGCTGAATCTGCTTCTCAATCAATGTAGAATTTTCCTTCAGCTTCTGGATGTTTTCCTGGCATTTGGCAATGGCCCTGTCCACGGTTCTAAGAGTATGAAGCACATCCAGGCGGTACTTGATATCCACATCACTGTCTGTGGAAAGAAGTCCCAGAATTTCATTCATCCCGGCCAGTTGCTTCTCCTGATTTTCCAGAAGCTCATTCATCTTCTGGTACTCCTCCTCTGCCTGAACCAGCTGAACGGTAAAGGCATTTTTGCCGATAAACGGCACCCGGAATACCTCTGGCTTGATGGCGCTTGCCACCCGGTTCTGGTAGCGCATACAGCCCTTTGTAATGGAAATGGGGTACTTTTTCAGGTCCTCGTAACGCTCGCACATCTGCACTTTTCCCAGGATCATGTTGCTGTACTGGCGGGCATATTGATTCTGGGAAGTTACAACGGAAGCCAAAGTTCCTGCAGGAGCAGTATCATAATTTTCCAAATCTCTGGTATTGATCAGACCCACGCCGTAGACCTTTTTCTCCTTGCGAAGGCGGTCATAGATTCCAAGTGCAATGTCGAAATTCTCCGGCTCCACAAGCACATAAAAACGCTGTGTATTCAGATATCCTTCTACTGCATTTCGCCATTCTTCATCCTGGATTTCCAGCATTTCGCAGAGAACTCCCGGCTGGATTTCCCGTCCCAGGCTGGCAAATTCTTCCTGTATAGTTTCTGTAAGGAGTTCTACTCCTGATGGATAGGTAAGCTTTTTACGCTTCAGTTTGCTGATCTTTTTGTTCAGCTTTTCCCGTTCTGCGTGATTCTGTTTCAGCTGGATCTGCAGCTTGGCAAGCTCTCCCTGAAGCCCTGCAAAATACTTCTGCTTGCAGTGGATCACATCGTCTGTCAGGCTTTTCAGTGCTGCTACATTGGCCTCAGAATCCAGTTTCTGCAGCTGTGTGCGGTATTCCCGGACGCAGGATATCAGTTCCTGGGAATCACCGCCTGCATCCTTAACGCCCATGAGAAGCCGCTCGCTGTCTTTCGCCGCCTTTGCAACACTTTTCTTCAGTTCCGATTCATCCTGCAGTGCATTTCTACGCTTTTCCAGCTGTCTTTCCAGCTCTTTTTTCTCTTCCTCAAGAGCTACAAATTCCTGATTATGGCGCAGTTCTACCCGCAGATTGGTGGCAATTTCCTGCTTCTCGGCACGTTCCTTCTGCAGCATTTCCAGCTGGACTTTGGCCTGTTCCAGACGGACTTCCTCGTTCTTTTTGGCTGCATCTATGCTTCTTATTTTGCCTTCCACAAGGTCCAGGTCACTGCGTTTCAGGAAATATTCATACATCTGATCCCGTTCCATCCGCTCCTGCAGGCGCTGATGCAGTTCCTGAATCTTTTCCAGCTTTTTCATCCGCTTTTTCACATTATCCAGGGTGCGCTCCATATCCTGATAGGTGCGCACATTTTCCCGGAGAACCTCAATATTAACCTCTTTTTCATCCAGCACATAGGAGTAAACAAAGTCCTTGATATCATCAATAGGCTTAAATGCAAGAGCTTTCGGAATCAGACGGAAGAACTTGTCTTCGATTCTTCCAAGCCTTGCTGTGACCATTTTTCGCGCTTCCACATTGGTCTTGCACCACTGGCGAATGTCAATGTTGGAGCCTCGGAATTCTGCAATGGATTTCACCTGATTTCCGTAAAGAAACAGGTCATCGGAAAGTCTGGTGTTCTCCATCAGATAACGGACGGTCGTTTCCTGCCCCTCAGAAGCAGAATCTACCACCGCGCCGATAATGAAATACTTATCCTTGCTTTCCTCATAAAATTCCAGCGCAACATGGGCACTGATCTCCCCGGTGCGCTCATAAGGCTGATTCTCTTTTCCGGTTTTGCAGCGGATATAGCCGGTCAGCTTTCGCTTGCCGTTTTCGTGGGCGGCCTTGTTGAAATACCCGGTGGAACAGATGATCACGAACTGGATTGCATCCAGAAGAGTGGATTTTCCAGCGCCGTTTTCACCGGACAAAAGAGTGGAATCTCCAAAATCTATGGTACAGTTGTTGAACCTGTGCCAGTTAATCAGCTTCATCCTCGTCAGTTTCTTCATTGCTTATGTTCTTTCCCTTTCTGTATGTTTCCAGTTTCTCAAATGCAGCTTTAATGTCTTCCACGCGTACAGCCATCAGGATGGAATCATAGATCAGAACCCTTGATTCCTCATCCCCCAGGTCCCGGTCCAGAAGTTCCACGATCTGGTATCTGCGGAACAGGCTCAACGCATTTCGCATGGTTGTTTTGTCGATTATTTTGTCACGGATATTTAAGCTGAGGAAGCGGTCCTGAATGTCTCCAAGGGTGACGATCACCTCTTCCACTGCCGAAAGCTGCCGTTTCTTTTCATCATAAAGGATCCGAAGAATCAAAAGCACAATGGAATCGTAAAGCTTCAGATTCATGCGGTTGATTCCCCGGGGGCTGGTCAGCTGAACCACGCCATATTCCTCGTTAATCTCCAGGCGGTAGCCCAGTACCCCTAAGTATTCCTTAAATTCCTTGCGGTATTTCAGCACGAAATAATAGTCCGGTCTGGTATTCTGGTTTCCTTTGCACAAAAAGCAGGTTCCCAGAAGACGGTTGCAGACTCTGCCGAAATTATCCTTCTCTTTTTGAAGCATTCCCTCCAGATATTCCATTCTCTCTCCTCCGTATCCGAAAATCTTTGAAACGGTAGCCGTTCACTTCCCGTTCTTCCATTGTCTCAATTGTATATCCCATATTTTTCCGCTGTCCGTAAAGCCTGGTGTAGATCAGCTTAATAAAATCATCTTCATTGGCAAGGGGCAGCTGGCTGGCGTTCATCTCATCCACATTTCCAAGCTGCTGATCTACATAGTCCTGGATTTTTTCCACGCTGACCACCTTCTGGATCTTCTCAGCCATCCTCCGCATTTTTTCCCGGCGCAGTTCTTCGTCCGGCTCTTTCTCATCCAGGCTTGCAGGAGTAAATTCCCCCTTGCCTTCCACTGCAAGATACAGGGAACTTTGTTCCAGGATGGAGCACTGGTAGATCTGCACCAGGTCATCCAGGAAATCAATGCGGTAGATGCCGCCTAGGTCCATGTTCTCCCGGTTGATCTCTTCGTTGATTCCCATAAGGATCTCTTTTAGCTGACCTCGCACATCCTCGTTTCCTGCAAGAAGAAACTTGGCGCGCCCTATGGCAGCTCTCTGGTACTGGGTGTTTTTCTGATTGATCTCCTGGAGAATATCGTCCATGCCGCGGAAAGCTTCTATAATCTCATGTAGATAGCGGTAAATCAGCTCCCTTCCCTCTTCCACAGAAACTTCCCGAATAGATGCGATCTCCCTTGCCGCCTCTTCCAGAAACGCCTCCTCATGGCTTTTCTCTTCCAGTCGGGAGATGATCTCCGGCCGGAATTTTGACACGTTGTCAGAAGTAAGAAGGCGGTGGTAGGCCTTATCTACAATGTTGGTAATATAATCATTAAACAGGGCATCCATAATCTCTGCCACTGTGCTGTGTTTGGTCAGTTCGTCAATGTAATGCTTGATGTTGGAATTCAGATTCTTCAGGCCGGTGATCAGAAGATCCGTGTTTTCCCAGATCTGCATCAGCACGATTCCCGGCTTGTCCATGGTTCCAGTCACAAGGCTGTATATGGTATAAATGTAGCCCTGGTACTCGATCTGTTTGCCGTCTGCAATGTCCAGCAGCGTCTTAATCACCTTCACTGCATACTCTTTGAAATTCACTCTCTGCACATAGCTTTTGTCTGTCTCCACTTCGATCCAGCCGTAATATTCCAGACGGCGCAGGATTCCGTTGGCGCGGCTCCGGCTGTCATATGCCTGGAATTCCTCTTCCACCAGCTGGGCTGCGTTTTCCTGGTTAAAATAAAATTCCAGTTCATCTGCCAGCACCTCTCTTTCCACTCCAAAGGAAAGCTGATGTTCCATGATGGAAAAAAGCCGGCTGATACATTCCCAGTATACAATTCGGTTGGGTGAGGACAATGGGACGAAAAAATTTCCCGGAATTACATGAAACATAGAATATGTCCTTTCTCTAAAAGTTAAAATGAGGGGCAAATTCCTTTGCCCCTCGAATCTTGTTCTATTTTAGCATATTCTATTTTATTGCGCAAGCCGCAGCAGTCCCAGAATCAGCAGATGTGCCGGGTAAAAAATGTAGAAAAACCATTTGGAAAAGGTTCTGTACTTTTTCCCCTGCTGTCCGTTGTACAGATAAATAATGCAGACTGCGGAAAGGAAAATTCCAGCCACAGCGCCAAGAGAACGCAAGATGCTCATTCCTGGCGACATGGTCTCTATGTTTTCTGCCAGATTGACCAGCCCGAAAAGCAGCATGGCGTTTCCAAACACCTTCCACAGCTTCTTTCGCCGCTGCGCAGTGAAATCCTCTGCTATTTTGCCTTGTGCATCCGTCAGTCCGCAGGTGGCAAACCACAGCGTAAACAAAGGAGCCAGCAGCGCCCAGTCGCTATATATGGAAAGAACCACAAGCACGATTATGCAGGCATTCCGCCTCCAGTCTGCCTGGACCTTTTCCCGGACCACAAGGATCAGGAAGCACAGGAAAAGGGTAAACATCATATTCATATTTACGAAGCTGATGGTTCCCTCCTCTGTAAATGCCAGGCAGAAGGGGATTTCGGAAATCGCCGCAAACAGAAACAGACGCTTTCCATATTTCTCTTTGGACCTGGTGTAGCCATAGCCCTCCACCAGGAAGTAGCACATAGTAATGGCTGTGAAATATCCCACATCTACAAAAATCTCAAACAGAAGGGTTCCCGGCTCTAAGAAAATATTTGCGATATGATTCAGCAGCATGGTAAACATGGCGATGTATTTTATTTCGTCTCGATTCATCTTCGTCCTCTCCCGCCTTCCCGACAACTTACGTGCGCATCATATCCTGCCTGCACAATGGAATCACACATGGAAAATCCGCAGCAGCATATCCGCCATACCAACAGAATATCCCACAGACGCAAACATTCCCTGGCACGCTCCATCCGTCACAACCATCAGCGGCAGCTTTTCAGAATCCACGTACATGCGGCGCGCTGTCATCTCTTTATCTTTGCCGAAGTCATGGAAAAATACCTGAATCTTTGGCAGCATCTCCAGACATCTGCAAAGAGTCGCGTTCTTCAGTGCATCCTCATTTCTTAAAATAAACACAAGGTTCTGCTGAATTTTTTCATATTTTTCCTTCAAATCCATAATCTCGTTGAGGATATGCTCCGTAGGCTCACGGCCTTCCTCCAGCCAGAAGAGAATCTTACGCTGGACGCCATCGCCGTGTTCCAGATTTTCATCCGCGCACGGTGTACCTGTCACCTGCGAAATCAACACTACCTCACCATCTTTATTTCTAAGCCTGGAATCCGGAATAGAATGCCGATTCAGCATTTCCTCCAGGCTGTACTCCCGAAGCTCCAGCTCCACCTTCTTGGTCTCGTCTTTTTCAATATGGAAGTCATACCGCTTGCCAAGAATATTTCCGTTTGGCAGACGATTTCCTGTCAGAATCCGGTAATCCCCAGGCATAATATCCAGCTCAAGCTTTCCGTTTTCCCATTTGCTTCCGCTGAAATCAAGAGTCAGATAGCCCTTTCCATCTGTCACAGAAATGGTCCAGTTCTGGTAGTAATTCCAGTTCTCATTCTCCCCGGCCAGAACAGTAAGGTGAGCTTCCTTGCGGCTCTCTTCCAGCACCGGAACGAACTTTATGCCATCCCAGTACTCAATGGCACCATCTGTAGGATTCAGCCTGGACGGAATTCCAAGGGTTCTTGCAATGGCAACAAACAATACTTTATGGGATTTCTCCCCTGCAATCTTAAGATCCAGCGCTGCACCAGGAGTGGTGTAAGCCGTCAGACGCTCCTTGTCATTGCGAACAGAAATATTTTCCTTGATCCAGGTCCAGATCCGCTTAGGATCAGACTCGAAGGCATCCCTCTGTTTCTTATCGAAATAACCCAGAATCTTCTTTCTCCATTTCGTGAGAACCTCGTTCTCTACTCTTGGATTCCACACATAAGGAATATAGATCTCGTCCGGATTAAATTCCCGGTAAACAGAAGCCTCCTGATAGTGGCCTTCCAGCACCTCCGGAAAAGCATCCCTTCTGTCCTTCTCAGACAGAACTGCCATCATCGGCTCTACCTCTTCCATGGTGTGTCCATACAGGCAGCGCTTCCACAGAGGCTGGAATTTGGCAATCTTGCGGCGGCAGTGCTCGCCTTCCTCTGCAATTCTTCTGTTATTTTCCTCTTCCTGTTCTTTGGAAATATTCCACTTGGTCCGGCCTGTATCTTCCGGGGCGATCATATCGAAATCCACCCACAGCTCGTCCTCATATTCCTCTCCCAGGGTGCAGACAAATTCATCTCCATCTCTGGTGTCGATCACCCGCTCGCCGTAAGTGCCCTCATAAACTGCACAGATCAGCAAACTTCCAAGGCCTGTAACAAAAGAAATGCATCCGTTTTCATCAGCGCTTATCTTCGCCACTGGGGAAAACTCCCCGTAATTCATAACCTCGGCCTGCACCCTTGCGCCGCCAGCCGGGGTTCCTTCCAGATCTTCTACCCGGATGGTGATCCGCTTGGTCTTTGCATATTTGCCAAGAAGATTGATGATCCTGTTCATTCCGTCTTTTCCAATGACATCTTCGTCCGGCATGGCACGGTCGTACCATCTAGAACCGATCATCATTGCTCTGGATGCAGCGTTGGTAAACCAGCCCTTATCCAGAACTGCTTCCGGCTCACAGGCTCCCAGGTAATGCCAGTCGCCGTCGCACCAGACCTCCACCCAGGCGTGGTTGTCGTCACAGTGGGACCATCTTGGCACATATACTGGTCTCGCAGGGATTCCTGCACTTCGCAGCACATTTACCACAAAAACCGCTTCCTCACCGCAGCGTCCCACACCGCTTCTGTAGATTTCCAGAGCAGAGCCGGTACGCATATCCGTTCCCTGATACATCACTTCGCCAGCGCACCAGTGGTTGATCTCCAGCACAGCTTCCATCATGCTCATGCCCTGGATCCGGTCCTTTATTTTTTCCCAGAAATAAGTACGGCAGGGTTTAATTTCTTCATCATTAGTTCGATGAAAAAGCACATAGTTCAGAAAATAAAGCTCCGGGTATTTCTTCACATAAGGGGAATTTTCCCAAAGCCAGATTCCCTGCTGGACATAATCCAGATAGGTGTCGAATGTGTAATTTCCCACATCGCTGTAAGGCATGTTGCTGTACAGATACTTCATTCCAATCACAATATCTGCATTTAAGGTTTCCATTCTTTTCTCGATTTCTTCTGCTTTTCCTGGAAGTTCCCTGGAAAAATCCTCAAAGTCTTTCTCTATCCGGTCCCTGTTTTTTTCAAGAAACATCTTTAATCTCCTTCTTATCCAATGTCTAACATATTCATAATGTTGCCATAGCCAGCGTCCTGGGCCAGCTGCTGCAGGCCATCCTTAACCTCTTCCAAAGAGTAGTTGTGGGCTTCCAGGAATTCATCCCCTTTGGATGCTGCATACTCGTAGAAAAACATGGCTTCTGCCAGGTCTTCCTTGTCAGAATAATCGATTCTGTCCAGAAGCTCGTTCTCCGCCTCGTTGATTTCCCCATTGTCCACCATTGTTTTCAGATGGTGAAGCTTATCACCGGAAATCTGGTATTTGGATTCTACCGGGAGCTCTACCTGCACATATTTTTTTCCAAGCATTACGCTTGCCAGCACACGAGCTACTTCTTTAATGATACGCATAAGGTAATCTTTTTCGTCATCTGTAAACATGTTTTCCTCCTGTAGACAAAAAGGTCCTGTCATGACAGCTGTGTGCGTCTTGACAGAACCTCTGACCATTTATTTCATTCTCGCTATTCGTTTGTCAATATATTCAGACAGGAAATCAACGCTTCCTTCAATACCAAGTGTACTGCTGTTCAGGCTCAGATCATAGGTATGAGTCTCAGACCATTTGGTCTTGCAGTGACTGTCATGATATTTCTTTCTCTTTCTGTCTTTCTCTTTGATAAAACGTTCTGCTTCTTTTTCTGTTTTTCCATAAAGACGGGAAATACGGGCGATTTTGTCTTCCATATTTCCAAGAACGAAAATGGAAATCAGTCCCGGATAGTCCTTCAGGATGGTCTCAGAGCAGCGTCCTACTACTACGAAGGATTCGCCTTTCTCTGCTTTTTCCCGAAGGAAATTGAACTGCATGAGGGCAACGTTGTCTGCCGGAGAACTGCTCATTCCCTTAACGGTACGGTAAAGGAATTTGTTGTGCTTCATCTCGTCGAAGATCTCAAGCTCCTCGCTGCTTACGTTGTGGCTGTCTGCCACCTCTCTCAAAAGGTTGTGATCATATAAGGAAAGTCCATAGCGCTTGGCGATTCGCTCTGCGATCTCATGTCCCGCACTTCCGAACTCTCGTCCGATGGAAATGATCACCTGTTTCTGTGTTTTCATGGTATCCCCTCCTTTTCCATAGTTTCATGCCGCGGATTGCGGACCAGCTGAGCTGCTTCCGCAATCCAATCTGGCATTATAAATATCTTGCATAGATCATAAACATTGATACAAAGATTACGATGATCGTAGCCGGTGCCATAGCTTTGCAGTATCTGCCCCACTTAATCATGTGGCCGCTCTTGGCTGCGGTAGCGATTCCTACTACGTTTGCAGAAGCTCCGATTGGGGTTGCGCTTCCGCCGATATCAGTACCCATTGCAAGAGCCCATGCAAGAATGGAAATATCGATTCCCTGTGCTGCTGCCAGGCTGTCGATAACCGGAATCATGGTAGCTGCAAACGGAATGTTGTCAATAAATGCACTTGCAACTGCAGATACCCAGATGATGATTGCGATCATTACCTTCAGGTTTCCGCCGCTTACCTTGCCGATAAATCCAGCCAGGATAGTAAGGATGCCAGTCTGCTCAAGACCGCCTACTACTACGAAAAGTCCGACAAAGAACAACAGGGTCTTATAGTCAACCTTTTTCAGAAGCTCCAGTGCATCCTTGCCGGCTGTGATCAGTGTCACTGCTGCAATAAATACACCGATGCAGGATACGGTAAGTCCTGTCTGTGAATGGCTTACCAGCAGAACAACTGCGCAGAGGAAGATGATCCAGCTGATGATAAAACCTCTCTTGTCTGTGATTGCTTCAGAAGGATCCGGCAGAGTAGACGGATCGATCTTGCCTGCATTCTCTGTAAGCTCCTTGCGGAAAACAAAGTAGAAATAAATTACTACCAGAACCAGTGCGATAAATGCGATCAAACCGGTGTTTGTTACAAAGTCTGCAAAGGAAAATCCAAGGGATGTTCCAATGATAATGTTCGGCGGGTCTCCGCACATAGTTGCGGATCCACCAAGGTTTGCGCAGAAAATTTCTGCCAGGATCATCGGTACCGGATTGAATTTCAACAGCTGTGAAAGCTCTACGGTAACTGCTGCCAGAAACAGGATAACGGTAATACTGTCAATAAACATTGCCAGTACAAAGGACAGGAGCATAAATGTGATAAAGATCGGGATGATCTGGTATTTTACCAGTTTCGCGATCTTCATGCATAACCAGCGGAAAAATCCGGATTTTGCCATACCTTCTACCATGATCATCATACCAGCGATGAACACGATAGTCTCCCAGTTGATTCCGGCGGAAGCTTCGCTTGCTTCCCCTGCGGTGTGCCAGAATCCCGACGAGAAAATACTATGTATGTTCAGTGTTTCAATAATTGCTGAGGGACTGTGCATACAAAGGCCAAATACAAGAACCAGTGTAAGGAGCGCACATCCCAGAGTAACAATGTGTCTTTCCCAGATTTCTGTGATGATCAGAATGAACATCGCCAGGAAAATAATTACTGCTAAAATCTGTGCCATTATTTCTTTCCTCCATGACTGTCGAACCATGCCATCCAGAGTCCCACTCCAATGGCTGCCACAATCATTATTCCTATAAATATATTAAGTAACATATAGTTTTACCTCCGATCATATCTGTGTTTACATGGAAAATGATCACTGCGAGTCCTGCAGCAATCAAACAACAGAATATGGTCTTCAGTGTTTCTGCCCGTCCTGGTGGTGGATGTAACAGATAATAAATCTTCTTCCATCCGCGTCATTTATGGTAAGCAGACGTTTCTTTTCTTTATAAAATACGGTATTCGCCAGCAGAACTGCAAGCATGATGATCACCAGCTCTGTTCCTGTCATCCCATTCTGCCGAAGGCGCTGGTCCGCCTCCAGTCTCACAGACACCTGCCTGATTCCTGTCAGTTCTTCGGCACTGGTGTGGGTACTTCTGGAAAACTCCGGTGATATCAAAGAAGCGGAGGCCGGGATCAGATCAGAAACATGCAGAATGCTCTTCGCCTCCATGCTGGCGAAAAAGATACATAAAATCGCCAGTATCATGCCAAGAAAAAGGCAGATATAGCGATTTTTCCATTCATTTTTCTTCAATAGGCCTCACCTCGATACCTTAAAAAATTCGTCTCTATAATAGCAGATTTTCAGCGCTTTTTCAACTGTTTTTACACGGGGAAAAACAGACTGGAATACACCTGTTTTACAGGGATTCCAGTCTGCCTGCGCTTCATTTCTTATTATGGAAAATACTCTGTAACGGAAGCAGATTATTCAGCGTCTGTTGCTTCTGCATCAGCCTCAGCCTCTGCGTCATCTCCGTCAGCCTCAGCCTCTGTGCTTTCCTCTGCGTCAGCTTCATCTGCTGCGTCCTCGCTGTCATCAAATGGGATAACTGCGCCGTCATATTTCTTGTTGATGAAGTCTTTGATCTCGTCAGATTTTAATACGTCTACAAGAGCTTTGATCTTGTCGCTGTTCTCATTTCCTTCTTTTACTGCGATTACGTTTACATAGGTTTTTGCTGCTTCGGAATCAGAGGTCTCGTATGCAAGTGCATCTTTGGATACAGAGTAGCCAGCCTGAAGAGCATAGTTTCCGTTCAGGACAATGTAAGCAGTCTCTTCTGCAACACGTGCTACCTGCTCTGCTGCAAGCTCAACGATCTCTACGTTGTATGGGTTCTCCTCAATGTCGTTTACAGTTGCCTCAAGACCAACGCCATCTTTCAGAGTGATGATTCCGTTGTCCTGAAGAAGGAGAAGCGCTCTTGCCTCGTTTGTGGTGTCGTTCGGTACTGCGATTGTGTCGCCGTCTGCGATATCATCAAGGCTGGATTTTGTTCCCGGGTAAATTCCGAATGGCTCATAGTGGATTCCGCCTGCGTTTACAAGGTGGGTTCCTTTCTCCTCATTGAAGCTGTTCAGATATGGAATGTGCTGGAAGTAGTTTGCATCGAAATCTCCGCTCTCTACAACTTCGTTTGGCTGTACATAATCATCAAATACAGTTACCTCAAGGTCATATCCCTCTTCCTCAAGAATTGGCTTTGCTGCCTCAAGAATCTCAGAATGAGGTGTCTCGGAAGCTGCTACTGTGATGGTTTTGTCGTCATCTGCTGCGAATACAACGGATGTTCCAACGGTTCCAAGTACAAGTGCTCCTGTGAGTGCTGCTGCGATTAATTTTTTCATAATAAACTTCCTCCTTGTTTTTTGAAAAATATATTTAGTTTCTACATTACAATCATTTTTTATAATAAACAGGGGCTACTAAAAACTCCTGTCAATTATCGATTTTGGTTACTGCTCACAGATACCATTTCTTATAAAATAATCTGTGGCTTATTTTCTTTTATCCAGCTTGTTGGCTATGAACATACCAATTGTCTGGAAAATCTGTACCAGTACTACCAGAAGGATAACGGTCACCAGCATGATGTCTGTCTGCCAGCGGTTGTATCCGTAACGTACTGCAATGTCTCCAAGTCCGCCTCCTCCTACGGTTCCTGCCATTGCGGAGTAACCAAGGATAGTTCCTGTTACAATGGTAGCTCCTGAGATCAGGGATGTTCTTGCTTCTACCAGCATTACCCTAAATACGATCTGAAGATTGCTTGCTCCCATGGATCTTGCAGCCTCGATAACTCCCGGGTCTACCTCATTTAAGGAAGACTCTACCATTCGTCCGATAAAAGGGATTGCCGCAATGGTAAGGGGTACGATGGTGGCTGTGGTTCCATAGCTTTTTCCTACCAGAAATCTGGTGAATGGAATAAGCAGGATCAACAGGATCAGGAATGGGATGCTTCGGAAAATGTTTGCTATCACATCCAGAATCTTATATAGTACTGCGTTTGGCCGCAGACCCTCTTTGTCGGATACTTTCAGCAGGATTCCAAGAGGCATTCCAAATACATATCCGAAGAAGGTGGAAAACAGGGTCATATATAATGTTTCCCCTACACCTGCGATTATCATATCGGTTACTTGTTTCGTCCACATAATCAGTTCGCCTCCCCTATCTCAAGTCCACGTTCTGTAAGGAATTTCTTCATCTCCGGTACATTGGTACTGTCACTCATGAACTGGAGGATCATTTCTCCTTTGGCTACACCGCCTACGTTTTTGGTGTTTGCCTTCAGAATGTTTACAGGTTCGTGGAAGGTTAATATAAGGTTTGCGATTACTGGTTCGAATGCGGAGTTCTCAGAGAATACGATTCGAACGATTTCGCCGTCCTGGATTTCTGACTGGGTAAGCTTTTTGCTTTCTACATCGTTTCCAGAATCCTTGCTGATCAGTTCTTTGGCTACCTGTGATTTCGGGTGGCTGAAGATTTCTTCTACAAGGCCTTGTTCTTTTACTTCACCGTCTTTCATAATTGCCACATGAGTACAAATCTCACGGACAACTGACATCTGGTGGGTAATGATCACAATGGTGATTCCGAATTTCTGATTGATGTCCTGCAAAAGTTCAAGTATGGAGGATGTGGTCTGGGGATCCAGGGCGCTTGTGGCTTCGTCACAGAGCAGGATCTGTGGATCGGAGGCCAGGGCTCTGGCGATTGCCACTCTTTGTTTCTGTCCACCGGAGAGCTGTGCGGGATATGCTTTCGCTCTGTCTGCCAGTCCTACGATTTCCAGAAGCTCCAGGGCTTTTGCTCTTGCTTCGGCTTTTTTCTTCCCCTGGATGTACAGTGGGAAGCAGACGTTTTCCAGTACGTTTTTCTGCATGAGCAGGTTAAAATGCTGGAAAATCATTCCTATTTTCTCTCGCTCTTTGCGGAGTTCTTTTGGGGAAAATTCGCTGAGGGATTTTCCGTCTATTAATACTTTTCCTTCGGATGGTACTTCCAGAAAGTTCATACAGCGTACCAGGGTACTTTTTCCTGCACCGGACATTCCGATGATTCCGTAGATGTCTCCGGTTTCAATGGAGAGGCTTACGTGGTTCAGGGCTTGTACGGAACCGTCTTTGGTTTCGAAGGTTTTGCTCACATCTTGGATTAATATTGAAGACATGTCTTTCCTCTTTCCTTTAAGTGGTGTTTCATCGTCGATATGGTTACTATAACACAATTGGAGTAAAAGTGTTAATTCTTAAAAGTTAGGGCTAGTTATAGGATAAAACTATAGCTAAGGTGGACGCCAGCGGGGGGGGTGTAGTGGGTGGGTGGTTAGGTTCAGCTTTAGTTGCAAATGGAAGTTTGCGTAAGTGAGTGGATTATCGTAATGCTTTGTCTTTGTATTTGGCAATTTCCTCCAGATATTTCTGCCCTAATTTACTAATCGTGGTGCCCTTCCTAGCGAGGTAGCCGATGGTCATGACCTCGTCGGAGTCTAGCTTCACGGCGCAGTAGTCGGAGCCGTTTAGTTCTTCGCAGATGATTCCGGAGCAGAGGGTGTAGCCGTTGAGGCCTACCATTAGGTTCAGGAGGGTGGCACGGTCGTTGGCTTTGATGAGGCGTTTGTATTCGTAGGTGCTCAGAACTTCTTCGGCGAAGTAGAAGGAGTTGTAGGTGCCCTGCTCGAAGGAGAGGCAGGGGTACTCGCGCAGGTCCTCCAGGGTGATCAGATCGCGGTCAGCCAGGGGATGCCCTTTCCACATGTAGACGTAGATGCTGCATTCCAGGATGGGATGGAATTCCAGGTTGGACTCGTGGAAAATCTTCTCCAGGACTTTGCGGTTGAAATCATTGAGGTACAGGATTCCAATCTCACTTTTGAAATCCTTTACATCGGTGATAATGTCATAGGTCCTGGTTTCGTGGACCGCGAACTCATACTCATCCATTCCGAACTGCTTGACCATTTCCACGAAGGCATTGACCGCGAAGGTGTAGTGCTGCATGGACACGCTGAATTTTTTCTTGGTGCGCTCTTTAGAAACGTACTTGGATTCAATCAGGGCGTACTGCTCTACCACCTGACGGGCGTAGCCTAAAAATTCCTCCCCCTCAGGAGTTACCGAAATTCCACGGTTGGTCCTTCGGAAAAGTTCCACCCCAATTTCCTCCTCCAACTCCCGTATCGCCGACGAAAGACTTGGCTGTGAAATAAAAAGTGTACGCGCTGCCTCATTCATAGAATTTGAATTCGCCACGGTAATCGCATAGCGAAGCTGTGCCAGGGTCATACGGATTCCTCTTTTCTATACTGTACTTGACAAATGTCGTTTATACACGTCGTATCAATTAACAGAGATTACTCCAACGCTTGCTCATAGTCATCATAGTCATCATGTTCACTGCTCTCACCGCCCATTCTCACGCGAATGCCGTTGATCTCCACATCTTCCATGGGGATCACCAGGCATTTGCGGCCGTCGATGATGCGGGTTTCGACCAGTTCTACTTTCTCAGGCTCAACGTGGATGACAACGTCCGGGGTTTTGATCTCGAACTTGCGGGTGTTGGTGATGTTGGAGGCAACCATGGTGGCTTTTTCTCCGGCTGCCACGTCATACTGGTCATCGAAGGTTTCCAGCTTTTCCTCTTCTACGCCGCAGTCCTCGAAAAGGCGCTTCACCTCGGATTTGGTAAGTACCACCGGATCCGGAGAATCCTTCTGGGCTTCGATGATCTCGTTCAGCTTCTCATGAATGTTCACAACTGTATCGTACTGGCAGTCCTCGCCAAGAGTTTCCTCCACAAGCAGGTTAAAGGAATCTCTCTGTCCGCCAGCTGACAGCGGCGCTGTGCATCCGAACATCTCGTCCACAAAAACATCATGGAGCTGCTCTGCATTCTTGGCGTAATAGAGCATTCCGTGAATGTCTGTGCTTCTGTCATTAAACACCGGGAAAAGAAATCCATTTTCCGGCATTTCCACGATCCAGTCGCGGATACGGTCCTGGATCAGGTTTGCTTCCGCATTATAGCAAAGTCCCGCCTTGGACAGCTTCACCGGGCAGATGCTGCAAAGAATGTGCTCGTAGATTTCCTCGGAAGCGTCGTCCATCTCAATGCCGTCAGAGGTTTTTCCCGGAATATCGTATACGGCATGGACAAGGATTATGTAATAATTCTCCGGGTAGTCATAGTTCTCGATAATTTTGTCGTAAAAGCTTTCGATCAGCTGGTCATCCTTTAACTTGCTTTTGCGAAGCTTCATGAGGAATTCGTGCTTGCCGCCCTCTTTTTCCTCCTCTAATGGAAACTCCATATTCATCAGGTTCTTTCCCAGTGTACCGGAAAGTGTTTTCTTGAAAATCTCAAAATATTTGAACATCTCTTCCTCGGAAAGGGAAAGAAATGCTTCTTTCAGCTCTGTCTTTTTATTTTTCTCAGCATCTACATAGCAGCCGCAAATGCGGGTAATGTCGCAGTTGGCTGGTGTAAACTGCTTCTTGATTTCGGAAATCTCTTTTTTGTTCATGTGTATAAGCTCCTTCTATAAAAATAGCAGATCATGATTAATCGTCGTATAAAACAGTTCCTTAAATTTCTCCATATCCCGTGTCTGCCCAAGCGCCCACATCATCTTCGTCACAGACGCCTCCAGAGTCATGTCATAGGACTCCAGCACCGGGAAACGCTCCTTGATGATTTTTCCCACCTGGTAAACTTCCATATCACTGCCCTCATGGGTAACCTGGGTCGCCATGCACACCGGCTTCCCAGCCTCGATCCAGTGCCCAATTGCCTCCATGAAATCGTCATTTTCATAATGAGGCAGCCCGCCCACACCGAAGGACTCAATGATCAGCCCGTCATAAGCCGGGAAAAGGGCATCCAGCACCTTCCCGTCAATTCCAGGTATCAGCTTCAGAAGAAAAATCTTCTGGTTCATCTCATGGTAAAACACCAGCGGTTTGGTAGACTGGTCCTTGTCATCAATGTAGAAAATAATTTTCTGATCATGGATGGACGCAATATCCGGATAATTAATGCTGGAAAAAGCATTATAGCTTTTGGAAAATTCCTTCTTCGCCCGGGTACCTGCGATCACCTTGCCTCCAAACACAATGGAAATTCCATGGGCCCGGTCATGGGAAGCAAACCGCAGACTGTCCATCAGATTAGACCTTGCATCTGTAATTGCCAGATCAATAGGCTTCTGCGCTCCGGTAATTACAATGGGCCTGCGGTTATTCTGAATAAGATAAGACAAAGCCGCAGCTGTATATGCCATGGTATCGGTTCCATGGCAAAGCACAAACCCGTCATAAAATTCATATTTCGACTCAATCAGTCTCGCCAGCTTCAGCCAGTGATCTGCACACACATTGGTGCTGTCCAGGGCAAAGGGCTGCACCGTATCAATGGTACAGAATTCTTTCGCCT
The DNA here is from genome assembly GCF_025566865.1 of Blautia acetigignens. Lineage (NCBI taxonomy): Bacteria > Bacillati > Bacillota > Clostridia > Lachnospirales > Lachnospiraceae > Blautia > Blautia acetigignens. The sequence continues at coordinate 24,879 of NZ_JAOQJM010000008.1, forward strand.
CCGGAATATATTCCAGCAATTCCTCCGCCGAAATCTGCGGTGCCAGTCCATCTGCTGTATATTTAGATGCAATGGTACCTCCGGTAGCAATGAGAAGTATTTTTTTCATGCGTTTCTCCTTCATTTGATATTTGAACATCAACTCTTGGCAACTCGTCTGGCGCTGCACCATCTGCCAAAAAAGCCCGCCCGAATCTTCCCCAGGCAGGCTCTTTTATCATGTTATCCAACTTATGCAGTTCTCATTCGTTTACCTAAGAACTTCAATTATCGTTTAGCGATTCTTAGTTTTCCTCAGTTGTTTCCTCGGCAGTATCAGCAGAATCTGTACTTGCAGTCTCGCTGTCGGCACTCTCGTCTGCAGCAGTCTCATCGGTGCTGTCTGTACTCTCCGCTGCATCTGTCTCTTCTGTATCATCAGCTGCAGTCGTGTCCTCGCTGCTGTCAGCTGCCTCGCTGTCCTCAGAATCAGCTGCTTCACTGGTATCTGCTGCAGTATCTGTGCCTGCATCCTCGCTTGTATCAGCGGTGGTATCCTTGATTGTGAAGCTGTGGTCATCTGTAATTGTCAAAGTAGCAAGCACCTTATCATTCACAGTGATCTCTGCATCATCCAGCCACTGCTGGGTTGTCTCAGAATAATAGTTGCTGCGCTTGGTATTCTCAAGGGATTCCTTCTTGGAAGCAGTTGCATCCTCATCATTTACCTTGTCCATACGAAGAACATATACGTTGGTATCTGTCTCAACCAGCTCATCATAAACCTCTCCGTCCTTCAGAGTTCTAAGAGCCTCAACAACTGCATCATCATAGGAATTGGAAATATCCTCGTCATCACTGTCATTTGTGAAAATAGTTCCGGTCAGTCCGCTGTAAGTATCATCAACAGCCTTGGCTGTCTCGCCCATATCTGCTGTCGGATCCTCTTTCATCTTATCCAGGATCTCCTGTGCCTGCTCCTTGCGGGTAGCAATATCATCATCGGTAAGGTCATCTCCACTGATGGAAATACTTACATAGCTGAAAGAAGACTGCTGTGCCTCCTCATCCGTTATGTTAACCTCAGCCTCGTTGCGGATCGGATCGTAAATTCTCTGTCGGTAAGTCTCAAGCTCCAGAAGAGTCTTAACCTGATCTTCGGAAACAGCAAGCTCCTTCAGAGTGTCCTCGTCATTGTCCTGCATAAACTGTGCTGCTGCATCTGCAATAGCAGTCTCATCATCAGAAGTAACCTCAACGCCATAGTCTGCAGCCTTCTCCTTCATGATGTACATCAGCTCAACCTGCTCCAGGAACTGTCCTACAGCCTGCTCGCCGTATGTAGTGCCAGCATCTTCGTCTACAACCTGGCTCCAGATATTTCCAGCACTTCCCATAAAGCTCTTATACATGGCAACCGTCTGTGCCTGTGACTCACGTGCGTACAGACTTACAACCCCCATAGGAATGTCTGTGCCATCCACAGTTGCAACGGTCTTCTCTCCATCTATAGACTTACTTCCACATCCGGAAAGCATTCCAATTGCCATTACGCCACTTAATGCCACTACGGTTGTGTTCTTCACGATTTTCTTCATATTGATCACCAATTACCCTTTCACTGATGTGCCACTGAGTCACCACGCACAGCCGGCATGATCCCCCAATGCGGACACGCTAATAAGAGTATAAAACTTTTTTCCCATGAGGGCAAGTAGAAAGGGGAAAATCTGATAGAATTCACACAATTTTCGCGAATTTCCATCGGATTTTCCCCACCCAAAGCCTACTTTAAATCAAAATATCCGAAAGCATTCAACAGCCCAGCCGTCTACTGCTTTTCGCTCTTTCCTTCCTCTTCCACCAGTTCCATCAGTTCCTTCGCAAACACCGTCAGTGCCTGCACAATATCCCCCACCGGCGCAAACAGGAATTTCGGCTCTTTGTCCGGCTTGAACTGCAGCTGTCTGCGGTATTTGGCAACCAGCGGCGGAATTCCCTCCGGGTTCAGCTTTGCACTTTCATAAAGGGTAATGCGGATTTCCTTTTGCAGCTGCTTGATTTCTGTAATATATCCCTGATGAGCCACAGCCTTCAGTCTTGCAATGGCAAGCAGATTCAAAACAGCTTTCGGCGGCTCACCGAAACGATCGATCAGCTCCTCCAGCATATCATCATACTCCTGCTGGGACTCAATTCCCGCAATACGCTTGTAAATGTCCAGCTTCTGGAACTCATTGCTGATATAAGTATCCGGGATAAACGCATCCATATTCAGATCAATGGTGGTCTCGAAATCCTCCATTGTGTGAATGCCCTTCGCCTCTTTGACCGCCTCGCTGAGCATTTTGCAGTACAGGTCATAACCCACTGCATTCATGTGTCCATGCTGCTGCGCTCCCAGCAGATTTCCTGCGCCGCGAAGCTCCAGGTCACGCATTGCGATCTTAAACCCGCTTCCAAGATCTGTAAATTCCCGGATCGCAGAAAGACGTTTCTCCGCCACTTCCCGCAGCATGGTATTTCTCCTGTACATAAGGAAGGCATAGGCCGTCCTGTTGGAGCGCCCGATTCGTCCTCTTAACTGGTAAAGCTGGGAAAGTCCGTATTTGTCAGAATCATGGATGATCATGGTATTTACATTGGAAATATCCAGCCCAGTCTCAATAATCGTGGTAGAAACCAGCACATCAATATCCCCATTGATAAAGTCATACATTACCCGTTCCAGTTCCCGCTCGCTCATCTGTCCATGAGCAAAATCCACCCTGGCTTCCGGAACCAGCTTGCTGATCCGAAGGGCAACCTCGTCAATATCTGTCACTCGGTTATAAACGTAATAAACCTGTCCTCCTCGCCGAAGCTCTCTTCCGATTGCCTCGCGAACGGTCTCCTCGTCATACTCCATAACATAAGTCTGAATAGGCATACGGTCCATAGGCGGCTCCTCCAGCACGCTCATGTCACGGATTCCGATCATGCTCATATGGAGGGTTCTGGGAATCGGCGTTGCAGTCAGGGTAAGCACATCAATATCCTTTTTCAGCTGCTTGATCTTCTCCTTATGGGTAACGCCGAAACGCTGCTCCTCATCAATGATCAAAAGCCCCAGATTCCGGTACTCCACATCCTTGGAAAGCACTCTGTGGGTACCGATCACAATGTCCACCTGGCCCTTTTTCAGATCCTGGATGGTCTTTTTCTGCTGGGCAGAAGTTCGGAAACGGCAGAGAAGATCCACTCGCACCGGGAACTCCTTCATTCTCTGGATAAATGTGTTGTAAACCTGCTGGGCCAAAATGGTGGTAGGCACAAGATACACAACCTGTCTGCTCTCCTGCACTTCCTTAAAGGCAGCGCGAAGGGCAACCTCCGTTTTGCCATAGCCAACGTCACCGCAAACCAGACGGTCCATGATCTTGGTGCTCTCCATATCCCGCTTGGTATCCTCAATGGCATTCAGCTGATCCTCGGTTTCCTCATAAGGGAACATTTCCTCAAACTCACGCTGCCATACGGTATCCGGTCCGCATACATATCCCTCTTTTTCCTGGCGCACCGCATAAAGCTTCACCAGCTCTTTGGCGATATTTTTGACCGCGCCCTTTACCTTTGACTTGGTGCGGTTCCACTCCTGGTTTCCAAGCTTATTCAGCTTCGGCGTCTTGGCAGTGTCCGCGCCGGAATATTTCTGCAGGGCATCCAGCTGGGTTGCCAGAATATACAGATTGCTTCCGTCCCGGTACTCGATCTTGATGTAGTCCTTGACAACTTTGTCCACTTCCACCTTCTCGATTCCCCGGTAAATTCCAAGTCCATGCTTCTCATGAACCACATAATCCCCGATGGAAAGCTCTGCAAAATCCTGGATTCGCTTTCCATTGTAGGTTTTCTTCTTTTTCTTTTTTTTCTGCTCCTGACCGAAAATATCTGTTTCCGTGATCACCGCAAACTTGATCAGCGGATACTCAAAGCCTTTCCGGGCATGACCGTACATTACCATAATCTCGCCTGGATGAATCTGGCGGTCATAGTCCTGTCCGTAAAAAGCATTCAGGTCATTTTCCCGAAGGTCCTTCGCCAGTCGTTCCGCCCTGGTACGAGAACCAGAAAGCAGGGCAATCTGGTAACCCTGTTTCTTATATTTCTTCAGATCCTCCACAAGAAGCTCGAAGCTGCTGTTGTAGGAGGTCACGCTCTGCACGGTCAGATTAAATTTCTCCGGAGCAAAATTCCACTCCACAGCCCGCGGTTCCAGTGCAGACAAAGAAACTGCCCTGCACTTATTCAATTCTTTTTGCACTTTGGAAAATTCACACAGCCACTGTACCGGAAGATCCTGCTCCCCCTTTTCCTCCCTGTGCATACGGCTCTGGCGGTACTCTTCCTCTACGCCAAGTCCGTTTTCCAGAATACGGTTGGGCTCATCCAGAAACAGCAGTGTTTTTTCCCTGGGAAAATAATCCGGGAAGGATACCAGCCTTTTGCCGCTGGTCCATTCCACTGCCGGATAGATGGCGATCTCGTCCAGGTTTTCCAGGGACCTCTGGCTCTCCGCGTCAAAGCTTCGAATGGAATCTACTTCGTCTCCCCACAGCTCGATTCGCCAGGGATTCTCTTCTGTCAGGCAGTAAATATCCACAATTCCGCCCCGCACGGAAAACTGTCCCGGCATTTCCACCTGGCCTACCCACTCGTAGCCCAGATCCACCAGCGCCTTTTTCAAAAGATCCATATTGATAACGCTGTCCCCGTAAAAATGCAGTACTTTTTTGCCGATTTCTTCCAGGGGCATCAGGTAGTCCATACAGCCGTCAATGCTTGTGACAACAGTCAGGTCCTCCTGCTCCAGAAGCGCCTTTACCACACACATTCTCTGGCGAATCAGCAGATTTCCCTGAATATCTGCCTGGAAAAACAAAAGATCCTTCGCCGGATAAAACAGGGTATCCTTATTATAAAAGCGCAGGTCCTCGAAGGTTTCCTTCGCCTGGCGCTCATCTCCTGCGATCACAAGGCGCAAGGGTGCTTTGCCGGAAAGTCCATGGATCAGGTGCGCCTTCTGTGACTCCAGACAGCCTGTGATCTGAACAATTCCCTGGTTCTTCTCAAGACTTTTTTCTATTTCTTCAAATTCTGCCATCCCCTTCAGGGGCTGGGTAAATGAAAGCATGGCTTTCCTCCTTTATCGATTTTTGCCGCCCCAGGAGCATATTGAAAAAAAGTTCCAGGGGCAAAAGAAGCCCAGCTTACTGACTGGACTTCCTTCATTACTGTTTTCTATGCATCGCGAAGTATATTGCTGAGCTAACTACTCAGTAACCCTCTTTCGATTATATTCATTCATGGCCGCATCCGGACCATCTGTGATGATTTTTTCTACTGCATCTGCGGCAAGCTCAATGGCCTCATCCACAAGCTTGCGGTCATCTGCTGAAAAACGTCCAAGCACATGATCGGCAAGATCCCATCCCTTTGGCTTAGCGCCTACGCCGACCTTCACACGCATAAACTTCTGTGTGCCCAGTCTGCCGATGATATCCTTCAGGCCATTGTGGCCTCCTGCGCTGCCCTGCTTGCGGATGCGAAGCTGTCCTGGCTCCAGGTCAATGTCATCCTGGATGATGATCAGCTCGCTCTCCGGATCAATCTTGAAATATGCTGCCATCTCCTGCACCGGACCGCCGCTGAGATTCATGAAAGACAAAGGCTTCATGAAAATCACCTTCTCGCCGCCGATAAAGCCGGAGCCATACATGGCATTAAATTTTACGCCGCCCTGTGGAATCTTATGACGCTCCACAAGCACGTCAATTGTATCAAAACCCATATTGTGGCGGGTCGCCTCATACTGCTTCCCGGGGTTTCCCAGTCCAACAACTAAATACATAATCTACAATCCTTATATTCATCAGTTAAAGTAAACCATTTCATCTGCCAACGGCTCGCATGGAGTTACATTCTCTGCATAGAGCACAATTCCCTCGCCCTGGTATTCTGAACGGTTCTCAAACGCAACCTTGGCAGTTACCTCTACCCATTCGCCTGGTTTGAGCTTGGGCGCATAAGCACTCTTGCAGATATAGCCAAGGAAAGAAGTGTCATCTGCACAGCAGGTCATAGCAGTACGTCCTGGAATAAAGAACTTGCTTCCCATTCCTCTCGGGCGTCTTGCACGGGCCTTGAAGCGCAGTGTTTTACCAACGTAACGATCTGGATGATCCATGGCATCCACAAACCAGATACCGTAATCTTCCGGCGGAATATCCACGATATCTGCATCCAGGTCAAATGGCATCTGATCTGCGAAGATATCTGTCATCTCCCCTTCTTCATCCTCAAAAATAACCTCGGCACTTGGGTTTACCACTTTAATGCTTCTGCGGAAATTGGAAAGAGGATATTCCATCTTGCTGCGGTTGAACACTACCATATCCGCATTGCGGACCATATCCATGAAAAGGGATTTCATGTTCTGCATGTAAACCTGAAATGTGCTTGCATCCACACAGGTGATGTGCTGCTCAATGCCCCAGCCCTGGGGAAGGCGCATTTCCTCAAATTTGCTTACCAGCCACATTCCATTGTATTCCATAACCACACGCTCCGGCTGGTGGATAATATCAAGAGCCTGGAGACGCTCCGGTGTAAACTCTTCTTCCTTCTCAATAACCTCTATGACAACATTGTCCTTTGCAAGGGCATCCTCATCATATTCTTCCTCACCCTCTTCGCAGAGAATAAGAAGTGTTTTGCCCTCTGTGCGAAAATAATCCTGCTGCAGGGTAAAGCTGAGGAAAGAGGTCTTGCCGCTTTCCAGGAATCCGGTTATGAGATAAATCGGTACTGTAATTTCATCCATGTTACAGAAACCTCCCTGTATTTTTTACTGTCATTATGCTACGCCGAAAAGTTCAGCCAGCTTGTCTTCCTTCAGTTTGGAACCGATCACGCAGAGACGTCCTGTGTACTCCGGTGATCCCTCACGGATCTCAGTTTCTTCCGGAACCATATCAAAGTAGATCCAGGTTCCATCCTCTGCCGGAAGCATTCCCTTTGCACGGAGAATTACGCCATATTCCTCTGAAGTGGAAAGGCTTTCAAGCATCTTCTCAAGACCTTCTCGTGTGAATTTCTTGATTGTCTCACGTCCCCAGCTTGTGAATACTTCGTCTGCGTGATGATGGTGATGATCATGATGATGTCCGCAGCCGCACTCCTCATCGTGATCGTGGTGATGATGCTCGTGATCATGGTCATGTCCACAGCCGCACTCCTCATCATGGTCGTGGTGATGATGCTCGTGATCGTGGTCATGTCCGCAGCCGCACTCTTCATCATGGTCGTGGTGATGATGTTCGTGATCGTGGTCATGTCCGCAGCCGCACTCCTCGTCATGGTCGTGATGATGATGCTCATGATCGTGGTCGCACTCTTCATCATGGTCATGATGATGCTCGTGATCATGGTCATGTCCGCAGCCGCACTCCTCATCGTGATCGTGGTGATGATGGTGCTCATGCTCTTCCTTCAGAAGTTCATCTGCCAGGGAAACCGGATGCTCCATAACCTCAAGGATCTTCTTGCCGTCCAGCTTCTCAATTGGAGTAGTGATGATAGCAGCCTTCTCATTGATGGAACGAAGAAGCTCCATAGACTCCATAGCTTTCTTCTCATCTACAATATCGGTACGGCTCATGATAATAGCGCCGGCATACTGTACCTGGTTGTCAAAGAACTCGCCGAAGTTTCTCATATACATCTTGCATTTCTTTGCATCCACTACTGTGGTGTAGCTGTTCAGCTGGATGTCTACATCTTCCTCAACACCCTGTACAGCCTTGATCACGTCGGAAAGCTTACCTACGCCTGATGGCTCGATCAGGATACGGTCCGGATGATATTTCTCTACAACTTCCTTCAGAGAAGCACCGAAATCACCTACCAGAGAGCAGCAGATACATCCGGAATTCATCTCACGAATCTCAATACCTGCATCCTTCAGGAAACCGCCGTCAATACCAATCTCACCAAACTCATTCTCGATCAGTACTACCTGCTCGCCTTCAAAAGCCTCTTTCAGAAGCTTCTTGATCAGTGTTGTTTTACCGGCTCCAAGGAAACCGGAGATAATGTCAATCTTTACCATTTTGTATTTCCCCTTTCTATTCTACGGGGCACCAGATTCGCATCTTCAGAATTTTTTTTCAAAAAATTCCAAGAATGCTTTATTCGGCACCGGGATTTTCGCATAACATGTTTTGACCAGGAAGCATAAATACCCCCTGGTTCTTTGCCTCTTGGCAGGGCTAGAGCATGTTTAAAAAAGGCCCTAGTTTGCCCTACCTGTCAGAAAAGGGGACATGACAATGTCACATCCCCCCTGATATATTATCCCAAATTCACAGATTTATGCAGATCAGCCGTTGATCATGAAGTGCATAAGCTTATCAATGTCTTCTTTCTCATATGCAACAATCTCAAGCTCCGGAATCTCACCGTTGGAGAAGATGTTTGCAAGAGATACATACTGTGATAATTTAGATTTCAGGTTCAGTCTGTCTCCTTCGCCAGTTACCAGCTCTACTTTACCTGCACAGCTGTCTACTACACTAAAAAATTTCTCAATGTCTTTAATATTAGATACCTTCATGTCAATATTCTCCTTTCAACATGTAACACTTTTTTCCATTTCTTTTCGTCGGGCTCATTATAGCGCAACTTTTCCCAAATTTCAACAGATTTTTGGGCTTGTGAGAAAAATCCCCAACAGTCACAAACAAAGCCTGATTTTGCCCGGTTCTTTAGGCATTTTTATTACGGATTCTCTGATTACAGAATGTTTTAATACTGGAAGATCGCCACTCCGTAAGCTGGAAGGGGATATGCAAAGGAAAACGGACGGTTGTCGCATTCCTGTTTCTCTGCCTTAAATACCTTCTTCGCTGTCATGCCGTTCTCATCCAGAAGCTGCGTGTACTGTTTCTTCTTGGGAACGCCAACCCGGTAGTCCGGACGGTCCATAGGGGTGAAGTTGCAGATCACCAGAAGATTATTTCTTCCTGTAGGAGACTTCCTTACAAAGCTGTAGATGCTTCTGTCCCCGTCATCTGCATTGATCCACTCGAATCCGGAAGGATCTGTATCCATTCCGTAAAGTGCCGGATACTTGCGGTACATCTTCAGAAGAGCCTTCACGAAATCCTTCAGGTCGCGATGCTTCTCTTCTCCCAGAAGGAACCAGTCAAGTTCTCTCTCCTCGCTCCACTCACGAAGCTGACCGAATTCCTGTCCCATGAACAGAAGCTTCTTGCCAGGGTGGCAGAACATAAAGGTATAAGCAGCCTTCAGGTTCTTAAACTTGTCATCCGGCTCTCCCGGCATTTTCTCCAGCATGGATTTCTTCAGATGCACAACCTCATCATGGGAAATGACCAGAACATATTTCTCACTGTATGCGTAGGTCATGGAGAATGTCATCTTATTATGATTAAACTTACGGAAATAAGGATCCAGCTTCATGTATTCCAGGAAATCATTCATCCAGCCCATGTTCCATTTCAGGGAAAATCCAAGTCCGTCATCCTCAGCCTTACCTGTAACCTTCGGCCATGCAGTAGACTCTTCTGCGATCATGACCGTTCCATGATTTCTTCCCAGGACAACCGTATTCAGGTGCTTGAAAAACTCGATTGCTTCCAGGTTCTGGTTTCCACCATATTTATTTGCTACCCACTGGCCGTCATTTTTTCCATAGTCCAGATACAGCATGGACGCAACTGCATCCACACGCAGTCCGTCTACATGGCATTCCTCGATCCAGAACAGGGCATTGGCAATGAGGAAGTTCTTAACTTCCGGTCTGCCATAGTTGTATATCTTGGTTCCCCAGTCCGGGTGCTCGCCCTGTCTCGGGTCTGCATGCTCATAAACCGCTGTGCCGTCAAAATTAGCAAGACCGTGTGCATCCTTGGGGAAATGGGCAGGTACCCAGTCCAGGATAACACCAATCTTCTGTCTGTGAAGATAATCTACCAGATATTTAAAATCCTGTGGAGTACCATAGCGGGATGTAGGCGCATAATATCCAGTTACCTGGTAGCCCCAGGAGCCGTCAAATGGATGCTCTGCAATTCCCATCAGTTCCACATGTGTGTAGCCCATATCCTTTACATACTGAGCCAGCTTCACTGCCAGTTCTCTGTAATTGTAAAAGCCCTTCTCGTCCTCTTCGGTAGCCGGATGCTTCATCCAGGAGCCTGGATGCACTTCATAAATGGACATGGCATTCTTGGTCTCATCGAACTTCTGGCGGTTCTTCATCCAGGTTCCGTCTTTCCACTTAAAGTCGCGGATGTCTGTAATTCTGGATGCAGTTCCCGGTCTTAATTCTGCCTCATTGGCATAAGGGTCTGCTTTGTAAATGTGCTCCCCGTTCATTCCAATAATAAAGAACTTATACAGCTGGCCAATCTTCGCGCCTGGAACAAATGTTTCAAATACACCGATCGGGCCTGCCTTCGTCATGGGGTTCGCCTGTTCATCCCATTCATTAAATTCTCCAATTACCGAGACCCCCTGTGCATTGGGTGCCCATACTGCAAAATAGACGCCCTCTTCATCACCATCCTTCACAGGATGTGCTCCAAGCTTTCTGTAAATATCATAATGGGTTCCCTGTCCAAACAGGTACTGATCGAGTTCTGTAAACTGTAATTTCTCTCCCATCAGAAAGTTACCTCCCTAAACTTTCATTCATGAATATTTCTGTACAAACAGTCATATTCTTTTCGTAAAAATCCTTACGCACATTATAACATACTCTTTTCCTCCACGCCACAATTAAATTGTCTATTATTCCCAAAAACATCATACCAAAATCGAGCTTTCCTGTAAAAAAATACGCCTGTACTTTCGAAATTCCTTCTAAAGTACAAGCGTTATTTTCGTTAAATATTATTCGCTGGAATTGCTTCCATCTTCACTGCCGTCGGAATAGTCTTCACTGCCGTCGCTGCCGCTTCCATCCTCAGAACCATCGCTGGAATCTTCTGTACCGTCAGAAGTATCTGCATCAGAGGTACTGTTTCCTGCATAACCAGGTACCAGCCCCTGATCCAGGATATCCTGCCAGAAGTTGTTGTAAGAAGCATTCTGAAGAGTAACATTCTTGGCCTCTGCCATCTCGCTTACGGTAACAAGCTTGAAGCCCATATTAATCAGCTCCGGAATAATCCTCTCTGCAGCTTTCACAGAAGGCTCATGAATATCATGCATCAGAATAATGGTACCGTCTTTGATCACACTGCTGTTATCCTGCATAATGGATTTGTAGTCAAGATCCACATCCTTATACTTCCAGTCAAGGGAATCCAGAGACCACATGAAGAACGGTTTCCCCACCGCATTCATAATGTCCTCGTTGGCATTTCCGTAAGGAGCTCTCACTACAGTTGAAGCCTGACCGCAGGCATCGATCAACGCCTGGTCTGCATCATTAAACTCCTTCACTACACTGTCCAGGCTCAATTCATACATATTGGCATGATCCCAGGAATGGTTGCCGATCTCGCAGCCAAGCTCCAGCATTCTCTTCACGTCATCCTGATAGTTCTGAACATTCTGGCCAAGCATGAAGAAGGTTGCGTGTGCATTATTTTCTTCCAGGCAGTCCAGAAGCTCAGAGGTATACTCTCCCGGGCCATCATCAAATGTCAGTGCAATCATCGGACGCTTCTCAGAAGCATTATAGGAACCATCGTCGTTAAAGTAATAATCCTGTGATCCCTTTGTCACCCACCCGGTCTGCATATAGCCATTGTCATCAAAGGCATATGTCACACCGTCAATTTCTGCAAAACCACCTGTATAATATGTACCGTCCGCATTCTGATACCAGCGGCCGTTGTCATCCTCATGCCATCCCGGTGTAAGGGTGGAAACCTTAGTCAGATCGCTCTGCCCTTTCAGAGGCTGCCGCTGTGCAGCTGTAGGATCCGCGGTCTGCTCCGCATCTGCCTGCACCTGCTGGGACTCCCCGGTACTCTTCCCTCCAATGCGGCTCACAATAGGAAAAATCACCCCGCGTATTACAAATATGACGGCAAGTACCATAGCCACCACATAAGTAATCAGCTTAATGATCTTCCTTCGTCGTATCTGGCGCTGCTTTTTACGCATTCTTTCGCGTATAACACTTCTATCCATTTATAACTTCCCTCTTTATCCGTTGTTGCAAAAATCCCTTATAACACTTTTTTCAGCTCCAGATCGTCTGTTACCAGCAGGATGTCAGCTTTTTTTCCCACAGAAAGAGAGCCGACCTCATCGTAAATGCCAATGCTCTTAGCCGGGTTTCTTGTAGCCGAAAAAACAGCTTCCTCCACAGGCACACCGAAAGAAACTACCTTGCGCATGCAGTCATACAGGTTAGTAGCGGAGCCTGCAATGGTACCGTCCTTTAGGGTAGCCTTGCAGTCCTTCATGGTTACTTCCTGTCCGCCCAGCTGGTAGGTTCCATTCTCCATACCAGTGGCCATCATGGAATCACTGATCAGTACAATTCTCTCCGGTCCGAACATTCTAAAGGTTCCACGGATTACAGAAGGATGGATATGAATTCCGTCACAGATCATTTCCACCATGCACTGCTCATCATCAGAGGCTGCACCGATCAGTCCCGGTGCTCTGTGAGCCAGCGGCTGCATGGCATTATAAAGATGGGTCACATGATGCGCGCCTCTTCTCATTGCCTCAGATGCCGTCTCATAGTCTGCACCTGTATGTCCAAGGGAAATACAAACCTCGTTATGTACTTCGTCAATAAACTCCATAGCCCCTTCTACATTCGGAGCCAGAGTCACAAGCTTCACCATATTGCCGGAATAAGCATTCAGCTCACGGAAAAATTCTGCGTCCGGTTTGCGGATATAGCCTTCTACATGGGCACCTTTTTTCTTCGGGTCCAGGAACGGTCCCTCCATATTAATGCCTCTTACTGTAGCACCTTCCGGGAAATCTCCTACTGTCTTTATGGTTGCGAAGATTTCCTTCAGTTCCTCTGCCGGAAGTGTCATGGAGGTCGGACAATAGGAAGTCACTCCATGGCTCTTCTCATATTTCAGAATAATCTTAAGCCCCTCCGGGTCTGCATCGGAAAAGTCGTGGCCAAATGCACCGTGGCTGTGTACATCCACCAGTCCTGGAAGCACCTTCAGTCCTTTGGCATCTATTACAGTCTTGTCTGTAACCTCTGCCTCAGTGGCTACGATCTTATGATTCTCTACATATAAATCCTGTATCTGAAAACTTCCATCTTCCTGAAATACTTCTCCATTTTTAATGATCATGATTATTCTGCCCCCTCCTGGGATGAATCTTCTGTATTGGTATCCTGTGCATCTGCATTACTGTCAGCTTTCTCGCTGTCTGCACCGTCATTTGCAGTATCCTGTTTCTCTTCCTCTGTTTCACCAGCGGCTGTCTGCTCTTCACCAGCCTCATCTGTGGTCTGTCCCTCTTCGGTATCTGCTGCCTCTGCATCTTCTCCTGCAGTCTGGTCATAGTTTGCATTTGCAATAATAAAATCTTCAACTCGCATCAGGCCAATCGTCTCATCTACTGCAACCTGACCATAAGTGTCAATCAGTGCAGCAAGATCACCGGATGCATACTGCTCAACCAGCTGGTCCTGAATAGCAAGGCACTCCTCAGCATCCAAAGTCATGCCCTCTGCATCCATAATCCCTTGAATGATCAGATTCTGTTTTACCTTCGCCTGTGCATACTGCTGGCACTGCGCTTCGAAATCATCCATAGACACTCCCTGGGACTCTACAAAGTCTTCCAGTTCCATATCTGCCTGCTTCGCGTATGCCTCCGCCTGCTTCTTAAAGGTCTCCACAGCATCATTTACATCCTCCTCCGGGTATTCCACAACCTCAGAATTGGTGTATACAGTGTTCCATGCAGTGCTTCTAAGGCTGTTCTCTGCCTGCTCCTGGTTCTCCTGCTCAAGCTCACTGCGCACAGATTCTTTGTACTCATCTGTATTCTGATAATCTGTATTGGCAGTTACCCAGTCGTCGGTCAGTTCCGGCGGACGCTTAAAGCTCTGCACCGTAATCTGGAATACGGCTTCCTGTCCTGCCAGGTCTGAATTTCTGTAGCTCTCCGGGAAAGTGACGGTGACATCCTTGGTCTCGCCCTTCTTCATTCCCACGATTCCTTCCTCAAATCCCGGGATCATGGTGCCGCTTCCGATCACAAGATCGTAATTATTGGCAGTTCCGCCCTCAAATGCCTCACCGTCCTTAGTTCCTACGAAATTAATGGTAGCAGTATCGCCGTTCTGAATAACTGCATCTGCATCATTCACTGTTTCTGATTTATTCTGGAGGTTCTCGGCAACACGATTGTCTATATCTGTGTCTGTAACCTCCTGTACGGTATTGTCCAGGGTGATTCCCTTATAATCTGCAATCGTGACGTACTTCTCAACACTGTCAACGGAAACCAGGCGGGTGTTGCCCTCAGAATCCGTCTTGGATGATGAGGTATCTGCCTCCTGCTCAGTAGCCTGTGCGTCACTTGAGTCTGCCTCGCTTTTATTATTTCCACAGCCATTCACGGCAAGTGCCATGCACATCACCAGCGCTGCAAGATATGCTTTTCTTTTCATACTAAATAAACTCCCTTCAGTTTCTCTTCTATTAAAACTAACATATTTTCTTCCAAAAAGAAAGCCTGCCAGCACATTTCATTTTTTCTTAAGAATTAGAGGCTTTCTTATCAGCCGCCGTTCATAGGCGGTACCGGAGTCGGTCTGGAAGAGTCAAATACTTCACTTGCGTCAAACAGATCCGACAGCAGATCCGGATTGTAATACATTCGGTATCCGTCCACATTTCTTCTTCCCATGCGGAAATATTCATCTGTGATCTGTACAAAATATTTATTGGAATCTACATTGCAGTAATAATCATAGCCCTGTGACTTCAGATAATTAAACTTCTCATCTCCTGTGTAAGCGCCTCCATTATTAATGTCCGCACCAAATGCAAAGATGATAATGTCTGTTCCTCCAATAAGCGGATCCACATTTTCCTTGAAATTGGTAGTATCGGTCTGGAGACGTTCCATGGAAACCGTGGACATATTCTTGTGTCCCCATGTGTGGCTGGAAAAGGTCCAGCCCTCTTTTTTCATGGCATCTGCAACTTTCTTGGCTCCTGCCCGCTCTGTTTCCAGGTCAAAATCCGGGTGCGCATTCAGCCATGCAAGCTTGTCATCATTCAGGTCATCCGGTCTTGTCTGGTAGCTGATATCCGTGCGATAGCCCAGAATACCGTTATATCCGGTCAGTGCCACAATTCCCTTATGTCCGTGATATGCAAAATCCGGATGCGCTTCCACAAAGCGGTCGATCAGCGGCACAACATCATAGTCGCCCACCACAGTGCTTCCATCATCCTGCACATACTCATTGCGCACCTTGCCGTCCTCATCTACGACAAGCTTAGTGGCAATTCCGTCTCCGTCCTGGGAATGATAGTAGCATACATCATCCTGTGATAATACAAAGGGCGTCTTGCCCTCAGGCAGATAAACGGTCTTGGCTTTCATATTGCCGTCATCATCAAGTCCTGCCAGGTCGTAAAGGTTGACCATGACATACCCTTCCTCATACATGATCTGGGTAATCTTGTTAAACTCATCCATCGTGGTCATTACCTGATTGTAGCCATCCTGCTTGTAGTCCCCGTCAAATGCCTTGGAGGTGTCTACAATAAGAGAATGGTAAAAAATATGTGTCACCTGCTCCGGGGACCAGGCTACGCAATTGTCTTTTTCTTTTTTGTATTTCTTCGCTGCATTCTGAAAATGCACATTATATTGATATGCATTGTCATTTTTCAAAAGCTTGATGGCTCCGTCATAATCGTACTGAGCCGCCTTATTCTTGGCAGTGGTCAGAACCTTCTTCTCATGGCGAACCTGTCTGTGGATAAAACCTGCTCCTGCGGCGGCTGCCTGGGGCATGAAATCTGCCTCTGCTTTCACCGGAGCCTGTGTCACAGTAGGATCTGCTGTTTTATTTTCCTCAGAATCTGCTTCTTCGTCATCCGCATTTCCTGAATCATCTGGATTCTCTGCTTCCTTTGAGTCTTCGGATTCAGCTGAATCCGCCGGATCTGTCGTCTCTTTGGAATCTTCCGTCTCATTCTGCTCTTCCGATTCTTTCTCCGGAACAGGCGTTGCCGTAGCTTCCGCTGTTTCTGTATCTTCTTTCTTCTCAGGAATCAAAGCTTTCGCACGGGTTACAAGGGTCTCCACACCATCCTTCAGTCCGATCTGATCACCCCAGAAATATCCTGCTCCTCCAAGGAGTATCAAAACAGTAACAATAAGAGCCAGATTACGATTCCGCATCTGCCTCTTCTTTCTCTGAAGATTACGCTGGTGTCTCTCTTTCCGCCGCTCTTCATAATACGCTTCTTCCTGCTTACTCTCCTTGTCTAATTCCTGTAATTCTTTATCAAGCGTCCCTTCCGTATTGCTGTCGGGGGCTTGTTTTTCTTCCAGAACAGAAGTCTCCTGCTGTTCTGTATCCGTTTTCTTCATATTGTGTATAACTCCTTATTTGTCCTGTCAGCTCCCCCCCGTTGATCTGTTATGGGAAACAGCATGGAACATATCTGTCTTGCTCATAACAGGCTGTCACAAACTGATTCGACAGCGATTCTGACATTAACATTTTAACCATATCAGATAAAACTATCCATTTTGTAACCGCTGTTTTCCATTATACATGATATTTATATGAATTACCACCTATTTTCCCACAATTCTTCCATGCCATATCTTGTCAGGATGCCGATTTTTTAATTGCCTTTTCTATAAAACAATGGTAAAATAGAGTTTATGTAAGCAATAAGAAACTTTTTATGGTAGGAGGATAAGTATGCATCCAGTAACAATTGTCCTTCTGGTGATTCTCGTAATCCTCATCGGATTACTGATTGGTTTGTATTTCTTTGGCAAGAAGACCCAGAAGAAACAGGAAGAACAGCAGGCACAGATCGAAGCAAGCAAACAGACCGTTTCCATGCTCGTTATTGATAAGAAGAGAATGCCACTTAAGGAATCCGGTCTCCCACAGATGGTCATTGACCAGACTCCCAAGCTTCTTCGCCGTTCCAAGCTTCCCATCGTTAAGGCTAAGGTTGGTCCGAAGATTTCCATTCTTATCGCAGATGAGAAGGTATTCGACCTGATCCCGGTGAAGAAAGAGATCAAGGCAGAGGTCAGCGGACTTTACATAGTCGGTGTCAAAGGCATCCGCGGCAATCTGGAAGCCCCGGCCAAGAAGAAAAAAGGCTTCTTCGCCCGCTTTAAGAAATCTGCAGAGGAAGCTCAGGCAGCCCAGACCGAGACCAAGAAATCCAAGAAGAAAAAATAATTCAAAAATGCCCTGCATCGCTGCGGGGTGTTTTTTTATCGTTTCATAGGAATCAAAATCTTCAGTTCAAACCAGTTATCCGTCTTGCCGGCAACCACAGAGCCGCCGTATTTTTCCACAATCTTCTTCATGCTCTTCATTCCATAACCATGGAAACGTTTATCTGCCTTGGTTGTGATCGGAAGTCCGTCCTGAAACTGAATGTCCTCCTCGCAGTAATTCTCTGTACGGATACGGATAAACTGTCTGTCCTGAATTACGTGAAGGGCAATCAGCCGCTTCTCCCGCTCTTTGATCTTCACCACGCTCTCAATGGCATTGTCCAGCATGTTTCCAAAAAGTGCACTGATATCCATATCCTCCATAAAATTCAGGAGCTGGCCTTCACCTATGAATTTCAGCTCAATGCCATGCCTCTGGCAATGCATGCTCTTGCTTGTAAGAATGGTATCCAGAACCTTATTGCCTGTCTTGTTCTGTGTCTCATAAATCTTGATCTCGCGCTCCATCTGCGCCAGATATTCCCCGGATTTCTCAGAATCCGCGCCGCTTTTCAGCAGATTGATCTGGTGCTTCAGATCGTGATATTTCTGATTTACAATGTCAATGCTCTCCTTGGAAAGCTTATAATTGCTGTACTGCATGTTCATAATATTCCGAAGGGTATCCTTCTCG
This sequence comes from Blautia acetigignens, assembly GCF_025566865.1. Lineage (NCBI taxonomy): Bacteria > Bacillati > Bacillota > Clostridia > Lachnospirales > Lachnospiraceae > Blautia > Blautia acetigignens. The sequence goes on from NZ_JAOQJM010000008.1 coordinate 42,994, forward strand.
AATCTTAGCTGAATCTCCTTCACCTGGATATGATATGCATAAAGCACCGCCATACCGCTTAAGTCTGCCAGGGTACGGATAATGAAAATATCCATAGCAGTTCCGCCGCTGAAAAGACTGTTTGCATCTACATAGCTGAGATTGCTGATGCCGTATACAATTGCGGTCACAATGCAGGCAACGATCATCTCCCGTCTGGTAATCTGCAGTTCCTCAATATCTTTTTTCAGATAGCGCTCAATAAAATAAATGATTGCGTAAATTACCGCATAAATCAATACCATGTGAACACAGCTCCAGATCAGCTGCTTCATATTTCCACTTTCAACAGCAGGGAAATCGCCTGTATAAAAATAAATAATCTGCCAGCAAAGAGAAGCCGCAAATTCTGCGCTGATAAACGCCTTTGCACAGAAGAACCCGGTCTCCCGCCAGGACAGTTCCCCTGCCATTTTAATATACAGAAGCATCAGGCCAAACACACAAAGCATAAGAGGGATAAAGAAAATCTGCTTAATCCCGTCCGTGAAAAACATTACCAGGAAAATACTGATAAAGCTGAGCACGCTGTACAGATATTTCCACCAGTCCTTTTTTCCACGACCTTCTACAATTACCATTACAAAAGCAGAGAGCCAGTAAGAAATGGCATAATAATAACCGGGTGTATTCACTACTGTACTGCTCATTTTCCCACCTCATTCATATATTCATTCAGGGCATCCAGAAATGGCTTGCGCCTGCTGCGGCTTACCTGAATGGTATCGCCGTTTACCATAATGTCACTGCCCTGATAGGTCTCCACAAATTCCAGATTCACAAGATAACAGCGGTTGCACCGGAAATATCGCTTGGGGTTGAACTGATTGTCCGTATCCCGCATAGTTCCCTTTGTCTCAAAATCCCCGTCCAGGGTGTGGTAGATCAGCACATGATCCTGCACCTCTACATAGCAGATCCGTGCTACATCCAGCTTCTTCTTGCCGCCCTTTAAGACAATGGTAATGTATTCCTTCTCAGGAGCCTTCACCTTGGACAGCGCCCTTGCCATGCTCTCGGAAAAAGAGAAGTAGGAAATGGGCTTGAGAATATAGTCCAGCGCATTGACCTTGTACCCCTGAATGGCGTACTGGGGCATATTTGTGATAAAAATAATAATCACGTTGGTATCCAGCTCGCGTATTTTTTCCGCTGCCTTCATTCCGTTGAGAAAAGCCATCTCGATGTCAAGAATAATCAGATCGTAGCTGGCTGTATAGTCAGTCACAATGTCCTCTCCGTCCTGAAATTCCGTAAGAGAAAATTTCACCTGATTTTCTTTTTCGTATCTGCTCAGACATTTCTTCAAAGCTTCCCGGTCATGCCGGTCATCTTCCACAATCGCAATTCTTACCATAGTTGTTCCTCACCCGTTCCGTAATATCTCTCTAATATGAAAACCAGCTGCGTCCGCCTGCGCTTCACAGTATTTCCATTCCCCCTCTGAATTTCCATACTGCTGGTACTTTTCATAAAAAACGGCCCTCCGGTACAGTGATCACTGCGCCAGAGAGCCGAATCACTTATACTTGCTTAATAAGCATAGTATAACAGGAATCAGGTTCTGAAACAATTATATTTTATTTTTTAAGGGCTGCCTTTTTCTGGTTTTCCTTGATAGTCTTCTGATCCTCCTCGATGTGCTTCTCCACATCCAGGCGGCTCATAAGGATAATAACAACGGCATAAGTAATCACATCCGCAGCCAGGAACGCAAACGCAAGCACCTGCTCCACGCCGCCCATCTGGCGGTAAACCACCTGGCCGGTGTAATTTGCCACATTTTCAATGATCTCCAGTGTCTGCGGGTTGCATGCAATACCAGTGTTGCTGTAGCCTGCAAATGTGAGAAGGCTGTTCAGTACACCGATGCAAAGTCCGCTAAGACCAACCATAATGGAGCTGTAAACAGACATAGTAAATCCGTCGCTTCGGAAACCGTTTTTCGCTTCCAGGTGATCCAGTACATCAGAAAGAAGTGCCATAGTGACATACACTGCCGGAATACTTCCGATTCCCTTCAGTACCATACTGGTTGCAACCATTCCAAAGCTGTGTACATTTAAGAAGCAAACCAGTCCGCCTACAACGGAGAAGCACAGTCCTGAAACAACGGCTCTCTTTTTACCAAGCTTACGGGCAATGGGCCATGCCACTACCATACCAACCGCAGTTGGGATTCCGCCAACCAGACCAAGTGTTGACATCAGTACTCCGGAAGTCTGCTCCGGATTGGAAGAATTGATAACGCTATCAAACATCCATCTTACATAGAAACTCATGGAGCTGTTCTTGATCAGCTGACCAAACTGGAAGATCAGGAAGTAAAGAATGATGATCCACCAGTATTTATTGTGGATACAGCCTTCCAGCTGTTTCTTCAGCGGAAGCTTCTCTTCCTTTACATTCAGGTTTGCTGTCTCTTCTGTAATACGCTCTCTTGTAAAATAGTACTCCAGCATACAGCCAAATGCACTTACTAGGCAAAGCACGATGGAAATGATTCTCCAGTGCGCATAGCTGGCATCCACATCAATTCCGCCGTCCTTTGTCACAAACAGGAAGCTCTGCAGAAGGATCGGCACAAGAATGCTGGCTCCAACTCCTGCGGATGCAACCATTGCTGCATTTGACAGGGTTGCCAGAAGTCCGCGGCTCTCAGAATTTCTGGTGGAAAGAGAAACCATGGAGCTGTGTGCGCAGTAAAAGCACGGATATGCAAGCGCATAGTACAGATTGTAGGAAACTGCGATCCAGATCATCTGAATAGCATTGCTTCCCTTGTTTGGTGTCATAAACATAAGGATAATTGCCACGATCAGCATAGGAGCTGCAAGAATCAGGTACGGTCTTGCTTTTCCCTGTGTGGATCTGGTGTTGTCGATCCACTGTCCAATCATCAGGTTTCCGAGAACTACGAAGATCACGGATACGATTGGAAGAAGTGTAGCAAATGCTCCGAATTTTGTCCAGCCAAGTACATCCACATAATAACGGTTCAGATATGCACCAAAGATGGAGTTGGCAAACATGGCACAGAATGGAGCCAGAAAATAACCGATGATCATTTCCGGGATTTTCACCTCATCAGACTTGATCCTGGTTTTGAAAACCGGCTTTTCTGCAACTTTTTTTGCAAAATTAGTAATGTTCAAGTGTTTCGCCTCCTGGGTTTATTTGACTCTTAAGATAAACTCTTTTCCCTTTTATTTAAACTTTGTCTGCTATTAGCAGATAAAGTATTTCTTGCTTTTTAAGGCGTTTTTACTTCAGGTCAAAGGACATAAAGTCAAACGCACCAGTTCCCTTGTAGCTGAAATACAGTGCCTCTTTCTCGCCAAGTCCGCTTAAATCAGCCGCAAAGCCATGCTGCTCTTTGCAAGGTTTCACCTGGATCTTTGCCACTGGCTTGCCGCCTTCCTCTGTGGTCACATAAACAACTCCAGTTGCTTTTCCCTTAATGTTAATGCGAACCTTTGAGGTCTCACGCAGGTCAAAATATTTGAAACCTGCCACTGCTCCGTCGCACATATTTGCCACATACTGGTCAGAGCCCTGTTCACGGTCTTTTCCCTCCTGTGTCAGATATGGATGACCAGACTTGAAATGCTTGATCATGCTCAGGAAACGGGTTCCCTTTTTGCCATATACGTTGCAGGCGATGTAGGAAGGATAGTTTCCTTTTCCCTTAAGCGGTCCGTCATTCAGACCACAGGAGGTCATCTCTGCCTGATAGAATTTGCCATTCTCGAAGCGGATGCGCTCTGCACAAGCCTGACGGGAAGACTGCTTACGGTTACTGTGTCTGTGATAGAAAACATAATAGCTTCCATTAATCTCGATCAGGCTTCCGTGAGTGTTTCCGGTACAGTTTCTTGCATTTTTTACATCTGTGATTCCAGGAAGGCCGATGTCCCCGTTGCTGACCAGAACACCACCAAACTCAAAGCCCTCTGTAGGGTTATCGCTTGTTGCATAGCAAAGCTCATGGCTGTTCAGGGAGCTGTAGATGAAGTAATAGGTTCCATTGAATTTACGCATGGAGCTTGCCTCCAGGAAGGGATGTCCCTCATAAGAACTTCCTGGTGCTTCTTTCTCACTGGCAATTCCAATGTATTTCGGTCCCATTTTTACAGTAAGCATATCTGCGGGGTCCAGCTCGAAGCACATTGCACCGTGCTCAGTCGGCTTGGAGCCATCAAGCAGAAGGGGATTTCCCTGAAGGGCAAAGCCTGTGTAAAGATACAGCTTTCCATCGTCATCCATAAAAATGCCCGGGTCAAACTGCAGTGGCTCCTCTTTCTTTCCAATAGGAGTGCCGTCTGCATATTTTACATAACCATAGAATTCATATTTGCCTGCCGGCTTGTCACAGACAGCCACAGAGATCATCTTGGTGCCGCCCATGAAATAATAAAGATAAAATCTTCCGTCCGATCCCTGGATCATATCCGGTGCTGCCAGACCATTTGTAAGACGGATCTTCGGCGCTGCCGGATCCTGCTCTCTTTTGAAAATAACACCCTCATAACGCCAGTTGCCAAGATCGTCTACCGGTGCTGACCAGCATACATAGTCTCCAAGACAGAAATTCAAGCCGTTAAAAAGATCATGAGAACCATATATATATACACGTCCGTCCACAATATGCGGTTCTGCGTCCGGCACGTATTCCCAGCTTGGCAAATACGGATTTACAGCCTGCTTTGTTTTCATACTTCATCCTCCATTTACTATTTTTGCTTTGCTGCCCGCGCTTAAACATAAGCTTCCCAATCAGCAGACAGCATGTTTTACTTTATGCAAGTATTATAGCATCTGAATTTTCCCGTACCCGTTTTTAGCGCAAAGTGTATGAAATTTATCGCAAGTAGTACAAAACCGATGCGCAGCTTGCAGGACGGGCTGCTACTCCTTCACAGTTATGCACAAAAAAGGCACTGTGAAAATGTGCAATTCTCACAATGCCTTTCTTTATTCCTTAATTTCTCTCAAATCCAAACTGGTCAAAGCTGCAGATCATCTTGCCTTCCTCGCCGTGGAAAACGAAGTATACTGCATGGACCCCGGAGATTTCCTGCTGGCAGTCTGCCTTAAGCCAACTCCAGGAGGTTTCGTTGGAGCCATCCTCTTTATTCTGGGCATTTTCTACTGCGTCAGCGGTCAGCTCCAGAGTTCCTGCAAGAGTTCCTCCCTGGTCTTCTGACGGTGCATCCAGATAAAGGTCAACAGAACCATCTGCACAGTCTGCGGTTTTGGAAACCAGCATTTTCAGAGTATCTGTTCCGGCATCACCGAAATCAAGATATTTGTAGCCTACAATATTACCGTCCTTCAGATTTGTTACACAGGTAGTGTGAACGGCATCCTGGTCACGGTCTGCCACAACATATGGTCCGTTTACAAGGCAGTCACTGTGCACGTTGTCCCCTTCTGTGGATGGTGCCGGGTGATCCACTGCCTCAAGAAGATAGGTTGTGGTATTTGCATTCCATGTGGAAAATGCATCCATGCTGTCAGCTGCACCGCAGGAGGTAAGTTCCATTGGAGTGATTACCGGGCTGCCGTCTTCTGCAGGGCCAACGCCGATCTGACCGACAATTGCCTGTCTGGAAGCGTTGCTTGCATTTGTCTGGCGATGTCCGAAGAAGTACCATTTTCCGTTTACCTTTGCCATTCCGCCGTGGTTGTTTCCACTGATATAAGTTGCAAAATCCGTAAACTCCATCTCGCCTGTTTCCTGATTTTTCACATAGCGTCCGCTGGTATCGGAGATTACATTTCCGTGATCGCCGCTGACAAGAACGCTGGTGTCATAGCCTACAACATCATTGTCAATTCCGTTGGAACCATAGTGCCAGGTGCCGTTCATCAGGTCATCGGTCCATACGTAAGAGATTGCGGAATTGTAGAAAGCTCCGTCTGCGCCAACCTCGTAGCTTACATAGAGAAGCACATAAGCGCCAAGCTCATCCACATAACCAGTCAGGGACGGTCCTTCAAAAATCGGAAGGAAACCACGTTCATCGGTTGGGCACCAGGTGGTTTCTGCAATTTCATATCCGTCATCTGCATTTCCGTCCAGCTTGTAGATAGAAGCCACATGCTTCATGCCGGTTGTGTAATTGTCTTCTTCTACCATTTTGCTGATTTCTTCGTTATCTGCATAACCGGAGGTCATGTTGGAAACAGCCATGTAAATGGTTCCGTTTTCAATGTAAAGACTTGGATCGTAGCTATTCTTGATTGGAATGGTGAGAAGTGCCTGATCCGGGTCCCATGGGCCTGCCGGGCTTGTGGAAGAACGAAGGACAGAATTCTCAAATACCTGGCTGGATACCATATAATAAGTATCTGTAGTCACGTCATACTCTGCATCCGGAGCAAACAGCATGTTTCCGCCGTAAGTATTTCCCTCGGAAATATCCAGGATCACGCCCTCATATCTCCAGTCGCTTAAATCATAGACAGGTGCAGACCACAGAACCTGCTCGGCACTGCACATGCTTTTTCCCTCTTTGTCGTGGGAGCCATAGAGATATACACGCCACTCTTCATCATCTCTTGACCAGAATACGTGAGGTTCTCCATCCGGCACATACTCCCAGGATGGAAGCAGCGGATTGCTGGAACCAGACTGGTCTGCCGGCTCTCCTGTTTTCGGGTTTGTTTCATATACAAGGGGATCTGTCTGGTAAGAATACTCTGCACCGCACTCGCTGCACACATAATGACGAAGACCTCCTTCCGTATCTGTGGCCTCATGGCTGTCCTCTGCCAGCTTGTAGCTGTTGGTGTGCTCGCAGGCACGGTATGGGGAAATCTCGTCATCGGATACAGCATCACCCTGTGCACTGTTTTCCTCTGTCTCGTCAGATTCAGCCTCTGTTGAGGCATCATCTGCATTTTTTGCTTCAGCCTCTGTTGGTGCTTCTTCGCTGACAGCCTCATCCGTAGTCTCTTCGCTGACGGTTTCTTCCGCCAGTACAGCAACTGCGTTTCCTGTCAGCAGCAGGGAACCTGTCATTGCCAGTACCATTAACTTTTTCATTTGCTTCGCTCTCCTTTTTCATATTTTGACAATATCTGCACATTCCGCGTTCATTGCCCGGAATGCTTCTGGTTTTATATTATCAGCAAACCACCCCGGCTATAATGTCCGTAAATGACACAAACCTTTCCTATTATGACTTTCTATTGACGGATTTCATGGTTTTGCTATACTTTTATTAGGATGTTAGGGGCAAAAGGGCTTTTGACCCTAACTCGATATCCACGAATTGCTCCGCTGCAAAGCAGCTCCCGCAATTCTCAATTTCACAAACCACACAGAAGCACTGCGAGGATTTCTCTATGAAACACTTTATCCAGACCCTTACAGGCAAGATCACCATTGTCATTCTGCTGATTGTTTTTCCTGTGATTTTCATGGTATACCAAAACGGCCGCAGCACACGGCAGAACTGGCAGGAGCAGCAGATCACCAAAGCGGAAGATGACCTTGCTTTATATGCCTCCTCCATGGATCACATTTTTGACATTCTGGAGGAAACCCTTTTATATCTTCCAATCAACAACAACAGCTTCAACCAGCTGGTCTCCTTTCCCCAGTCTGATACCCAGAGGCACTGGAGCCTGCTGATCAGCATAAAAGAACAGATTTCTTCCATAAAAGAGATCTACCCCTTCATGGAAAATATTTTCGTGTACTACCCGGAGCAAAACCTGTTTCTCAATGAAAAAGTAAATCCGGAAATGACTGCCGTGATTCGAAAACAGGCGGAAAATTTCTCAGGTTCTGCTGCTTCTTCCAAGCTTTGGAACACCGTTTCCACCGCCAACGGCTATTATCTGTACTGGCTTTATAAAAGAGACGGCTACTGTCTTGGTTCCTGGATTTCCTATGATGCGCTCCTTTCCTATATCTGTCAGAATGAAAGTACAGCAGCGGCAGATACCCCCACTTATCTTCTCACAGACTTTGCCGGAAACGTGCTCACTACCCAGGGTGGCATAACCGTCATCCCCAGGGAAGATCTTGGCGCTACTGTGGAAAAGGATGGGCAGTTTTTTATCACCTGCCAGGCGCTTCATCCAGGCGTGTACATTGCCAGAATCCTTGGGACAGCTGAACTTGGGCTTTCCCCCCACTGGTATTCCAGCAGCTTTGCCGCAGTTACCGTCCTGGCCCTGCTTCTGGTAATCTGCGTAGTCCTCTGTATTTCCCACTGGGTACTCACCCCTGTAAAAGAACTGACCCAGGGAATTGAGGAAATCGCCTCTGGAAATATTGAGCACCGGCTTCAGAATCCGTCCGGCACCAGCCTGGAATTCGAGAAAATTGAGACAGAATTTAACCATATGATGGACCAGCTCAAAGATATGCAGATCCAGATTTACCAACAGGAGCTGGAACAAAATGAAACAAAGCTGCGCTATCTCAGCCAGCAGATCCAGCCTCATTTTATCCTGAATTCCCTGAACACCCTGTACACCTACAGCAACCGTGATGTGGAAGCCACCCGGAAAATCATTCGTCTTCTTTCCCAGTATTACCGCTACGTGGTCAACATCGAATCCCGTTATGTAAACCTTGGTCAGGAGCTGGACCATATTGAAAATTTTCTCAAGCTTCAAAAAATCCGTTTTCCCAGAAAGCTGGACTACGAAATCCTCTGCGAAGACGGAATTGACATTGTCCCTATCCCGCCTTTTCTCCTGGAAAGCTTCATCGGAAACAGTCTGAAATACGGCCAGGATGAGCAGGAAAAAATTATGATCCGGATCCAGGCTGTACAGGTGGAGCCTTTTGTAATCCGTATCAGCGTGCAGGATCAGGGCGAAGGCTTTTCCCCGGAAATCCTTGAGGCCATCGAGGAGTACCACAAAACTCATGTGAAAAATGAACTGCTTGGCACCGGTATCTACAACTGCATCGAAAGGCTTAACCTGATCTATCAGGACCGCGCCCAGATTCGCTGCTATAATGCACTTCCCCACGGCGCAGTTGTGGAAATCACCATTCACCTGAATCAATGTGAAAATTAGGAGGTCGGTTATGAATACTTATTCGGTTCTTATTCTGGATGATGAAGAATTTTCAGTAGATGTGCTGATGGAAGATATCCACTGGGAAAAATGCGGCATTTCCCAGGTACATGGCGTGTATTCCGTCCGCCAGGCAAAGGAATTCCTGAAAAAGAATGCGGTCAATATTCTGATCTGCGACATTGAAATGCCAGGGGAAAACGGCCTTGACCTGGTGGAATGGGCCATGGAATATGCACGTTTCAGCAAGGATCCCATGATCTGCATTATGCTTACCTGCCACCCGGAATACAGCTTTCTTCGCAAAGCCATGCAGCTTGGCTGCCAGGATTATCTGCTGAAGCCAGTGGATGAGGAAGACCTGGAAGCCAGCCTGAAAAAAGCGGTGGAGGCTTTGAATCTCCGAAGCAAAGCCTACCGGCAGGAACCGGAAAAGGAGCCGGAATCCGGCCGGGACATTATCCGCCAAAAAGTGCTACCTTACATTCACCAGAATCTCACGGAGCCTTTTACCGTGTCGGAGCTTGCACAGAATGTTTCCCTGAATCCTCAATACATGATGCGTCTTTTCAAAAAAGAGACCAACATGTCTGTGCTGGAATATGTGACGGAGCAGCGGATTCTGCGGGCAAAGGAGCTTCTGCTGTCCACAGATTCTTCCATCGAGAATATTGCGGTGCAGCTTGGCTATTATAATTACACTTATTTTATGAAGGTATTTAAGCGCAATATGGGAATGAGCCCGGGGCAATACCGCAAGCAGTATGGGAAATAGAGCGCAATTCTCACTGTGCACCAAATGTATCTGACAAAATTCCATTCGTGAATAATCACAAATCCATAACCAACAGGGGGGAGCAACATTGAAGCATCATAAATTATGTTTACAGAATTTATTTGAAAAAACCTTTTCCAGAAAAACTTCCCGGACATCGGAATGCTTAGCTAAAAAAGAGCATTTTCTCTGTGGAATCACCTTAGCTGCTGGAGGTACACTTTGCATGCTTCTTTTGGGATGCTCTGGAATTCCAGCTGGGGATTCTGCCCAAACAGTCGTCGCAGAGGATGCCCCCTGCCAGATCGTGATCGAGCATCTGACCCTTGGCGATACCCCTATGCCTGACCTTCAGAAAGTAGCGGATGCCGTCAGCGCCATCACCCTTCCGGAAATCAACTGCACCGTAAAAATTGAAAACATCCCCATCTCCGACCATGCCACACGCATCAGCCTGATGTCTGCCCAGAATGACCAGCTTGATATTATCAATACCGGACGTACCGTTTCCCTTTCTGAGATGGTGGCGGATGGAACCCTGCTGCCTCTCGATGACCTTCTCACCAGCCATGGCTCTGCGCTTCTGGAAAAAGCAGGCGACCTGATCAAAGCAGACATGATTGACGACCACATTTACTCCGTCCCTGCAAATCTTTACTGCGGGGGAAATTCCGGTTTTCTTTACAACAAAGATATGGCAGACAGATATAACATCCACCTCTCAGAAACCATGTCTGTGGAAGAAATCGAAGCTATTGCCGAAGCGCTCCATCAGCACGGGAAATACCTGCTTTCACAGGGGGATGGCAGTGATAACCCGATTTTGCTTGGAACCTTTTTCCCATCAGTTGTTCCGGTGGGAAGCAGTATGTACGCAAATGGAGTCTCTGTGTCCGGCGATTCCGGAACTGATATTGTAAATGTTTTTGAAACAGAAGAATATCTTGCATACTGTCAGCTTCTCAGGCGGTGGCAGCAAAACGGATGGCTTCCAGCAGATTCTCTTACCTCAGGCCTTCTGGTAAATCAGCTTTTCCAGAATGAGGAAATTTTTATGACATGGCTCACTGCCAATCCGGTGGAGGAAGCTTTGCAGGCAAAAAATTATGGTTTTCAGGTGGATATGTTTGCCACCACTTCCCAGACGCCCCTTCGCACCAGCCAGGTGCAGGAAGATGGATGGGGAATCAGTTCCACCTCCCGTAATCCGGAAAAAGCCATGGAATTTCTTAATCTGATGTATTCCAATTCTAAAATTTCCAATTTGCTGATGAATGGAATTGAAGGCCAGGAATATCAGAAGGTAAGCGACCGCATTATCACTTACCCAGACAACGTTTCTGCTGATAATATTGGATACAGCCGCTATTTCTCTGTTTTTGGAGATTTTATGGACATTTACCAGTGGCAGCCCGTTACAGAAGATTTCTACCAGGATTTAAAAGATTTCCGAGACAATATCACGGTCAGCCCGCTTCTTGGCTACACCTTTGACGTATCACCGATTGCCTCTGAGTATGCCGCCGTTATGCGGGTGCTTTCCGAATATCTGCCGCCTTTGGAATGCGGGATGATTGCAGATGTGGAGGGAGCTGTGAAAAATATGAATGTACTGCTAAGTGATGCCGGGATCAACCAGATAATTGAGGAAAATCAACGGCAGTTGGATTTGTGGCTTGCTAATAATTCATAAATTTTGTGCAAAAGCAACGATAGTTTTTACTTGGTATTTGAAATTTTTTAATTGCAATTCTCCGATTATCTGGTATAATAATCACTCGGTAAACAACTTCATAACAAATTAGCTCTGGTATAAAATTGGAAACGACACAAGTGTACGCTTGATAACGAACAACACATGTGTCTTTTTTGTACTCAAAATTCAAAAAAGGAGAAAAATTTTATGCCAAAAACAAAGTTTCAAAATGTAATCTTTACCCTGATGATGTCCTTTCTCATGGTTTACGCCATGATCTGCTACAACATTTCCCTGAACATCGGCGGAATGAGCAACCAGGTATTCCTGATGGCCTTCGGTGAAATGAAAATCATGTGGCCGGTTGCATTTGTGCTGGAATTCTTTATTGTGGACAACCTTGCTCATAAACTTGCCTTCCGCATCGTCACACCAAAGGACAGACCATTTGCAATCACAGTAGCAATTTCCATTATGATCATCTGCATCATGTGCCCGGTCATGAGCCTGATTGCCACAATCTTATTCAAAAACGCAGGTTCCCAGTTCGTTGCCGTATGGTTCCAGACAACCTTCATGAACTTCCCAGTTGCTTTCTTCTGGCAGCTCATGTACTGCGGTCCCCTTATCCGCTTCCTCTTCGGCAAAATGTTCCCGGAGAAATAATCAGTATTTGAAAAGGCATTGCAGGATTTTCGCTTCCTGTAATGCCTTTTGACTTATATCTTCTATATAGATTTTATTTTGTATACACAAGTTTCGTTTCCCCAGTCATTCCATAATCATCTGGGTCTGGGGTGCCGAAGATCCAGCCGTCGTAGCCCTGGGTGATCATAATGTTGCGAAGGGAGCTGGTCACGCGCACGGTAATGGTATTTTCACCGGGCTGTATGTAGGCAGTGAGGTCAGCGGTGCGGCGGTCCATGTTGACCGGGACTTTGGTGTCGTTGATCCAGATAGCGGCGGTTCCGCCCTGGAAGCTGTCGGCCTGGAATTCAATTTTGCCTGAGTTCGTTTTGGCAGCTTCTGAAGAAGCTGATTCTGTGTCGCCTTCGCTGGCTTCAGTATTTTCTGCAATCTGCCATTCATCTGGAAGTTCAAATGTAGTGGTGTAGGTTCCAATACCAGACACAGTTTCACCAACAGACTCTATATCTTTCCATGAAACCAGCTCAGACAAGGTTCCGACGTCTATTTCTACGTGATTGGTTGTGTAAGCAGCTTCTGTTGTGGTGACTCCGGTATCCTCGTTTTCCTCGGTGCGGGTTACTTTCTCGCCAGGCTCGTAAGAATCTATGGTAAGGTTCCAGTTACTCAGTGTAAGTACATTATTAATAGAACTTTTTTCCTGCAGTTCATCTACTGCTTCATTGCCTTCTTTCTCTTTTGCACCAGCTGCATTTTTCGAAACATTCTTCTCAACTTCTGATTTCGTATCTGCAATGTCTTTTGCTTCATTCCTTGTTCCTTCTCCAGAATTCTCTGCCTCAATCTGCTCCACAGAGTTTTCTCCGTCATCCCCATGCTTCAGTGCAAACACCATCGTCTCTCCAGGTGCCGCATCCACATGCAGCACAGTTCTGCCATCTTCATAGCTGACGCCCTGAACCTTTTCCACGTTTCCGCTCCAGGTGTCGATCACATAAGGCTCATAAATTCCATCCAGTGAAATTTCACCCTCGTAGTTTTCCTCATCCTCATACATGTAGTGATAAAGATAGAGATAATCTGCATCCTCTGCACTTCTCATAACCGGAAGAAGCTTTGTATTTGCCTCCTTGTACTCCACTCTTGGAGATACCCCAAGCTCCTGAGATGCCGCTTCCTCATCCGGTGTAATGGAAATCAGGTTGGCTGTGGACCAGTGGGTTCCGCTTGTCATGCTTACGCTCATCCCAAGACGGTTGCATTCCTCAATAATCACTTTCGTGTCATGAATCCACTCTGGAGAACCCCACGCGTAGGTTTCCTTGTCCAAATACCGGGACTCATCCAGAGTTACAAACTCAATTCCGCCATAACCATCGTCATAAAGTTCCTGCACAGATTCCCGCAAAGTCTCATCTGTATGAGAACCTTCTGCCAGCCACCAGCGGGCATAAGGTTTATATTTCATTTCCGGCTGGGAAAATTCCGCTGCAATCTGATTGGCAAAGTCGTCCTCACTTCCGTTATTTTCTGCTGCACTTACGTGTATCAGTGATCCATTCAAAGACATGGCAGCCAGAATTGCTGCCATAGCTGCGGCCTCAAATTTTTTCCTTTTCACTTTTCTCCTCCTTTTAAAAAATGGGCACTCGATAAGAGCACCCCATATTTTATTTCCAGCAATTCAATCTGAGATTATTTTTCCTCTAAGTGAGCATCCAGGAATTCCAAGCCTACCGTTTCCGCATAATCCCTTCCCTCTTCGAAGTTCATCTCAAATCCATGAGTAGAACGCTTTCCATATATCGGAACCAGAACAGAGCCTTCACTTGTATAAGACTCTTCCAGTGCTTTTTCAGAATAGCTATATGGAACCAGGCTGTCATTAATTCCGTGAATTAGCATAACATCTCCGTCATACGCACTGATGGTTCCATAAACATCTAAATCATAAACTGCCTTCACATATTCAGAGCCAACCGTTCCAACTGGCATCTCCGCCTCGCCTTCTGGAATATCTTCTGCAGATGCATAGGTCTCCTTTGCATTGTCCGCAATGCAAAGTGCCGGATAAACTAGGATCATAGCCGCCACATCATCCGCACGGTCTGCCGCTGTCAGCGCACTGACAAGTCCGCCCTGGCTCTGTCCAAGAAGGAACAGATGATCCTGATCCACATAATCCTTTGATTTCACAAAATCCATAACTGCGCTTAAATCAGACTTCTCTGTCATAACCGTCATGTCCATAAAATCCATATCGCTGTTTCCATTCTGGGAACCGCCGCAGAAATCAAAGGTATAAACCACATAGCCGTCCTGTGCTGCTTTTTCCGGCCATTTCGCACGCTCCATCATTTGGGAAGTGGAGCCGATTCCGTGACTCATAATGACCACCGGATAAGTCTGGTTTTCGTCAAAATCAGCTGGATAGTAAAACTGTCCGTAAATATTGTTGTCTCCATTTTTACACCAGGAAACCACTTTTGTGCAGCCATCCAGTTCGGTGGTGTAGCCTTCCTCTATTTCTGGATTTGCTTCCTCTGCTTCGCCTTCTGCTTCAGAATTTTCTTCTGTATCTGTACTTTCCGTCTCTGCCTGCACATCTGCATTCTCTTCTGCCCAAACAGATGTTGCTGCACAGCCTGTGCTTAATACTGCTGCCATACCAAGTGCCAATAATACTTTCTTCTTAAACATCTCTCATTCCTCCAAATTCGTTGACTTATTATGAAAAAGTTTATCATCCTTACTGGCAGTTTGCTACCATACTTGCATAACCTTGCATTTTTCCGTCATAATCTTCATTCATGCAAGTGCCTTTCATCCGACCAGTAAAAATATAGCGTGCATAAACATTTACGCACGCCACGCTGCTCATTTTTCCATGCTTGGCAGGGGAATCAAAATATTAATATTGAACACTCCGTCCTCCGCTGTCACGGACATATTTCCGTGATGATTTTCCGTAATCATCTTAATGCTCTTCAGACCAAAACCGTGATGCTCTTTATCTTTCTTGGTTGTCTCAAAACCATCGCCAGATTTTTTCAATTCTCCCTCATAATAATTTTCCTCATGAATGGACAGGAAATTTCCCCGGGTACGCACCAGAATATTGATTGTCCGTTTCTCTTCCTCTTCCAGATGGGAAACAGCAGTCACCGCATTGTCCACAATATTTCCAAACAGGGAACAAAGCTCACTTTCTGATAAAAAATCCAGTTTTTCTCCCTCTGCGATACAGGTCATGTTAATTTTGTTATATTCACAGTAGAGTTTCTTTTCTGTAAGAATGGTATCCAGAATCTTGTTTCCCGTCTGAAACATAGAATCATAAATTGCCAGTGCTTTCTGGATTTCCTTCGCCTCTTTTTCGTAGGCACTTCCAGACAGACTTTGCAGACGCTTGAACCAATGCTTCAGATCATGGCATTTGATATTGATCAGTTCCATATTTTTTCTGGAAAGCTCATATTGCTGCTGTTTCTGATAGAGCAGATCTTCCAGCTGCTGCTTCTGGGCAGAAATGGAATTGCGCTTCAAAGTACCAAACTGTACCATCAGAAGCAGCAGACAGGCAACCATGGAAAAAATTTTCCACGCAGCGAAAATCTCTTTTGTCTCCACGCCAAGCATATGGTCTACCATATAAAACTTAAACACCGTATCAATCAGCCCTGCTGTTACCAAAAGCAGCAAGAGGAAACCCGGGTGAACGGTTACATGCTCCGTTTCATCGATTCTCTTTTCCATAAAATGCAGTACCATATATACGGCCACTGCCAGCAACACTACATAAAGCAGAATAAATGCAATCCCATCGTTTATGTTCAGAAAAGTCTGTAACAGAATAAACACGCTGTACAAAATAATCTGGGTACTGTACGCCGCCACACTGACGAAAAAGATTTCCCTCACAGAATTTTCATAGCAAAATACCATGGTCAGCATGCTCAGAAGAAACATGATTATGATTCCCGGGATACTTTCCCACATGGTTTTGGTATTGCTTACAAAGAGCAGCGTTCCAAACAGACAGATTCCGCTTCCGGCAGCCGCTCTTATCCAGAACAGCGGTTTTCTGGCAAAATTACGGCACATCAGGAAACTGAACAGCAGTAATTCAAAGGTAAGTTCACATTTCCAGACAATCTCCCATATGTTCATGCGCTGCATCCTCCTACATAATCATTCAGGGCTTTCATAAAGCTTTTCTTCCTGGGATGGCTGATCTGCAGCTGGATTTCCCCAATGCTTACCAGATAACCTTCCACAGAAGTCACGTAATATAGGTTTACATAATAGCAGTTGTTGCATAATGCAAATGTGTTGTTTGGAAGTTCTTCCATTACCTTTTTCATGCTGCCATAGGCTTCCACATCCTTTTCCTCAAGATGATAGATTACTTTGTGGCCCAGTACTTCCACGTATTTGATTTCGTCTATAGAGGTTTTCACAAGGCCGTTTCTGGTGTTGATGATGAACTGCTGTTTTTCACGGGAATGGATTTGCTTTACCGCCCGTTTCATTTTCAAGCTGAAGCTGAAATAGTTAAGGGGCTTTACAATGTAATCCATAGCATCCACCTCATAGCCGTGAACCGCATACTGTGCCATGCTTGTCACAAAAACCAGCACTGCCTCTGTGTTTCTCTCCCGGAATTTCCGCGCCGCCTCAAGCCCGTCCATGTACGGCATCTGAATGTCCATAAATACCATCTGGAAGTCCATTTTCCGCTGTTCCAGAAAATCCATGGCATCATGAAACTCCGTTATACTAAAATGCTCATTCTCCTCTGTCTCAAACCGTCCCAAAGCATCTGTTATTATTTCTCTGTCTGTATCGTTATCTTCTACAATCGCAATGCGAAGCATTTTTCCTCCTCCAATCCCCAAATATTCCCACACTTCTTCCATAATATCTTATCTAAAATAATAACATTTTTCCACGCTTCTGCATCTTTTTAACGCAATATGCTGTTTTTTTATCGTGTATGGATAGTTTACATGGACAGATTGCATAATTACGGTGATTATTTCCCACGTTCCGTTTCAAGAAATAAAGAAAAGTCCCTTTACAGCTATCTTTCAAACTGTAAAGAGACTCACCCAATGTTTATGCCATTTCTACTGCAGCATCTTTACTGAAATTTTTGCACCATTTCTTTACCTTTGAAAATGGCAGATTCAAAATCTCGGATATTTCTTCCTGCGGATAACCCTTCGCGAACATGTTATAAACAACTTTTTTATTTCTTTCTTTTTCTTTTCTTTTTAAACGTTGCTTATGCTCTTTGAGACGCTTTTCAACTATTTCTTCCGCCATTTCTCCAGCCATCTCTTCTGCCATTTTCGGAGCCATATCAGCCGCCATATCTTTCGCTATTTTAGCCGCCATCTCTTCCGCCATTTTAGGCGCCAGTTCCTGAGCAATCACCCTACCCTCTATCTGCGCCTGCAATTTTACCGCACCGTCCCATGCTTCACACATGTCCTTCACCTCCATAACTCTTTCATCCACAATCGTATACTGCTCCAACAAAATCCCCAGAAACCACCTGGTTTCCACGCTTAACTTTTGTATTTCTTCTTTATGATCTTCTATGTACTTTCTCAGTTCTTCCTTCTTCCGGCTATGGTTCATAATCTTAAAGATTTCTTTTCATTCCGTATGGAACAAATCTGGATTCTGCTCATGAATGTCAACTAAGCCAATATCATATTCAGGAAGCTGTCCTGAAAATTTCTTCACTTCTTCAGGAATTTTCATCATTTCCTGTAAATGCTGTTTGCTGATTCAACGTTTCTCGCCCAGATAAACTACCAGATGAAAAACTAGAATCAATGGTTGACGTTCATGAGTTTTTTCAGAATCATCTTTTTGCTTGCGTGCTTTTAACTGATTCGTATATTCGACTCCATCATAAGTAAGACAGCGTACCGGCATTTCATAATCAGCACTGGATTCCACTTCACATGCAATCAGGAATCTACAGCCAGGCTTATCATAAAGCCGTAAAAAATCACGCTCCCTTTCCAGATAAATTCTCTTCGTTCCATTTTGAGAAGAACTGTTTTTCTTTTGTAAATTTACCAGATCAGCAGTATCCGCTACTGATACCCGTTTTTTCCTCTGTACTTCTTTCAGATACTGAGCCTCAATAATCTGCTTCCCTGCAAATACAGTTCCATTAATCAGATCCGCAAATCGCTCATGGTCTGCCAGATATTCTTGCATTCCCTGGTCTTTAGCCCCAAAGGCCTTCACCTTCTTTCACTTTATACTACTTACAGGAATTTGCTGCCGAACGGCATAAGAAAAATACAGAGTTCCTGAAATGTAGTACCAGAGTATCACAAAACCAAGGCCAGTTCAATGACTTTAGAAAGTTTTAAGAATATCTATTTTATTGTTTGCATTTATATAATATCATTTTTGTTTTAGGAACGCAATGCTCTATGAGATGATTTGTAATCAAATTAAAAATATATAGCCAGCTACCAGCTATTTTTCACTGATGGCTGTCTTCTATTCCTATTAGTCTACTCTTGCAAATCTATCATAAACCCATCTCCAACCGGAACTGCTCTATCCTCCGGATTTTCATTTTCTCCATACTCACTGGAAGATTCTTCTACATAAAATTCATCATCCCCATCCTGATATACAAATTGGTTTCCAGCATCGTCTGCATAATAATATAACTGCAAAGTTAGCTGTTTCGCATTTGGAGAAATTCCGGAATCTGTCAGATCAAATACAAGATCTGGATTTCGATATGAATTCAGTTCAAAAACCAGTTCATTTCCAAGATCATCTTCTCCGCGGATCAAGAATTCATCATTTTCTGCCATATCTGGCAATTCACCATAAATTGTTCCGCCAAAAATATTATATTTAATTTTTGAAATAGCAATGTTTTTCCCATTTTGCAGCTGCATGGATTCCTTAATGGGTATTTCCTTCGTATCTACGGCTAAGGTTTCCAGCGTAGCAGTAAAGGAAAAAATGTATTCATCCTTCTTCTCAATCTGATCATCTTCCGTTTTAAATGTACCAATCGTTATATCAATTTTCTGTGAACCAGACAAATCATTTCGGTAAAATTTTGCCACATAACTTTTAGAGACTGCATCATCAGCTTTCGAATTAGTATTAAACGAATACTGCCCCTCCAGTGCTAAATTTTTCCCATCGATTACGGCCTCGGCACTGTTCATGGATATATCATTATCACCGCTCTCATTGCTCAAAGAATAAGCAATCCACAAATTCTCATGATCCATCGCCACTTCCTCTAAAGATACTGCAATCCCGTTCTTTCGAATCGTTTTCTGAATTTGTTTTACATAATCATCCGCATCTTCTGTACTGCCTAATATCCTGCTAATTAAAGAAGTCATTTTATTCCAGGCAGCTTTGACCTCATTCTTATGTGTTGCTCCTATTGCCACTGCAATTATTATCACAACACAGGCAACCGCAAACCTCATATATTTTCTGAACACTATGGTTTTATTTTCTCTCCAGGGTTTTGAAGCCTGATAGATGTAATTTTCATTAACATCCGCAAATACCTCCAGAAAATCCCAACCCTTGTTATCCTGCATAGCCAGCCTCCTTCAACAAAGCGTAAAGTTTTTTCCTGCTGCGTGCCAAAACTGATTTTATTTTGCTTTCCCCACATCTGTGTCTGTTTGCGATTTTCTTTATAGAATCCATGTACCAGTAACGTCGTATAAAAATATCCCTGTCACGTTCAGAGAGCCCCTGCAAAAAGTCATTGAAAATTTCTACAATTTCTTTCCTTCGCAAATACGCATCAATTTCTGAAGAAATTACACTTCCTAACTTCTCTACCTCTCCTGCAATATTTTCCATGTGAGAATTCATTCGCTTTTGTGCATTTCTTTTGCGATATCGGTCAATTGCGGTATTTCTCGTAATCTTTGAAACAAAAGGAGCTAATATAGAAGGCCTTTTCGGAGGAATACTATTCCATGTAAAAAGCCACGTATCATTCACACATTCTTCTGAATCTTCCCGGTTATATAAAATGTTATGCGCAATCAAGAAGCACATATTTTGATACTTGTTTTTTGTCTCTGTAATCGCACTTTCATCTCTGGCAAAATATAAATCTACAATCTGTGCATCATCCATTCCGTGATTTTCTTTCCAATGCTCCTGTATATTTTGTTTTTCATCATATATCACGCAAAATTTTATCATCCGTCGCATAGAATGCAGTATTTCTTAAAAAAAATCCTCTCTGCAATTTACCCACAACTGCAAAGAGGATTTTCGCTTTCCTTATCTTTTAATCTATCACATCATTCTGAAACCTTGACAAATGCTCATAGGGCAAAATCAGCCTTCCGCGGAACAGTCCGCAGCCGTCGTTGATGAGACTGTTGTTGACGGCGGAGAACATGTTTACGTCCAGGTCGGCAAGTTCCAGCTGGAGAAGGCGCATGCCGCGTTCGTAGGCTTCGTCGAAATAGACGCATTCGCCTTCCGGGATCACGTCCCTTCGGGCACGTTCATCCTGCTGGCGTTTCTCGTAGCCTAAATGGTTCGCAGGACCGATTTCCGCAATGTCATCCATTTTCTGGGTGCGCAGCTGCACTTCCATATAGGATCTTGAGCTGTTATCATAAAAAGTAATATGTAAGGACTGATAACCGTATTCACTGGTACCACAGATATAATCTCTGTAGTATGGCTTCACCTCTTCATCCAGCAAAGGTGATGTACTCAGCTTCACTCCCTGGGCAGACTCCGCAGTAAACCCTCTCTCTTCCAGGAATCCCGGAAGCACGTTTGCAATCTTATAAAGATAGCGGATAGAAGCCTGCTCCTGGTCTTCTCCCGGTTTCAGATGACATCTTGGCAGACAGACTACAATCCTGTATGCAATAAAGTCACGGAAACAGCTCAGCTTGTTTTTCAGCTCAGACACAGGCGGATAGGTTCCATTTTCCCGGTAATAATTATAAATATATTCCACAATATACCCGTTAAATTTCTCTTCCGCCCGAATCAGGGATTTAATTCTTCCCTTAAAAGTAAACGCCAGGAACGGATATTCATGGGCCATATATTTATAAAATTCACGGATCTTCTGAGACTGGGCTGTCAAGAAATCGTTGTGCTCCAGAAGCTCCGTGATCTGAAGCAGGAAATTGCTGTGTACCAAATCAATCTCATTATAGTTCTCCTTGGCTTCCCTGCGCAGATCCTCCGTATATTTCTGCAGAATCTTTAAAACCGTATCACCGGAATATAAATAATCGTTTAATGTAACCATACTTGTCACCTCGCTCCAAAGAGCATACTTTCTCATAAATTGTAATTGCGCAAATTATTTTATACATATTCTAACAAACTTTCACAATTTAGCAAGAGAAAGTTTTCAATAGAATGCAACGAAAAAGGCCAGTACTGGATCAGAATGCTCTCCGTACTGGCCTTTTCGCATACGGAATCTGGCAGCATTTTAAGATTCCGCATGTTCCGTATCATAATAAAATTGGAGGACTTTATCTATGATAACAGTTATTGCATATATTTTATAAAACGCTTCAGTAAAAAGCATTTCATAACAATGATGATTGATTATGCAGCAGTTACCGTTACATTGCCGTCTGTCACTTCGAAGTGATAGGTTCCGGCAACTAATTCCATCTGCTGAGTTTCAATTGAATTGTACTGTGCAGCACCCATTATGGTTACGCCGTCGCAGGCTGTTACGTCACCGGATACTGGCAGGTATAAGGTTGCGGAGGTGTTTGCAGGAACGGTTACATCGTAAGATGTCATCACACCGTCAGCTGCGGTCCAGCCGCTCTTGATGGTTCCGTATACAGAATCATAGCTTCCCTTTGCCTCTGTGAAATCACCGCCGACAGTAGGCTGCAGGATAAAGTGCTGATATCCAGGCTGTGACTCGTCAGCTTTGATTCCAAGCTGGTAAGCAACCATCCACTCATAAACTGCACCAAGTGAATAGTGGTTGAAGGAATTCATGCTGTTGTTTCCGTTGAAGCCAAGCTCGTTGGTATATCCGTTCCAACGCTCCCAGATGCTGGTTGCGCCCTGAGTTACCGGATACAGCCAGGAAGCATAATCAGTAGACTCAAACAGCTTGTAAGCAGTGTCGTTCAAACCATAATCGGAAAGTGCATTCAGCAGGTTTCCGGTTGCATTAAATCCAGTTGTCAGAGTATAAGGAACAATCGGCATTCCGTCACTGTCCTCACCAGATGCTTCTGCAATGGAAGCATTATAATTTTCCAGAACTTTTTCCAAATTCTCATCGCTTACTACATGGAAACGAAGAGGTGTTGCATAGGAAGCCTGGGTATCCTGGATCTCACCCTTGGTGTTCTTTGTTTTTCCGGTATCCGGGTCAATGAAGAATTCATTCCATGCTTCTCTTGCAGTTGCAGCTGTCTCACGATAGCTCTGTGCTTTTTCTGTATCACCCATAGCATCGGCAAGTACTGCTGCCTGATCCAGACAGTTAATATAAAGAACATTTCCAAGCATTACGCCGTCAGTCGGAATTCTGGAAAGGTGATCACAAAGTGTACCAGTCTCACCAGTCAGTCTTGCATCTTCCTGCTTATCACCGTTCTCATCCTTGTAGGTCATTGGAGTAGAAGCAAGGTGATCTACGTATGCATAAATGTTATCAATGTTGTCTTTTACAATGTCAAGTTTTCCTGTCTGCATATACAGGTTGTAAGGAATAGTTACAACCAGGCAGTTCCAGGTAATACCAAAGCTCTGTCCGTTGTGCGGGATCTTGTCATCTGCTTCCAGATCATAAGTTACAAATGCCGGGCAATACTGGGAAGACATTCCGGTCTCACCGCAGTCCGCGCGAACAGTATCCATCCACTGGCGCATGAAGTTGTAAGTATCGGCTACATAAGAACCAGACAGTGCATAAATCTGCGCATCTCCGGTCCATCCCATACGCTCGTCACGCTGCGGGCAGTCTGTTGGAATGGAAATGTAGTTGCTGGTTGTGGAGTTTGTGATGTTTGTAAACAGCTGGTTGGTCAGCTCATTGGAGGACTCATACTCAGCGCTTGCATCCAGCGAGGAAAGTACCTGCATCTTGATGCAGTCTGCCGGAAGCTCCTCATCAAGGCCTGTGATCTCAATGTAACGATATCCGTGGAAGGTAAGATCCGGTGAAAATACGTTCTCGCCCTCTTTCATAGTATAGAAATCGGTTACCATCGCGGTACGGTAGTTCTCAACCATCAGCATTCCGTCAACGCCTTCGCTGGTGTACTCATCCAGCTCCGGATAAAGAATCTCAGCAAAACGAACGGTTAAGGTCTCGCCTGGTTTTGCATACTCTTCAGGAATTGTGATAACCGGAACACCGGAAACATTTTCGCCCATGTCGTAGATATAGGAATCGGAGCCTTCTTTGGTTTCGCCAAGAGCTTCTTTTACATCATTGGTACGGATTACGTGAACCGGATCGTCATAGCGGGAAACCAGCTGATAATCTGCAAACTGTTTTCTTGTCTCGATTTCAGAGGAAGCTGTCCATGCAGAGTCATCATATCCAGCCTCTGTCCAGCCTTCTACTGCTGCCTCTTTGGTAGCGTCGTATCTTTCTCCCTGGAAAAGAGATGCCAGACGTACCGGGCCATCGTTGTAGTAGGTCCAGCTGCCGTCATCGGTTACAACGACGTCACTGGAGCCGTCTGTATAGTTGACAACCAGTTTTGCCATAAGGGCTGGCTGATCGCCATAATAGTTATTATTCAGGCATTCAAATGTGGTCATTCCTGTCCACCAGCCCTCGCCAAGGATTGCACCCATTGCGTTTTCCCCGGTCTGAAGGTAATCGGTTACGTCATAAGAGTTGTATGCCAGAATGGAATCGTACTCTGTGGAGCCTGGATTGAACCATTCATCTGGTGCCACTTCCTGTCCGTTAATGTAGAAATCATAGATACCCTGTGCGGTCAGGTAAAGTCTTGCAGACTCGATCTCGGATTTTGCTTCGAAATCGGTACGCACCATAGGTGCTGCCGCATAGGAGGGATCTGCATATCCAAGAACACCTGCGTCACCGCCATTTACAGTAATTGTATTTCCATCTACAGTTACGCCGTCCATTCCGTCAAAAATAGAATAGGTTGCACCGGTTTCTGCGTCCAGAAGGGTTCCGGTTGCATATCTTCCGCCGTTTTCAATTTTGTAATTTGTAAATGTGGCAGTGTCGCCTGCATTTGCTGCAAAACCTACGGAATTCAGGTTCGGGAATGTATTTCCATTTTCCATGGTATTAACCAGGATATCATCGCCCACTTTTGTACCGTCTACGGTAATAGTCAGTGTACTTGCGGTACAGAAGATGTTGATGGTGTGCGCTTCGTTTTTGTTCTTATCTGTAATCAGGGTATTCAGATCTTCGTCATCCTCAATGGTGAAAAATGGAGTGGACGGATCGTCATCTTTTGCATAGCCCATGCGGTAAGCATTGATCTTAGCTCCGCCGTTTGCATCAACACCGGACAGATCAAGCTCTACGCGAACGTAGTTCTCGCCTTCCTGCATTTCACTGTTGAATACCTTGTTTTCCAGACGGAAATCGTCTGCGCCAAGAATAAAGGAAGCTGCGTTGCTGCCTTCTGCTACCTGTACATCTGCGGTAATATTGAATACTGCCTTGGATGCGGCATCAAGCTGAAGTTCGCCTGCACCGATCCACTTCGCTCCATCCCAGGAAGCTGTGGAAGTATCCATCAGACCTGTTTCAAAGGTTGCATTCTCAGACTGGATGGTGTTGTCATTGTTGTCGGTTACGGTTACCGTCCAGCTGTATTTTGTTGCCGGAGTCAGCCCGCTTCCTTCGTATTCAATCTCGTTGGATTTACTGCTTTCCACTACACCGGAATCCCATACTACATTTCCTTCCGGATCCTGTACTACGATCTGGTAAGATTTCTGGGCTGCGCCAATCTCTCCCGACTGCATCTGCCAGGAAAAAGCAGGCTGCTGGGCATCCACGCCAATTGGGTTGGTGCGTCCCTGGGTTTCCAGATTTACAATTGCGGTTTCTGCGGATGATTCGGCTGCCACATCTGCTGCCATCACACTCACCGGACCGTTTCCCACCATAAGGGTAACGCCCATGAATGCAGCGAGCACTCGTTTCATACTCATGAATTTTCCTCCTCGTTTTTGTGATACTTTGTTGCATACATTTTGCCTGTGCAGCCTTTTGGAAGCTGCGCTTACATGTTCTTTCAGATGAGATGGCATCCATTATCTGGCTGCCTTTTCCCATCTTATTTAGTTAATATTGTAGCATTTTCACAGTGAAATGGTTATTTTTTACGCAAAGTGCGCATATTCGTACGCAAACTGAAATTTGACAGGAATTTTATATGTAAAATTTCACTATATTGTGTATTCAAAATATATCTAGTACATCGAAAATTAAGTATCTGCTATATTGACGCAGAATGATTTTCTCATATGCAAGGCGGAGGAATGAGGCGTAGCGGCGGCTACGGCGATTGACGACAACGCGGCATATGAAAAATCAGACCCTTTCAACCGATATCGCATAACCTTGCAGTTTTCTGACATAACCTTAAGCAAAAAAGGTACCTTTCTTTTTACAGAAAAGTACCTTTCCCACTCTATCAATTACCACGCAGTTTTACCTGTAGCAATCAGGCTATCGATGTCCATATATGCATTTTCAATTGCTTCTGTATGATATATTTCATACATATTATACACAAAATCCGTAAGCTTCTTCTCATCCAGTATCCGCAGTACTTCAGCCGCAGTTGTTCCTTTATACTGTGCATAACTTTCCAGCAGATATGTGAAAAATCTAAATTCCTTACTCAAATTTCATCCCCCCTCAAATAAAGAGAATTTCCAGGATCTCCAGTTGCTTCCTCCGCTTCCCAAATGTCATATACCGCCAGAGGACTGAAATACCATAGTTTCATATCATCATCTTCCAACATTTCATGAGTTTTAGAATTAAGGAATCTTCTAAGCGCTTCTGTCTGAGAAATTCCTCTGTTTTGAGCTATTAAAGCGGTTACTTCACAGTCAAAATTTTGAAGAATTGATGGCTTAGTTCTTTTTTCCATATTCATTTCCCTCCAGGTATTTTAATGCCGAAAGACCCTTCCAGGTCAAAAAAGCAAACTGATCTGCCAGTTTCTGCGGTTTCAGCAGGATTAATGCAGTTTCTTCATTTATAGTTCCTGCCATATAATCATTTATTACTGGCATTGTGTTATCATTTGCCACTGGCCCAATAACAATATCATATTTCGGTCCACTATAAATAGCTTTTCTATTATCAGTTACATATCTCAGCCATTCAATATCTGGTGACTCAAATTTTAAAACTGACAAATTTTTAATTTTATCCTCATTAAATTCATAGCATGAAACAATAGGGGTTCCTTTTCTACGTCTAAGTGTTTGTGTCTTCGACCATTTTTCGGCCTGTTCTTTATTCGATGTTGTATAAAATCCAGCACCAAAATCGAGTGTTCTGTTGGAAACAATAATCTTCGGTTCTCTTACTTCAACATTACTGCCGTGATACAATATCATGCTAAGGCTCCCTTCCTACACAACTTTTTTCAAGTATAACATATCTGCCCAAACAGTACAATTCCATCCATTTCTTCATTTTTTTAATAAAAAACACCCATCCGCAATATTTCAGCGGATCTAAACCTAATAGCAGTTTTTATTTCCCCAATCATCAAAAATGAAAGTGTAGTCCAAACGCATAATAAAAAGTCAATAGTTTTTGCATTGCAATGTAAAAACTATTGATTTTTAATAAGTTATTGCATTGTTATGTTTTTATGTATTAAAAGGCGCCTCCCCATTCCCCGGGGAAGCGCCTTTTGCGTCTAATCCGTCTTATTTCTTTTCTTCAACCACAATCTCAATCTTATTGTTTTTTCTGCATCTTCTGACGATCAAAATCACGCCGCCGATGATGATTACGGCCATTGCGATATCGAATGCGATCAGCCAGTACTGCCACAGCGGAAGTACTTTCTTAACTACTACATTTTCGTCGATTCCGTTCATTGCAGAGCTGTTTACAACGGTGTAGAGGATGTCGTGGGAAGCGTTTCTGAGGGCTGTGACTAAGGTTGCATTGTCAGATACATCACCCATTTTGTAAACCTCAGAGTCAGTGTTCAGCCACAGGTCAGTTCCTGCCTGAAGACCTGCATCGATGAACATGTAGCCGTCATTTGCAGATGCATAGTCGGTTACGATAATGCCGTGGAAGCCCCACTCATTGCCAAGAACGTTGGTGATCAGTTCTTTGCTTGCACCGCACCAGATACCGCCGATTCCGTTGAATGCAGCCATCATTCCGTGGCAGTCCGCATCTTTGACAGCCATTTCAAATGGAGTCAGATACAGCTCACGAAGAGCCTGCTCCGTAGTAAATGTGGAAATACCGTAACGTCTCTGCTCCTGGTCATTCAGTACCAGATGTTTCAGATAGCAGTACATTCCCTTGCTCTGTGCACCTGCTACCTCATTTGCACACATAGAACCTGCAAGGTAGGTATCCTCAGAATAATACTCAAAGTTACGTCCGCCAAGAGGAGTTCTGTGGGTTCCAGCACCAGGTGCATACCAGCCCTGTACGTTTACAGAAAGTCCGTCCTCACCAATGCATTTACCAAACTCAAGTGCCAGTTCTTTGTTCCATGTAGCTGCCAGAAGCTCCTGGTTCGGATATCCCATACAGTCTACATCACTCATGATCAACTCGCCGGAAATACCTGCGGGGCCGTCCTGGTCGCTGGACATTGGCTTGCTGATGCTGTCAATTGCCATGGTCTGCCATCCGCCAAGACGAACCATTTCAACCATCTCATCTACTGTCAGACAGTCAAGAACTGCATCCCATTCCTCGTCATCATAATCCTTTCCACGCATGGTGATCAGGTTGATGTTATCGCCGGAATTTGTAGTTGGCATCTCTTCGTTCGGGTCATCCTGATAAATATTATTCTGACTTAACTGTACAAATTCCTCTGTTGCTTCTGCATTGTATCTGCCTTTTTCGTTTGGCTCTCCATAGATGGTCGGCCATGTTCCTGTCCAGTCATTTCTTGTCAGATATACATAGGAATCATCATAAGTCTGGATGTTTCCATAGTCAAACTGGTTTGTAATTTCATTGCCTGTTGTTGCATCTTTTGCATAAGTTGTGTTGTCAAATTCCTTCTGCTCATAGGTTCCAACCAGAGAATCATCTCCATCTGCATCCATACCGTCAGCTGTTGTGTAACCCTTTGCAGCAAGAATATTGTTCAGTGCCTGATGGCAGTCATCGCCAATTGCAAAGTAATAAGTACCATCGTCTACAATGTAAGTTTTTGCATTTGTGTAATCATATGCACGAAGAGTTTCCTTCGGAATATCAATGCTTACTGTCTCACTTTCGCCAGGGGCAAGCTCTCCTGTTTTTTCAAATCCGCAAAGCTCAACTGCTGATTTTTCTACCAGGTTTTCTCTGTCATAGTCTGTGTAAGGAGACTGGAAATAAACCTCTACAACGTCTTTTCCAGCCACATCACCGCTGTTTGTAACCGTTACCTGTGCTGTGAAATTATCTCCGTTTTCTGTCAGAGAGAAGTCGCTGTAATCAAACTGTGTGTAGGAAATTCCATATCCAAATGGGTACTGAACCTGCTTGGTGTAATCGTATTCGCTGTCTGCTGTGGAGGCATTTCCCTGTCCAAGAACCGTGTCCTCATAGCGTGTTTCATAATAGCGATAGCCGATGTAAATGCTCTCACCGTAAACAGTGTAAGCGTTTTTCGGTCCGTTCTCCTCGTTGTTTGTGTTGGTCCACTCGCCATACTCAAAGATCTGAGTTGCTGGTGCACTCATGGAATCATAAGCATATGTATCCACAAGACGGCCGGACGGATTTACCTCTCCTGTCAGTGCTTTCGCAATGGAAATGATACCTTCCTGTCCTGGATATCCTACCCACATGCAGGCCTTGATGTTCGGGAAAAATCTGGAATCAGACCAGCCCATTTCAATGGCGTTTGCTGTGTTCAGCATAACGATTACATCATCGAAATTGTCGTTTGCATATTTTACAAGTGACATTTCTGCATCAGAAAGAGAGAGCTGATCTTCGGTAAGATCCTGTGCCTCTGCTCCATTTCTGGAGATGACTACGATTGCTGCATCGCTGTATTCTTTTACAGAATCTGCTACAGAATCCAGGTATGTGGATGGATCCTCTTCTTTTCCAACACGGGCTTCAGACTTCTCATAAACAGAGTAAAGATCCGGGTTTACCTGGAAGCCTTCTGCCTCAAGTGCATCCTTTAAGCTGGTTGTTTTGGAGGTGTCGATTGCTCCGGAACCAAGTCCGCTGTATACAAATTTCGCGGAACCACTTCCGAAAAGACTGATCTTTTTACCTCTTTCAAGAGGAAGTACATTGTCCTGATTTCTCATAAGAACAATTCCCTCTGCTACCAGCTGTTTGCTGAATTCAGTCTCGTGATCTACCAGCTCTTCGTGGCTGCTGTAGTCACTTTTGAAGTACTCATTGTCACTGCTTCCATCACCTGTAGTGGTAACCTTTGTTGTTGTGTGTCCAAGTGATCGGGTGATGATGGTGGTATATTTCATTGCGAAATAATTGCCTACCAGAACCACGATCAGAAGGATTGCAAGAACGGTTCCCCAGATTCCTGCAAATGCTTTGTTGCTCATTCGCTTTTTGGCTTTCTTCTCCATAATTGTCTTCTCCTAAAATTATTTCTA
Organism: Blautia acetigignens; assembly: GCF_025566865.1. Classification (NCBI taxonomy): domain Bacteria; kingdom Bacillati; phylum Bacillota; class Clostridia; order Lachnospirales; family Lachnospiraceae; genus Blautia; species Blautia acetigignens. Next base: position 73,047 of record NZ_JAOQJM010000008.1, read on the forward strand.
TTGGCAAAATACAGAAATCCCAGCGTGCTGGCACCAGCTATTTCCTGCCCTTCCCAATTGCTTATGAGGCAATTATAACAAAAGAAAAAGCCCTCGCAAGGGCTTTGGAATGAACCGTCATTTTCATGACATGATCGGTAATAAAATGGTGAGAACGAAGTTTCCGTCCTGCACACGAACGCTGACAGTTCCCTGATATTTCTCCACAATGGACTTGATGCTGCGGATACCGATTCCGTGATTTTCTTTGTCTGCTTTGCTGGTAAGGGGCAGGCCGTCCTTCATTTTCAGCTCTCCTTCAAAGGTGTTTTCCACCTGGATCACTGCAAAAAGATCTTTTTTCCACACTCGTACACCGATACTTTTGTACTCTTCTTTTCCTCGCTTCTCCACGCTCTCCACCGCATTATCCAAAGCATTTCCCATAATGGTAAAAAGGTCTACCACATCCATAAATTCCAGCAGTTTTCCGTCTGCCACACATGTCCAGTCGATGTGATGGACCTTGCAGTAAAGGCCTTTTTCCATGAGGATGGTGTCCAGTGCTTCATTTCCAGTGTGCACATCATTGTCGTAAACTTCGATCATATCCTGCACACTTTCTATGAAAGATTTCCGTCTTTCCGAATGGCTTTCTGTCTGGATCAGAGCCTCAATCTGGTGCTTCATGTCGTGGCATTTCCGGGTGATCATGGCAATGTTTTCACGGGACATTTCATACTGCAGCTGCCGCTGGTTCCACAGGTTTTTGTTTTCAGAAAGTGCTCTCTGGACACGAAGCTCTCTTTGCAGAATAGTTTCCAGAGCCAGGACCAGCACGCAAGCTCCAAGGGCATAAATCTGATTTAAACGAAACAGCTTTATGTATTCCTGATTCGCTGTTCCTGCACCAATTACATCAATGGTTGTGCTTTTCACCAGAATACTTAAAACCAGCACAATTGTAAGAACCGTAACCGCCATAATCGCTGCGTTGGCGCGGCTTACGTGATAATGTCCCTCATCCGGAAGCCTTCTGGCAATCAGAACGGTGCCAATCAGATAGACACATACATATAGTACCCAGTAGCGAATTCCTGAGAATTCCGGAATAATCCCCTGATAAAAAATAACAATGAACAGAGAAGATGCAGTATGCTGAAGCAGCGCACCGCAGGAGGCTGCCAGAATCGCATCTTTCCATGCAATATCACAGCAAAAGTAACACGTCACAATAATAAGTACAAAGATAAAAACAAACCATATCCAGTTATAGACACTTGTTATGTCAACAAAATAAGGATAAATTAACAAGCTGGCAAAAAATAACATGAGGACACTGGCTCCCACTCTTAGCCAAAAGCCACTTCTTTTCTTTAAAAAAATAAAAAAGCATAACGCTGCTGCCAGCATTTCCATGCAATAGGAAAATCCATCCATTCCCTGTAACCAAGTTTCCATTTTTCTCTCCTATAGATCCTATGTAGATTTGAATGTTTCGTATCTTCATAGCCTAATCTAAAAAAGGGCTCCAGTACACCTAATATTTATTGGCCGCTGTACTAAATACTCTGCATATCCCCAATATACGCCGCCACAGCTTCCGCAAACGCCTTCTTCCTTGCCCGGCTCACCTGCAGCTGGTCGTTTCCCACAAGTGCCATTCCGTCATGAACGCTTCGCACATGGCGAAGATTCACCAGATAGCACTTGTTGCATTTGTAGAATCCATTCTCTTCCAGCACAGCTTCCACATCCTTGAGCACGCCTCGTGTGGAAAAATCCCCGTCCTCTGTGTGGAAGATCAAAAGGTGCTGAACCACCTCCACATACTGGATATGAGAAAGCAGGATACGGTGCGTGGCAGTACCTGTTTTGATGGCAATGCTCTTGTCTTTTTTCTTCTCCGCAAGCCGGTTTACCTTGTCCATTTTTACGGAAAACGCCTGATATTTCACAGGCTTGAGAACATAATCAAGAGCCTGGACCTCATAGCCCCGGATCGCATATTTCGCCATATTTGTAATAAAGATCAGGATAACCTCTTCATCTGTTTCCCGAATTTTTTCCGCAGCCTTCATGCCGTCCATCTGAGGCATTTCCACATCCAGGAAAATCACGTCATAGCAAGGACGGTACTGCTCCAGAAGCTCACTTCCGTCCGTATATTCCGTCACCTCGATCTGCACATGTTTCTCTTCCCCATATTGTTTCAGAAAGCTTAAAAGCCGTTCCCGGTCCTTCGGATTGTCCTCCGCAACTGCCACTCTAAGCATAGTAAATCCCCCGTAACTTATCTCTTGTAATTACTTTACATTTTACCATTTTCACTACCAGTTCACCAGAACTAAGACGAAAATTTATTCTCATTATCCTGGCAGCGTATACTAATTTTAGCTTATTGCATATACATTTTCCCAGCAAAAAAGGCGCCTCATGGCAAAGGCACCCTTTTCGCTGCAGCACCTCTGTTACCGAAATGCTGTATATTATTTTTTAAGTGTAAGCTTATCTTTTTACCAGATGGTCAGCAATTATTTCTCAATCGGAACCCAGATGTTCTGCTCAAGAGCTTTGTCAAGGATTGCCGGTGTATCACCTTTCATGAAGCCTGTCTTGTCTTCTTCTACTGTGTACTCTTTTCCGTCATAGGTTGTCTTTGTCATCTGGTCATCGCCGTAGAAGTTGCACTCAAGGTAGAACTCTGTGTGATCTTTGTTTGTAGATACGGTGCAAACAAGGTCTGCCTGGATGTCTTCGATTGTGTACTCTACTACTGTGTACTCGTCATAGTCTTTGTTTGGCTCGAACTGTGCTTCTGCCGGAAGGTCTGCTGCTGTTGCCTCTCCGTCAGCTGCCTCTGCTGCATCTGCATCATCAGCGCCGTTGTCGAAGTATACCCACAGATCCTGCTCGATTGCTTTGTCAAGGATTGCCGGTGTATCACCTTTCATAAAGCCTGTCTTGTCTTCTTCTACTGTGTACTCTTTTCCGTCATAAGTTGTCTTTGTCATCTGATCATCGCCGTAGAAGTTGCACTCAAGATAGAACTCGCTGTTGTCTTCTTTTGCAGATACTGTGCAAACAAGATCAGCCTGGATGTCTTCGATTGTGTACTCTACTACTGTCCATTTGTCATAGTCTGTGTTAGCCTCGAACATTGGCTCTGCCGGAAGCTGATCCTCTGTTACGCCTTTGATTTCTTTCTTGTCTGCGCTTGCATCATCGGAAGCTGCTGCATCCCCGATTGGAACCCAGATGTTCTGCTCAAGAGCTTTGTCAAGGATAGCTGGTGTATCACCTTTCATGAAACCTGTCTTATCCTCTTCTACTGTGTACTCTTTTCCGTCATAGGTTGTTTTTGTCATCTGATCATCACCGTAGAAGTTGCACTCAAGGTAGAACTCTGTGTGATCTTTGTTTGTGGATACGGTGCAAACAAGGTCTGCCTGGATATCCTCGATTGTGTACTCTACTACAGTATACTCATCATAATCTTTGTTTGGCTCAAACTGTGGCTCTGCCGGAAGATCTGCTGCTGTTGCGGCTGTTGTTTCTGTAGCTGCCTCTGCGAATACAGAAACGCTTGTTGCCATAGAGGATGCCATTGCTGCTGCAAGTACAAGTGCTAAAACTTTTTTCTTCATGATTTTCTCTCCTTTTCTATTGTAACTGCTTGCCGCGCAGTTAACTTCTTACATTTATTTTGCAGATGTAACATGCCACATACATCTGTAAAATTTTTATCATCCCGGAAACAGGTCGTCTCACGCCTGTTCCTGGAAGATTTTCAGATAAATTACTCAACTTCTTTTGCAACCGGCAGGAAGGAAGCTACGATGTTAAGGATCATGCCAACCACTGCCACGCTGCAGAAGATAATGAAACTCATAATTGTGTCAATTCCATCCAGTCCGGAAACTACATAACCGATCTGGTTTACCATTACGGAAGCGCTCCATACAGCTGCGCTTGCCATTAATACTGCATTTACAACCGGGATAAATCCGGTAATCACTTTATTGAAACCAACCAGTACAAAGGAAAGTACCGCAAGGACGATTGCTGCTGCCAGGAAGTAATATACTGGCTGATAAGTGTACATTACCTGACCGTAGTAAATTGCTTCTACGATAGCGATAATGCCTGCTACAAGCGTCAGATACAGTCCGATTGATTTTTTTGTCTTATTCATCATCCGCACCTCCCATTACGCTTCTTTTTTCGGTTTAACAGTTTTCAGGATCGTCATGATCAGGAACAGAAGTGTAAGTACAGCGAATGCTGCTTCTGCGCCTGTCAAAGCATTCTGATACCAGGTTCTTACAGCCTGAATCTCAGTTGTAGAGCTGATTCCGTTCATGGCATTGCTCTGTACCAGCTGATACAGGAAGTATTTGATGTTCTTCTTCATCATCTGCTGGAAGTTTACATCTTTCTCAATGTCCTTTTTGGATTCTGCCATAGCACCGATGGTAGAAGTATCATATGCAGAAGAGGTCAGTGTTCCGCCGCCGCCAGCTGCTGTTACGTCTCTCCAGTTCATGTAGTCCGCACCATTAATCATATCGGTTACGAACCATCCCTGATAGCCCCACTCATTTCTTGTAATGTTTTCAAGAAGATTCTTGTACGCACCAACGAAAGAAGTACCGGCACGGTTGAATGCTGTCATAACGCCCTGTGCATTGTTACTGCTCATGCACATCATAAATCCACGAAGCTCGTTCTCACGGGCTGCCTGCTCGGTCATAAAGGTGGACAGACCAGAACGGTTTGCTTCCTGATGGTTGAATGCGAAATGTTTTGGTTCAGCCATGGTTCCCTTGCTCTTAAGGCCAACGCAGAGAGCATTTCCCATGTAAGCAGTAAGAACGGAATCCTCTGAGTAATACTCATGGTTACGTCCGCAGTAAACAGTTCTGTGAAGGTTCAGACCTGGTGCAAATAAGGAGCTCTCATTTGCCCACAGACCATCTTCTCCAAGAAGCTCGCCTTCTCTTTCAACAAGGTCTTTGTTAAAGGTTGCTGCAACGATCGGCTCTGTTGGCATGGTTGCCATACGGTAAGTAGCCTTGTCATCTGTTTCTTCTGTATAGTAGTCTTCCTCAGAAAGGTCTTTTGACCATCTTACGAAATAACCGCCAACCTGGTCACCGGTGTATCCCAAAGGACCGTCGTTTGCGTATGTTCTTGCAAGCTGGATGGAATCGATATTCTCGAAGTCATCACCTGCTTTTTCAATGAACTGAATTGCCTCGTCCAGAGTAATCTGGTTCATAAGCTGATCCCACATCGGATCATCGAAGTCCAATGCTCCGGCATAGTTGCCATTCTCATCAAACTGCATCATGTCGATGAGCTTCATGCCATTGTCTGCGCCCCATGTAATGCCGCTTCCATCACCCTCATTCTCAGTGAGTTCGTACAGCTGATCGGTAAGACCTACCATCATAGCCTCAGTAGGTGTCAGTGACTCAATTGGCTCCCATCCCTTGGACCAGTCAGATCTTGTGGTATATTCAACAGTATCCTCAATCAGGTTGTTGATATCCATATCCTGAAGCTGGTTCTCAACTCCTGCGGAATAGGTCTCAATATCTGTATCAGCAAGATTCCATTTGATTGCATTGTCTGCATTGATCTCGTCTGTCTCAGCAATTTTTACAAGTCCGTCTTCATTGCCATTCTTGTTTGCCAGAACATTGTTCAGTGCCTCATGTGCGCCGTTACCGATTGCGAAGTAGTAATCTCCTGCCTCCAGTGACCATGCACCCTGAGTTCCATCCGCTTTCACAGCATCCTCATCATAGCTTGCCATGTAAAGAGGATCAAACTCGATGGTTACCTCTTCGGAAGCACCTGGATCAAGAACTTCTGTTTTTCCGTAACCGATGAGCTGGATTGCAGATTTCTCAAGACCGCCCTCTGTGTATGGGGACTGTACATAAAGCTGAACTACGGATTTACCGGCAACGTCACCTGTGTTGGTTACATTTACTTTTGCTGTAGCAGTTCCGCCAACCTGTACATCTACAGATTCAAGCTTCTGCTCGAAGGTTGTATAGGAAAGTCCATATCCAAATGGATAAGAAACTTCGTTTGCATAATCCCATGCAGCGCCGTCAGAAGAACCTTCTGTTGTATCTGCATTTCCCTGTCCGAGAATCTCGTCCTCATATCTTGTCTCATAATATTTGTATCCGGTGTAGATTCCCTCGGATTCTACCAGATACCAGTCTGCTTTGTTTTCCTCAGTAAGAACTGCATCGGAGCCAGCCTGGGAATTGTTTGTGTAAAGATATACACCGTAGTTTACCATAGCCGGAGCAGATGTGGAGTTTACTGCATATGTATCCGCGATGTGACCGGATGGGTTCACCTCACCGGAAAGGACATCTGCTACACCGAGGAAACCATTTGCACCTGGCTCACCAGCCCATACGATTGCGCCGATTCCCTCGTCATTCTTCAGGTCATCGATCTCAACCGGGTTGTTTGTGTTCAGAAGAACTACAACCTTTGTGCTGTGCTCTTTGGCAAGCTCGATCATGGCTTTCTCATTATCGGAAAGTGCCAACGGACGCTCGTAGCTGTCTGCTTCGTCTGCGCTTGTCATGTTCGGGTTGTAATCGGAAGCCTCAGAACTGTCACGGGAAATTACAACCAGTGCAACGGTGTCATCTGCTGATTTCAGAACATCATCTGTGTAAATGCTCTCCGGTGCCTCGCCTACCTTGTAAGCTGCCGGATTCTCATACATTGTTCCAAAAGATGGCTGTAAGGAATGTCCGCCTTTTCTGCCATATGTACCATTTACATCCTCGCTGCTGTACAGATCCAGCATATCCTGATTCAGGGAGAAGCCCTTCTCAGTCAGTGCAGTCTGGATATCATACTGCTTCTGACCTGCTTCCGCATCAATGGAAACAGAGGATCCGATCATACCACCCAGAGTTGGATTGATGGAGTTCAATCCCCAAAGGGTGACCTTGTCAGAAGAAGTATTCAGTGGAAGGGTTGTATCTTCATTTTTGAATAATACAGTTCCTTCTGATGCGATTTCTGCTGCAAGAGCATCTTTCGCTTCGATTACCTCATCAAGGCTTGAAAACTCAGATTTGAAATAAGTGGAATCTGTTTTCTCTCCGTTACTTGTGTCTACGATCTTGTAGCTGGAAACTCCAAGACGTGTGTTGATGAATGCTGCATTGGCATCCACAATAGCCGATGCGCCCACTGTGACTGCAAGAAGACTGGCTGATACTGATGTGAGTCCTCTCCATAAGCCTGCGGACTTTTTCTTGTTGCTCATAAGCTCCCTCCTTTTATATTTTGCGCTGCCACAGCGCGTAAGCTTATCTTTTATGGTAGTACTATAACAGATTTTTCCGTTCACGGCTCATTTCATGCGCAGACTGTCAATTTTCATACGCAAATTGCAACCGCTTTTGTCTATTTTACCAAAAAGTCAACTTATTTTTTGGTAGTATAGCACAAATATCGTTGGTAATGTTGTCCAATCGTGACTGGTTCCTATTCAAAAATGACACGTTCTAGAACCATTCACGTTATATCCTCTACAGCCCTTCTGAAATCGTGTTTTTAAGATAATTTCATTATAGCCTGCGGCTGTTGAATAGCAATACAAATGGCATAAACGGATATTTTTACAGCATAATCGGTGTTTTCCAAAATTCCGCCTGTTAATGATTACTAAGAAACTCTGTCAGATACTCTTCGATTACCGGAGTCCACCATTCTACGTAACCTTTGCGGAATGGATGAACCTCGTCGTGCATGTACTCGTTGTACAAATCTGTGCCGTAGAGGGCGGTCATTTCCTCGTTGTGGTACATGTCTACAACTCCGATGCCCCATTTTTCCTGGATCTGAAGGAGCAAGTCTACCATCTCATCGTAGCCTTCCTTCTCAATGTAGGTTCCGGTGTAGAACACAACCGGGCAGCCGAAGGTTTCCTTTACATAAGAAATAATGGTTTCGATTGCTCCTGCAATTGTGGTGTCGTCGAAATCAGCAGGGTCTGTGCTGTCCGTAACTTCTCCCATTGGTTTTCCTGTAGTTGCATCGTTGGTGGACAGCTGGACTACAAACAGATCCGGGGTCTCATCCTTGCTGATCAGCTTCATTCTGCCTACATAGGAGTCTTCCTTCTCATTTACCAGAGTGGTGGCACTGATGGCGTATTTCTCGCAAACAGTTCCCGGGTGGTTGTCCTGGATGGCGTCTGCCATGGAATAATGGCCGCCAGACTGCGCACCGTATGTTACGGAAGAACCAAGCCAGATAATGTTAAGGCCTGCAAGAGGATCGGATGGGTCTGCTTCCGGAACTGTTTTCACTGTATTGTCGTATCCAGTTGGTACTTCACTTCCGGCAGGTGCCAGAAGAACATCTCCTACATATGGGAAAACCATTCCCTTCAGGGTCGGAGCCTTGCATCCAAATGCACAGGTAACCTTGATGGTGTCTCCAGCTTTTAATTCCAGGCTCTGTTTAATCAGAAATCTTCCGGAATCCGTGAGAGTTCCTTCGTCGTACTCTCCGTCTTCTGTGTAGGATGCCGGGGAATCTGCCGGAACCTGCAAATCTACAGGCACGGAAAAAGTTTCCCCGTCATTGATAGTAAAGGTAAACGGCTGGGAGCTGAATGCTGCCAGAACCTTAGATACGGTAAGGTACATATCATAAGTTCCTTCTGCACCTTCCGGGACAGTGTATACGATTTCTGTTCCCTGGGCTGCTGCACGGATCATGCCAACTTCTTCGTCATAGGAAGTCGGCTCTTTTTCGTTATCCGGGCCTACGCCTTCGCCCTCAGTGAAGACTGCTTCTGATGCAGGAAGAAGAACCTGGCCTTCTGCAAGTGTGTCTCCAGCTTCTGTACTCGTCTCTACACTTGCCTCAGTTTCAGTACCTTCTTCTGATTCGGTACTTTCTTCTGTCTCAACGCTCTCTTCTGATTCGGCTGTGTTTTCTTCTGCATATACAGTCATCCCTGTTGTTCCCACAGTGGAACCCATCATACACATCACCATAGCCATAATAAATGCCTTTCTTTTCATTTCCTCTTCTCCTTTTCACTGCGATATCCGCAGGTTTTTCTGCATGTTAAAATACCACAGAAAAAGGGCGATCAGGACAAGGTGGCAAATTCATATGAAATTCTGGCAAAATTATAGCCAACCGCTTTTCCAATGATTTTTAACTCGTTTTTGTACACTTTTCCAACACTTTTTGATGTGTATCTGTACACTTTTCCAATTTTATTAACACTCAATATAAAAAAATCCCCCAGAGTCATCCAGAGGATTTTAACTGTTGAATTTTAAAGATATTACCCTGTGGGAAACAGCATGCTTACAACAAACAGGTTTCCTTCCTCGGAAATTCGGAGGTTTCCGTTGTATTTTTCCACAATGTACTGCATGCTTTTGGTTCCATAGCCATGAAATGCGGCGTCTTTTTTGGAGGACGCTACGGGCAAGCCTTCAGGGGAAAGTTCGGGGAAATGAGAGCAGTAGTTTTCAATTCTTACGCTGACGAAGCTGCCTTTTTGAAATACTTTCAGGAATATGTACCGCTTCTCTACAGCTTCTTTTCGCTCATGTTCGATGGCATTGTCCAGGCCGTTTCCAAACAAGGATGCCACATCAAGAATCTTCATAAAATTTAAAGCTTCTCCATCAACCATACATGTAAAAGAAATTTTCTCCTGCTGACACAGAAGCTTCTTCTCTGTCAACACCACATCCAGCGCTGCATTTCCTGTCTGGAATGCACTTTCATAGGCTTCCACTTTGGTCAGCACCTTCTCCAGTTCTTCTGTTTCCGGATTTTCCAGGCGTTGGATTTTGTGGATGTAATGTTTCAGGTCATGGGCATTTCTGTTTACAAATTCCACGTTGCTTCTGGTCATTTCAAACTGCTTTTTCTCCAGTTCCAGAAGCTGGCGCAGATTTTCATTGTCTGCATTTCTTGTGCGAAGCTCCACAAATCCAAGGGCGACGCCAAGCCCCAGAATGTCACAGAGAATCAGCGGCGGATATACTACCCAGACCTCCCGGATTCCATACATCCAGAATAAATAGTGCAGGAAAAATACAAAAATACCAACTGCGATCAGCCAGATCCATGCTGTGTTGCTCAGCATATTTTCCAGCCTTTCCTTTGCAAATCTTTTTATGATCAGGAAATAGAAAACATTATAGATCAGCAGCATTAAAATTACCGAAAGTGAAAACTGTACTGTTACAGGTGCTCCGTAAAACATTGAATAAAAAATAACATTATAAACGTTGGAGGACAGATTCTGGATAAATAAAGCAAGCATGCAGCTATACAATATTTCCTGGGAATCTGCTGCCAGGCAGAAGCGCCAGAAGCCAAGACTGAGAAAGAATACGGTAAAGGAAAATACTCCTGAAACATAATTGCTGATTATATTCGGCAGCACAACAGAAAGCAGCAGAAAAATCATCCCACTGGTCAATGCCCGTAATAGAAAATTCTTTTTCTTTGGCAAATATCTTGTACAAAGGACTTCCGCGAAAAAAATCTGGAAAATATATCCATGCGCCTGGGTAATCCTAAACAAATCCATTTTTTCCATGTTATTGCTCCATGTCATTCTTATTGTTCCATAGCATTATCCACTTCATTGCTCTGCATCATTGTCCCATCTGCATGGTCAGCCTGTCCAGGAATTCCTTTTTATATTTCTGGGAAAGAACGAAAGTCTGACCTGCTGCTTTGATTTCGTTTCCCTTCCATTCATCCACCATGGAAAGGTTCACCAGAATGGAACTGTTTACCAGCGCAAAATGACTTGCCAGAAAATATTCCTGAATCTCTTTCATCGTTCCCCGCATTTTGTAAACATCTCCGTGAACATGAAATTCCAGATAATGCTTGTTGCTTTCTATATATGTGATCTGCCCCGGAGAAACCTTCTTCGCTCCGTTTGGGATCTTAATATAGTAGGCTTCACTCCGGTCAATATGAGACAGAGCTTTTTCAAATTTGATGCAGAACAGCTCATAAGCCAATGGTTTCACAAGAAAATCGAAGGCATTCACTTCATAGCCCTTCAGCGCATACTGCGCCATGCTTGTGATAAAGATAAGGCAGGTGTTGTCCCCTCTTTTCCGCAATGCGGCAGCTGTTTCCAGACCATCCATATGAGGCATTGCAATATCCATAAAAATCAGGTCGCAATCTCCCTTATAGTCATCCAGAAAATTCATACCGTTCTGAAATACCGTAATTTTGTACTGCGCTTCCTGTTCTTTTCCGTATTGTTCTATATATTGTAAAAGCTGTTTCTGATACTCCTGGTCGTCTTCTACTACAGCAATTGATATCATAGGGCAAGGTTCCTCCAGCTAGAGCGTGTTTGAAAAAGGCTTTTCTATATCTCTTTGTAATGCACAACAAGATATTCCAGCAAAGAAGCAGCCAGAATATCTTGTTCTTATTCATCTCTTGCAGCTATTCCTCCTTTTTGAGTGTCAGAATATCTGCATCTCTTTTTAATTATACAGGCATCACTGCCTATTATCCAGAACATATTGCAAAAAACGATAAATTATTTATCCAAGAATCTCCACCTCAGCCACTGCTTCGCCAAGGTCAGACTGTGCTTTTACAACTACTTTGCCAGCGCCGGACTGTGGACGAATGATAGCAAGGGCTTCGCCGTAGTAGGTATCGGTTTCGGCGCTCTGGTAGCTTTCCGGGTAGTACGGGCATGCACTGCCGAAGGCAAGAAGGTCGCCGCCTTCTACTTCAAGCTTGATCCGTCCTCTTGTCAGAGGTTTGGTCTCGCCGTTTTCATCGGTGTAGCGCATTCTTACATAGCAAAGGTCGGTGTCTGCATTCACACGGGTAAGCTCCGGTTCTGCACGAAGGACAGTTTCTTTTCCAGCTGTTGCTAAGGTTTTCTCTGCAATTACATTATCATTTGCATCAAATGCAACCGCTTTGATTTCTCCATTGTGGTAGGTGGTATCAAAGAATACCTTGCAGTCGTTTTTCGGCTTCTTCGTTCCTACACACTCTCCGTTTATATAAAGCTTTACATGATCTGCGCGTGTATAAACCTCAACCTTCGCAGCCTTTCCTTCACAGCCATCCCAGGACCAGCTTTCCATGGCATTGGTCATTTTCCATGCGGATGGGGAGTGCGCATCTTTGGTGTGGTCAACCGGAACTACTGCAATTGCCAGGTCTTCCAGTTCGAAAGCCACTCTTGTATAAGTCATCTCGCCAAGAGGCTTTCCAGTAAGGTCGATTCTTCCGGAACCAGCGCTTACCCAGCCGCAGCCGCCATCAAAACGCGGTGCATAATCCTTGTACTCCCAGGCTCCGATTCCAACCTCTCCAAGATAATCCTGCGCTGCCCAGACAAAATCACCGATAATACGTTTGTCCCTTTTTGCTTCCTGCATAAATTGATAAGCATCTGCACAGAAGGTCTCGCTTCCCAGAATCATTCTCTTCGGATATTTCTTCAGGTCATGACGGTAACGCTTGATTCCATAGTTGTATCCGGCCACATCCATGTTTGCGTAAGCATCTCGTGTTTTTACATCACAAGGATAAAGAGTTGCCCCTGTTTTCATAAATCCGGCGCCAAAAATTCCGGCAACTGTGTTATAGAATTCACTTCCCACAGCCTTTTTCTTCTTGGCATTTTCCGCAGCTTCGTCTGCCTTTTTGTCACTGTAAACTCCAAAGCCCATAGAGCTTAAGAAGTTAAAGAAAATGTTGATTCCGCAGCTTACCGGGCGGGTGGAATCCAGCTCATGAAGTCTGTCTGTAAGGGATTTTGTAAGGGCAATTCCCTTTTTCTGAGCGGTTTCAGATACTTCATTTCCAGTGGAATACATAATCACAGACGGGTGGTTATAGTCCTTATCCACCATATCCTTCAGGTCTTTTCTGTAGTTATCCAGGATCTCATCTGCGTAGTCATATTTGGTTTTGTGGATGTACCAGCCGTCAATATACTCGTCCATTACCAGCATTCCCATCTCATCACAGGCACGAAGAAGCGCCTTGGAACATGGGTTGTGGGCAGAACGGATCGCATTGTATCCAGCATCCAGAAGAATGCGTACTTTACGGCGTTCCGCAAATTCATAGGCACATGCGCCAAGAAGTCCGTTGTCGTGATGGATGCATCCGCCTTTAAGAAGAACACGTTTTCCATTGATCTGGAATCCATTCTCCGGGGTACAGCTTACCATACGGATACCGAAAGTTTCCTCCTGTACATCTTCGCCAAAGGTTACGCGGCAGGCATACAGATTTGGTTCTTCAGGACTCCAGAGCTTTGCTCCTGGAAATGCGATCTCGCAGGAAAATTTGCCGTCTGCCTGAAGGATTTCCATGGCAACAATATTCTCAGCAGCATTGCCTGCTGACTGATTTTCCCCTTCAACCAGTGCAGAATTTCCCACACTGGAAACTTCTTTGTTTCCACTCCTTTCCAGAATCTCAACCTTCACTTCACCAGCAGCATTTGGCCATGCCTCCACACGGATTTTCGGCTCTTTATAATCCAGCGTAGTGATCTTCACACTGTCAAAACGCAGATGCTTTTTCGGCACTATGTACAGCCATACCGGACGGTAGATTCCAGTTCCGGAGTACCAGCGGCTGTTAGGCTGATCATGGTTGATCACTTCCACGCGGATCTCATTTTCCTCTCCGAATTTCACATATTTGGTTGCATCCACATAGAATCCAATGTATCCGTAAGAATGATATGCCGCTTTTTCCCCGTTGATATATACCGTTGCCTTACGGTAAACCCCCTCAAATTCCAGGATAATTTTCTCTTCCTTTGCATCTTCCGGAAGTGTGAAAGTTTTCTCATAAGTATAGTCCTGCGCCTCATACCATCCTGTATTTACGCCGCCTGCACTTGTCTCGCTTCTCTCATCTAACTGCATGGCGTCATGAGGAAGAGTCACTGCAAATGCATGCTCTTTGTCACCTGTTTTGTAGCAGAGCCAGTTATTGTTGAAATTCTGTTTCATATTTACCTCCTGAAATCTCCCAATTTTTCTAAAAAAACATAATTATTGCTGTTTCGTGTGCCAAAAAATCATTCCTACAATCTACATGCCCATACACAACCAGCAATTTCACATACTTTCTGATTATATATTATCAAACAAATAACAGGCTGCACTATTTTAGGCGCAACCTGCCAGAAAATACACGCAAACTGTATAAATACACTTCATTCTTTATCCAGATTCTTATCACTACCTATTATATATTCTTCCTTACAGCTTTTCCATGAATCTATCCGTTCTCACTGGCATCCAACCTTTTTTCCAGCATCTGCATAAGTCCCAGGAATCCAGGCGAGTGGCATACATGGGCACTTCCTTATCCCGGTACAGCTGATAGTTCCAATAGAAGAAACCGGCAGTATCCTTCCATGCATTTAGCTGAAGAACAGCCGCCTTTCTGTACCATTTTTTGCGGTAATCTTCATACTCGTCACGGATTACCTCATGACCCTTTTTCTTATCCGCAAGCTCATTGCATACGCACCACTCACCTACAAAAACAGGGGTATATTTCTGGGCTTTCTTCAGCAGATGCTGCTGGTATGCAATAAATGCACGGTATGCCCAGAAGCTGTGAATGTGTGTCACATCTTCCATTGCCTGGATATAAATATGAGTATCGATCATGACATTTTTCATGTGATGCTTTACGAAAAAGTCCTTCCACATTCCCAGGCGGAAACCATCATGAAATACGATTACTTTTTCCTCTGGCAGGATTTTGCGAAGCCGTCCGTAGGCCTGCACATAGAATTTTTTCAGGAATCTGCTGGAAACGTGGCGGGAGCCTTTGGCTTCTTCTTTATCTGCTGCTTTCTTTCTGCTGGGTGCAGTCATATAGACGCTGAAGCTGATAGGCTCGTTGAGTACTTCGATTCCAAATAATTCTTCCCGGTCGCGATAGCGCATTGCCAGCCGCTCCAGCACGGTCAGTACAAATTCCACCTCATCCGGCTGCTGGCTCCACTTGCACACGCCCTCGATTCCGCCATTGTCATAGCTATTCTGTCCGCCGGGTGCAGTGTGAAGATCGACGAGAACCTTCAGTCCGTATTTTCCAGCCCAGTCAAAAGCTTTGTCCAGATATTCGATGCATCCGGAGTATGGTTCTCTGTCTCCAAAAATGAAATATGGTACCGGGATGCGTACGGTGTTTAATCCGTGAGAGGCAATGTTTTGGAAATCCTCTTCTGTTACGTAAGTGTCTCTGTGTTCTTTCATCATAGGCCAAAGCTTTTCTTGGGGTACGTTGCGGTTCAGCCAGGTTTCGTCTTCTGCTCTCGTTCCCTTGAAAATAAAAGGCTGCATCCATTTCTCAAGTACCAGCCAGTTGCCAAGGTTGGTTCCAATAATTTTGTCCATATTAAAATACCTCCCATATGTAAATTTCTGATACATCCAAGCCAAATGTTTTTCTCATATGCCAAACGCAGTAATGGCTACATTGACTGACGTAAGTGCGGCGTATGAAAAAATCAATCAAGTCAATATATTATTCAGAATATCTTCTGCAAATAATTATACAACGCCAAATGCCAGTTTCCCATAGAATGATACCTCATAGGAAATACGTCAAACGTCGTATTCACACCGCTGCGCAGCCTTGGCTCAATATCCAGAAGTGCCTGATAATCCTGTACCTGTCCAGGCAATGCAAAATCGAAATTACCGCTTGCCACATACAGATAATGAATTGGTAAATCTGCAAAATTCCCCGCCTGAATGGTATCCTCAAACGCCTGTGCATCCGTCCTGCTTCCGCTAAATGCCCCAAACCAGGAGAAATAATCCAGGCTCTGGCAAAGCACGGAATGATACATGGTCACAGCTCCACGAGATAATCCTGCAAAGGCCCTGTGATCCCTGCTCTCCGAAAATCCGACATCATCCGCTGATTTCGCATAAGTTGAATAAGAAGATTCAATCTCCGGCATCAGATCATTCCGCAGTTCTTTTGCAAAAAAATAGGTCAGCTGATCCAGATCCTCTGCACAGTCATCCTCCACATAAAAAGTCGGCGTCACCACGATCAGCGGCTGAATATCCCCGCTGGCGATCAGATTGTCCAGCATAGTCTTGTTATATGGATTGGTTTTCAGCCAGTATTTTTCATCATCCCCTGTACCGTGCATGAGATATAAAATATTATACTCCCTCTCCTCTGAATATCCATATGGCAAATATACGTAAGCGGTTTTCGTTACAGTTCTCTCATCAGTTGCATAGGCTTTCGTTTCATAAACAACTTCCTCTACCGTTCCCGCCTGCTCCGGTTCAGCCCCATCATATTTTTCTGGCACTGCCCACAGCTCGTCCCTGGCCTGTCCATCGGCATTATGTGCTGCCTCATATCTCATTTTCCAGAATCCCAGTGCCCCTGCCGCAATCAGAACTGCTGCCAATAATGGAAAAACTGCCGCTTTTCCAACTGGTGTCTTTTTCCAGACCATATACCCAGTTCCCAGAATTCCCCCAACTGCCGCCACAATGCATTCCACCAGAAACATCCAGTTGAAGTAATAAGTGCTGGTAGAAAAATTTGTATTAAAATACAGGACAAACGCCGCCGCTCCAATCACCAGATACAAAAACGGCATCCTGCTTTTCCACGCAGCAACAGCCAGCAAAATGAACGCTACCGCAATTACCCCGAATGTAATAAATGCTGTTTTATCCCCCAGCATTGCAAAACGGACAATGTCAATACAGGCGAATAAAATCAAAATCCCCGATGTAATCCGGCAAATCCAGTCCACCGCATCTTTCTCAAATTTTCTTTGTTTTTCATCACATATCTTCATTACTGTCCCACCTTATGTCTCAGATTATTTTACCACACTTATCAACAATATCAAACCCTTGCCCCTTTACGCCCCATCTGGCAAATTTAATCTATTTTCAGGCAAAAAAGAAACAGCCCTCTGAATTTAAACACTCAGAAAGCTGTCCCCATCTTAGAAGGAATTATCAAGTGCTTCCTGGACAGCCTGTCCGATTTCTTTATTTTTTCCATCCTGTGTTAATTTGAAAACCTTCTGCATTTTCTCATCAAGCGGAGATGCAGGAGCTGGCTGTGCTGCTTCTTCTGCGGCTTTGTTTCCAAACTTACCAATATACTCTAGACAATATTCATCACGCTCTAACAGTGCATTTGTGGCATAAATCATACCAATCATATTCTTGTTGGTAGGATCTACGATAGCACTGTCCATACCAGCATTCATAGCCAGCACCATAAATGCCTGGTTAATATTCTTTCTTACTGGAAGTCCGAAAGAAATGTTGGAAAGTCCACTGGTGATATGGATTTCCGGATATTCATATTTAATTCTTCTACAGCAGTCTGCAAATACAGTTAATGCGGTCTGGTCTGTTCCCAGTGTTACAACCAGTGGATTAATATGTAAACGGCTTGGTGCAATACCGTACTGTTTTGCTTTTTCCATAATTCCGAAGAAAATTTTCATACGGCGCTCTACGGAATCCGGAATTCCATCGTTATCGCAGAGAAGGGCTACACACTCCCAGTCTGTATCTGCGATCACTGGAAAAATAGTGTCAATTTTGTCTCCCTCAAGGGAAACAGAGTTAATAAGTCCCGGTCTTTTACAAAATGGAATGGCTGCGACACAGGATTTTGCACTTGGACTGTCCACACAGATCGGTGTGTCTGTCACTTCCTGTACAAGATCAATCATCCATTTCAAAGTTTCTACCTCTACGTCCTCTTCTACTGACGCACATACATCCAGAAATGTGGCTCCCGATTCTGCCTGCATTCTGGCTCTTTCTCTGATCAGGTCCGCATCCTTCTCAGCGATAGCTTTGGCAACTGACGGAATGGATCCGTTCAGCTTCTCACCAATAATAATCATGGCATTTTCCCTCCAATATGAAATTGTTTTTGCTAATCAGCTGCTGTCTTTCGACAGCATTCATCGTTCTCTCCGCTTGAATGCCTCCGCTAAGACATTCTTCTTAACAAATTCATTTTATATCAGAAAAAGGGAACGCCGCTTCTCTTTTTTTCTCATTCCATTATACTATCTTACTGTGAATATTTTCACATATTATGGTGGATTCATAAAAAAAGCAAAACGCTTCGTCATGTAAATACGAGTTGCATTTTGCTTTTTTGATCTTATTTCAGTAAATAACAGCTGGTATAGGCAATTTTCCCTGGACCATAATAATAATCCAGATGATTTGCCTGGCACACCTGCATAACCAGCATTCCATATGCTTCCATTGAGGAAAAAGCCTCCCCTGGAAAACGGCAGGGCGCATTCGGATAGGTACAAACCTTGCACTTCGTACAGCATCCCGCTCCAATGGACAGCATGTCCGGGTAAAACTTCCGCAGATCTTTTTCCATGGCGTAAAAGGATGCCTTATGCATGGCTTCGGTGCGCATCATACCTTCCCCGTCCATGGGATCTTCCAGCTGGCCCACGGTCTGCACCAGAATTCCCAGCTTATACTTTCTTACTCTCTTTTCACATTCTTCCAAAGTGCCGCAGCCTGGAGGACAACTCCAGCATTTATTGTATTTATGACAGGAATCAGAAGCGCACATCTGACGGACTTCTGGTTTCAGTTCGATGGTATCACAGGCCAGCGGCACTGTATGGGTAAAACCATGGGACTGACATAATTCCTTTAGCTCTTTAAAATTCATTTTTTCACTTCCCAAATCCAAGCTCGTCTACGAAGCAGTCCTGAAACTCCGGACAAGCAGCCAGCTCCAGAAATTCAATTTTCTGTACGGCCTTTTCTGCTTCATGGCGCTCCTTTTTATTTAACAGTGCAATCTTTGCCCCTTCTCCGGCAGCATTTCCCACACAACTTACTTTCTCAGCAAAGTTTTCTGGAATCAGGCCGATTCGCGCGGCGTTCCTGGCGTTCATGTAATTCCCGAATCCGCCAGCCAGATACACAGTCTGAACCTGAGTTTCTTCTACATTTTGTTTCTTCATTAAAAGTCGGATTCCCGCAGCAATGGCAGCTTTCGCCAACTGTACCTCACCAATATCTTTCTGTGTAAGATAAATTTCCCTTTGTGATTCCCCTGACGGCACAAGTACAAAGGTATCCGCTTTCACCTGCCCACTGTGCAAAATTCCGTTTTCGTCCAAAAGCCCAGTGCGCAGAAGTTCTGCTATCAAGTCAATCAGGCCAGAACCGCATAATCCTGTTGGCTTCTCATTTTCAATAGTAGTATACTGCCACTTTCCATTTTCATATTTCACATGGTCAATGGCACCTGGAAGTCCTCGCATTCCGCACTGGATTTTTGCGCCTTCAAATGCAGGCCCGGATGCTGCGGAGCAGGCAGCCAGACCATGTTTATTTCCAAGAATCATTTCTGTATTGGTTCCAATATCCAGAAGCAGTGTGGTTTCTTCTTTCAGATCCTGGCGAAGCGCCAACAGACACCCGCTGGTGTCTGCACCTATGTAGCCTGCAATGTTTGGAAGCAAAATAAGCTGGCCCTTTTTATGAATATGAATTCCATAATCAGATGCCCGTAACGTAAGCGGCTGACTGATTGCCGGAGTGTACGGAGCACGAACTAATGATGCAGGCGAAATTCCAAGAAACAGATGATGCATGCAGGTATTTCCAACAAGGCTGATCTGATAGATATCTCCGGCTTTTTGTGATTTTTCAATAAGGGTTTCTAATATTTCATTGATTGTCTTTCGCACACATTCACTCAGCGCTTCTGTGCCATGTTCCAACACATAATTGGCTCTTTGAATTACGTCTCCGCCATACTGCATTTGAGGATTCATCCGGCTTTCTGTTTCCAGAGTCTGTCCGTTTCTTCCATCAAGAAGATAGCCAACAATTGTAGTGGTTCCAAGATCGATAGCCGCTGTGAAAATGTTACAACATGCTTCTGAATATCCTGCGTCATTTCCAGACTGGTTTTGACAGAGATCCGCTTCCGTGTTGCTACTCTGCCGAAAATCCAGAATTTCATTCTCTGTATAGATTACTTCCCACACTGGCGCAAGCATCCTTTTCTCATATAAGATGCCAGAGAGCTGAACATCTGCAGCCCCCACCTTAATATATGGAACAGCACTGTTTTTGCACCCGATTTCTTCATGATCGTTATGAATTTCCCCGTCCCCATATACCGCAGCCAGCAGTCGTTCCCATTCTGACCTTTTTTCCCCAATCTCCGGTTTTTCCAGGCGGATCCTTTTCACCCGTAAATCTGGCTGGAAATTTACGTTTCTTGAAAATCCCTCACTGAGAATTTTTCCTCTTTTCTTCTTTCCCGGAATCTCCACCTGGCAGTCCCCTACCACCTTGGTCTGACAGGCCAGCACAGGATTTCCATTTACCTTCACCAGGCATTTTCCACAGCTTCCCTGCCCGCCGCAAGGCGCATCCGGCTCCAGCCCTGCCCGGATTTCCGCCTCCAAAACCGTTACCCCCAGCGGAACTTCCATACTGATTTTTTCCCTTACAAAATATACTCTTGCCACTGTCTTACTTGTCCAATCTTTCTATTATGCATTCATGCTCTTTCGTCTTTTTGTCATAGCTTACCCCAACAAGCAATATATTTCCTGCATTTCTTCGATACTTCTCCCCAGTCAGAAGTAGAAACCGTATTCACATACTCTGCACGGATTTCATTATTGGGAATCTTTACTGTTTTATTTTCGTTGTCGTGTGCTGGACTGAATTGGTATATTTCAGCAAACCTGTCTTATCTACATAAATATCCGATGCCAGCACTTCCTGAAATTTATAATTCCCAGGATTCAGATAAGTTCCCAAATTTACACCTCATTTCTCCCAGCTACAAGCCTTACTTTTCAAATATACTTATTTTCATTATAGGAGAAATACTTTCCACCGTCAATTTGCAAAATGAAAAAGGATCTCTAAATCATTTTCTCCAAAATCTTATCTGACTTATTCAACGTCAAAAACATAATTCCGGTGCCCGCTGCCCAATGGGTAATATCAAAATCATGCCATAAAAATAATCCGTCCCGGTTAAGTGCCCAGAACGGATTATCATTTAACATTATTTTATTTCTCTACAAACTTCTCCACGAACTCCTCATACGGGCAGGGTCTTCCCCAGAAGAATCCCTGGCTGAAATCCGGCTGGAGGTTCCGAATCTTCGACCACTCTTCTTTATTCTCCACACCCTCAATGCAGAGTTTCAGGTTCAGATTGTGGATCATGCTGCAAAACTGATTCAGAAGATAATATTCTTCCTCATCTGCCACCGCACTGGCTGTAAAGGAACGGTCAATTTTGATGATTGCCGGACCCAGCTCACTAAGGTAATGGAAGTTGGAATATCCGGTTCCAAAATCATCCAGTGCCAGCTTGATCTTCATTCGCTGCAGCTCTGTAAGGAAATGTCTCTCATTTATATTTTGCTCCAAAAGATCACTTTCTGTCAGCTCAATAATAAGCGCATCCGCCGGAAGCTTGGCTTTCTCCATAGCTGCGATCACATCCAAAATTACATCTGACTTGGCAGCCTGTACCTGTGAAATATTAATGCTGACCTGAAACTCCGGAAGCACTTCCCGGATCTGGCTGCATTTTCCCATTGCCTCACCCATCATCCAGCGTCCGGCAGGAATAATCAGTCCCGTCTCTTCCAGAATCGGAATAAATTCAGCAGGCGATACCATTCCGAACTTCTCTGAGATAAAACGCATCAGCGCTTCCGCGCCATAAAGCTTTCCGGTTTCTGACCGAAATACCGGCTGATAAAATGCGGTAAATCCCTTAAAGTCATTTATCACTGCATTTCTCAGTTCCTGTTTCAGCTCGCTTCTTCGCAGGAACTGCCGATATTCTTTTTCTTCAAATACATAACAGCGGTTTCTTCCAAGCTTCTTGGCCTCATTCAGGGAAAAATCCGTCAGCTTCATAGCTGCGGAATACCCCATCTCTTCTATGGCATGCAGCGGCAGGATTCCTCCTGAAATTGTAAACATCACAGTATATTCGTTATCTCTGATGAACTGATTCACAGATTCTCTCACTTTATCGTAAAGCTTCTTTACCTCCTTTACGCTCCTGGAAGAAAGATCCAGAATCATAAATTCATCGGAAAATAATCTGTATACCGTCTGATTTTCTGACATGCAGCCGGAAATGCAGACTGCTGTCTCACGCAGTACCTGATCTCCGTATTCCCATCCCAGATTCTCATTAATTTCTTTAAAATGGTCCAAGCCAAGGCGGATCAAATATCCGTTTTCAAAAGGCGGCTTCAGCTTTTTCAGATATTCTCTCAGTCCGGTTTCTCCCAATAATCCGCTGACATTATCCGCTTTCTGCTGTGCTCCGATCTCGTTGATGCAGCCTACCATGTACAGCGGCTTCATGTTTTCATCCCGCACAACATAGCCCCTGCAGTTAATCCAGATGGGTTCTCTTTTGGGATCCAGCCAGCGGTATTCCATATTGTGAATACTGCGGTCTGTACTCAGCAGATCTTTAAATTCTGCTTTCAAAAGAGGATAATCCGGTCCATATACAAACTCTCTGTGACACTCCATCACATCATGAAAAGCATTTTTCGGAATGCAGAACCGTTCCATTGCCTGAGGTGCAATATAGTAAAAATCCGTTCTGAAATCTATCAGATAAAGGTAATTATCTGTACTCGGGCTAAGCAGGTCGATTACTTTGCAAAGCTCCTCCGGTGTAATATCCTGGTACTCTTTTTCCTGGAAAATATCCTCTGCATTTTCCTGCGCCAGCATTTTTTCCATGCCGGCTGCTGCGGTGTCCATGCATGCACGGTTCAGCTTTTTCCTGCGCTTACGGCGGTAAAGCATGATATCGCTTCGTTTCGCAATATCCTTAAAAGCACGGTCTTTATCAGGCAGATAATAAGCATATCCGACGGATACACTTAATGGATAGGAGACCTTTTTGGCTGCTTCTTCAAGCAATATGTCCAGACGTTTTATACGATCAGCGATCAGGTCTTTCTCATCATTGTGATACACATATGCGAATTCATCCCCGCCAATTCGGAAACAGTTCTGTGCCTCTTTAAAAACCTGGCGGATGCAGTTGTAGCACAGCTTAAGGGCTTCGTCACCTTTCTCATGTCCGAAATTATCGTTGATCACCTTCAGATTATCCAGGTCAAACAGCACAACGCCTGTTTTCTGCAGCTGCGATGCCTGTTCATCCAGCTGCCTGATGGTGTGCTCGTAAGCATTTCGGTTCATGGCTTCTGTAAGCATATCTGTGTTGGCAACCTTCAGCAGATACAAAACCTTCTGCTTCTCAACATACTGGTCATAAAAGCGGGACACCTGTATCCAGATCAGGGCAATAATAAATCCCATTGTTCCAAGAGGAAGGAATATGGATGTAGTCTTAAAATGTCTTGCATAGTATAAAATAAGCTCCGCAACGCCAAATCCCAGCACAATATATAAGGGATAGGTGAACTCCCTTGCAGACTCATTTTCTTCTACCCTTGCCTCATAATGAATAAGCACAAATGTATAAATAACGTTGCATATCATGAGAACATGGGTTACCGGGAGCAGCTGGAACATGTCCACGATTCCGGCACACTGAAGGATCACAGATACCGTCATATCCACCAGATAAAGCACCGGAAAATACAATGCGCCCTTGCGGTATTTGCTGCTGCAGATATCGTAAACAAGGAAGTTAAAGGGTACCGGGAAAAGGTAAAATGTAAACAGATCCACATAGTACAGGGTTCTTCCATCCGGGATCAAAAACTGAAGAAATCCGCACTGCTGCAAGGACCACAAGGCAATCAATACAGAAAAGATTCCCAGGTTCAGGAAGATCTCATTTTTCCCTTCTACTTTGGTTTTTCTTTTGCTTTTTATTGCAAAAAAATAGAGCAGCAGACTTACCAGTCCTGTGAATAAAATACCGCAGTTGATAATAAATATGCCCAGGCTGTCGCTGAGGATCCTTAAGATGCAGTCCCCTCTGGTTCCCAGGTAAAGGCTGATGTTGTTTCCATAATATCCGGAATATGCAGGGAGTATACGGATTTCCAGTTCTTTCCCGGCACTGTTCTTGGGAATGTCTGCAATATGCCAGCAGGAACCTGGAGATTTCATGAATTTCGGAGCGTTTTCCTCATGTCCATACTGATAAATTTCTTCTCCGTCCAGCAGAATCTGCACGGACGTATGGGTGGTCTTGAACAAAAGCGACCTCGGAATGTCAAATTCCTCCGGCAGAACCAGATTCTTGGTCTTGATTTCTCCTGCCGTATCAGCCTCCGTTTCAAGCCTTACTGTATTATTAAAGGACACCCGCTCCCCACCCATGCTGCGGTTAAAAATCCAGCCAGTAAACCCAACCGCAAACAATCCAAAGACAATCAGAGCAATCCATAGTTTCTTTTCGATTCTCATAGCTCTCCTTCGTGTAAATCACACATGTAAACACATCCTAGAATTAGCATAGCAAAGTTAGCAATTTTTTTCAAGTATCGCCAAGGTTTTTTCAGGGAGTTTCCGGGATATCGGAAAATAAAAAAATCTGGCATAGAGCATTTCTGCTTTTCTGCCAGATATTTGTTTTATTTTGCTAATTTTGTGTCCAGATATTCTTTTAGGATTCCAAGATTCTCGTCGCTGTAGAGCTGGTCGGCGGCGTGTTTGTAATTGTGGAAAAGCTTGTATTCTACCTTGTCTGCACCGATCTGTTCTGTGAGAAGTTCGTTCAGGCGCTCGGACTGCAGGTAGGGGACGCTTAGGTCTGCATCACCGTGCCAGATCAGCACGCTTGGGCTGTTTTCCGGGGTAAGGTTCTTTTGGATATAGTACAGGGGGCTGTAGGTATCTTTTTCCTCCTGGGTAAGGGTGTTCACATCCTTACGCATCCAATAAGATTCCACATCATTATAGCCAGTATCCTTGATGGCACCGGTAAGCCACAGACCGGATGCCCACTGAACTACTTTCGGGATTTTCAGTTCCTTATAATCTGCTGCCTGGGTTCCGAATTCCATGCAACCGTAGTAGTTCAGGATTACCTGTACTTCACTGGAAACCGGATTATTCTCATCTTCTCCGATGAACGGCACACTATTGAATTCTTCGTCATTGGAAGCACCACAGATCACGGACAGATAGCCGCCTGCAGATTCTCCCCAAATAGCAAAACGCTCCGGATCGTATCCATATTTCTCAGCATTGGCACGCAGAAAACGGATCGCAGATTTCACATCCTCCACCCCTGCCGGAAATGCCGCTTCCTGAGCCAGTCGATAGTTGATGGACGCACATGCATATCCATGATCACGGAAATAGCGATACATCAGCTGTGCCTGTCTGGACTGGCTGTCATTAAAGACAAAACCGCCGCCATGAACCATTACGATCATGGGCATTGGTTCGTCACTGTCCGGCACATATAAGTCCAGATAATCGTTTTCCGATACCTCTGAATACTGCAATTTCTCGTAGGAGTTTCCTCCATCCCATTCTGTGGATTCATCCAGCTTCACAGAAGGTGAATACACATTATGAAAAACCACGCGAACTGCTTCATGGTTATATCCCAATATTCCTGCCACCACAGCAAGACAAATTCCGCCTATCATAAGACCTTTTTTCTTCATTTCATCTGCCTCTTTTCTTATTAGAAAACAGGTTTACAAGTCTCTCAACCGTAAACCTGTGATTTCATTTATTCACATGGAATTTCGGCTACATAAGACCGTGTCTCATCTGTCACTGTGACCTTCACAGGGCCGTTTCCGTCTGCCTGTACCACTGCCATGGCCTCACCATAATAAGTTGCCACCGTATCATCTGTATAGTTCCCTTTTACGTACGGTGCCGGACTGCCAAGGCCTTTTAGGATTCCATTTTCTACTGTCACCTTCAAATTGTGCTTCTCCATCGGCTTCCAGATGCCTTTTGTATCCGTGTACTGCAGCTGAACGAAAGCAAGTCCTTCTGGCTTCACGGATTTCTCCTCCGGTCTTACCTGTAGAATGGTCTCTTTTCCAGCGGTCTGCAGGGAATAGCGGTTGATTTCTTTTCCTTTTTCATCGTAAGAAACAGCCGTAATTTCGCCATCCTCATAGGTTGTGTTAAAGTTGGCGCGGCATTTTTTCACGTTCTTTTTGCCAACACTCTTGCCATTGATAAACAGCTCAACCTGAGCAGCTCTTGCATAAACCTCAACCTTTGCAGGCTCCCCGCTGCAGCCGCCCCATGCCCAGCTCTCCAGTGCTTTGGTCAGCTGCCAGCCAGTGAGACGAAGCTTTTCTTTCTGGTAAACAGGGTCTACTGCGATGAACGGGCCTGTCTCTCTTTCGAAAGCAACTCTGGTGTAGGCTGCCTCCGCACGAGGCTTTCCATTCAGGTCAATTCGTCCGTTTCCTCCAGTCATTCTGGTTGACGGATCTTCAAATTTATAGTCGGAATACTCGGCTGCGCCGTCTCCAACCTCACCGATATAATCCCATCCAGCCCACACGAAATCACCGATGATCCGCTTGTTTTTCTTGGCAATTTCCCAGAAACTGTATGCGTCCTTGCAGAAGGTTTCGCTTCCAAGAATCAGACGGTTAGGGTACTTCTTAAGGTCATGTTTGTAGCGGAAAATACCGTAATTGTAGCCTGCAATATCCATGTTTGCATAGGCATCCCTGGTCTTCAGATCACATGGATAAAGGGTGGCGCCACACTTCATGAAGTAGTCACCTACCAGGCAGGCGAGGGTATTGTAAAACTCACTTCCAACTGGTTTTTTCTTCTTTTCGGGCTTCGCAGCGGCTGCTTTCTTAGCCTGCTCTGCAGCAAACTTTTCTGCGTTCTCGGCGCTTTTTTCTGCCTTATCATCACTGTAAACTCCAAGTCCGATGGAACTTAAGAAGTTGAAGAAAATGTTGATTCCGCAGGTTACCGGGCGAGTGGAATCCAGGCTGTGAAGGTAGTTTGTCATCTCTCCGGTAAGGGCAATTCCTTTCTTCTGGGCGGTCTCTGCTACCTCATTTCCAGTGGAATACATGATAACGCTTGGGTGGTTGAAATCTTTATCCACCATATCCTTTAAATCCTGTTTCCACCAGCCGGCAAGCTGATTTGCGTAATCATATTTTGTTTTGTGGATGTACCAGACATCTACGTATTCGTCCATCAGCAGCATTCCCACACGGTCGCAGGCATCCAGAAGTGCCTTAGAACATGGGTAATGTGCGGAACGGACTGCGTTGTATCCGTTTTCCTTGAAAATACGCATCTTTCGCTCTTCTGCTTCTGGATATGTACATGCGCCAAGCACGCCATTGTCGTGGTGGAAGCATGCTCCGCGAAGGATTACGCGCTTTCCGTTAATGGTCATACCCACCTGCGGATTCCATACCAGTTCACGGATTCCGAAGGTTTCAGTTACTTCATCTTCACCGAATACTGCTTTGCAGGTGTAAAGGCTCGGGTGCTCCGTATCCCAAAGCTTTGCGTTTGGAACATCCAGCAGAAAGACTGCCTGATATTCTTTTGCAGGCTTTTCGCTAGCTGCAGATGTATTTTTTGTTTCATTATTCTGTGCAGCTACTGCTTTACTTTCTCCAATCGCAGTCAGGACTCTTTTTCCCTCAAATTCAATTTCAAGAGAAACCTCACCTGGCGCGGAGGTCTTTACTGCAACTTCAATCTGTGCCGGATTATAGCTTAATGTGCGGATTTTTACTCCGTTTACAGGAATGTATTTCTCACCGCCAATATGCAGATATGCAGGACGATAGATACCTGTTCCTGAGTACCAGCGGCTGTTTGGCTGGTCTGCATTATGAGCAATTACTTTGACTTCATTCTCTTCTCCGAATTTGAAAAAGCCATCTGTATTTATGTAGAAATTGGTGTATCCATATGGACGGCCTGCTACTTTTTTTCCATTTATGTGGACTTCAGCGTTATGGTAAACACCCTCGAATTCAATAAGGACTTTCTGATTCTCATATTCTTTCGGCACGGTAAATTTCTTGGTATACTCGTAATCTCCGCCGATGTACCATCCAATGTTTCCCTCACCGGTACTCTCCTGGGTACGCGGCTCGCTGAGCATGGCGTCATGGGGCAAAGTCACCGGATAAGCCGCCTCATCGCGGGTAAGACATTTACACATCCATCCTTTATTAAAATCAATCTTCTGCATACAGTAAACTGCTCCTTTCTTTTTCGTCAGACTTCTCTATCCTTTTCCAGCTTCCTCGCCAAGCGGACATATCTGCTTACGCAGACACCACTAAATCTGAAAGCCGATTTACTCCATTCTTAATCTGACTACAGTGTACCGTATTTCCCCGCCCCTGTGGCATGAAAAACGCGAACAGTACTTTTTTATACGCTAACTACCGACAGGAAATTTAGATTCAAAATTCATTTATCTATTTTGTACAAATTAGGTATCCTGTTTTTGTGCAAAACAATGAGGATGAAGATTTCCTCCATCCTCAGCATTAATATTCTTTTTAAATATGCAAAAAGCGGAAAGCAGTATTAATTATACACACTCTATTTTTGTGCAGCTGGCGTCAATCCCGCACACCATCTTTTCACTGTTTTCAGTGGTATTTCTAACATATCTGCGATTTCCGCCTGCGGATAGCCTTTTGAAAACATTCTGGATACCACTCTGCGATTTTTTTCGGCTTGCTGTTTCTTCATCTCTTCTCTCGCCTCATCCGCATACATCTGCATTGCTCCGTCCCATGCTTTACACACGTCTCTCACCTCCACGATTCCATCATTTCCTGCAGTTTTTTCTTACTTTGCCAACGCGTTTCTCCCAGGTAAAGAACCTGATGGAAAACCGGCACCAATGGACGCCTTTTTCTGTGTTTTCCTCTTTTCCTGTTTCTCTTCCGGGATTTCAGCTGATCCGTATATTCTACACCGTCATATGTAAAACATCTTACTGGCATTTCATAGTTCGCCCTGCTTTCGGCTTCACAGGCCAGAAGCACTCTGCATCCTGGCTTATCATACAGGCGGAGAAAGTCCCGTTCCCTTTCCAGATATATAAATTTTACGCCGTTTTCATCCGAACTCTTTCTCTTATGTGTACTGCTGCCAATAGTCTGCAATTGGCATGAAACCCGTTTTTTCCTTTGTACTTCTTTCAAATAAGACGCTTCTATAATCTGCTTCCCTGCAAATAAAGTACCATTTACAAGGTCTGCGAAACGCTCATTATCCCTTAAATACTCCTGTAGTCCCTGGTCTTTTACACCCAAGTGCACCACCTTCTTTATTCTGCTTATTTCACAGGAATTATTTGCCGAACGGCCTGAATAAAATAGAAAACTCCTGAGATGTAAAATAAGCGTAGCATAAAGTACCGGGAGACGCAAGAACTTTATAAACCTTTAAGAGTTTGTATATCAATTATATTATTTTCATCTTATTTTTGCAACACAAAACACTATTTTTTAACATCCTTTACAGAAAAAGTCCGGCTGATTACTCGGCACGAAATAAGCAAGAACTTCGGCTTTGCAGAATTTTCTATTTCATAAAAAAATAGCATCAGCCAGCTCCCTAACCAATGCTATTTCTTTATATCCAATTTCTTTATATCCTATTTCTTCATATTCTTTTTATTCCACCGTCACAATCACTCTCTGATAAGCTACCGGATTGGTTCCGCCGCCGTCTACGCCTTCCATGATAATATGGATAGTGTCACCGGATTTGGCGTCTTCCGGAATTGTAAAAGTAGCTGTCTCCTGGTTTTCACCTGATGCTGTCACCTCAATGGCAACCGGATTTCCATCCTCATCTTCAGCTTCCTCATAAGTATCTCCATATGGATAATGATACCAACGGAAGGTTGTAGTATCACCATCCGGATCCACTGCAGTTCCGTTTAACGTAATCTCGTCTCCAGCTTTCGCAGTCAGATCGATTCCCTCTTCCACAGAAACCTCTGGCAGATGATTAGCATCCTCATACTTGTCGGTCACGCACCATTTCGCTCTCATGGCAAAATCACTCTGGATTGCGGCAATCCACTGCGCGATTCCCTTCTCATTCCCCTTGGCAGCCTGGTACAGACGCACATCCGGATTTTCATCATTCTCCTTCAGGGCGTATCTACCGTCCCATCCGCCATAAGACAAATCCTCAAGGCTGCGAAGCCCGTTAGGAATGGTCACAAACCATGCCGGGGAATCTCCCTCAGAAAGGAAATCATACTGCTCGTAAGCATGTCCAACCCAGAGCGTGTCATCTCCAAGAAGTGCCTCATTGGTACCATACTGATCGGTATCTGCTTCTCCTTCCAGATATGTGCCGTCACCCCAGGTCACATATTTATCCATCAGCGCACCAAGATTCTGCTCAATATTCTCCTTCATCCATGCACTGCTCAGTTTTTCTCTGGACTCATCGGAAAGCTCCTCAAGAGTCGCCCATCTGTAACCATATGCAAGAGTAGAACCAGAAACATCTACCATACGCATAGATGGCCAGTTCGGCTGAATATAGTTCAGATAGCAGTCATCCTGCATTCCCCATGCAAAAAGAATCACCTTTTCACAGATACGGTTGTAAAGCTCCTCCCAGCCATCCTGGTCTTTATACTCTTCCTCAATAGACATCAGCGCTCTTGCCACGGTATTGGCACCACCGCCAACCTCGATATAAAGGGGTCTGTCATCCTCTGCCAGAATCCGCTCTTTCACCAACTCTGATCCTTCTGTCTCCTCGGAAGTATCACTTACGTTTTTAATATTTCCCACTTTTGTGATGGCACGAAGATCATCCGGGGAAGGATAGTCCTCATCATGTATCTTCAGATTGTCATAAACCTCTGCATACGCATCCAGAAATTCATACATCCAGTCAGTTCCCATCCATCTAAGGGATTCTGTAGTATCATCCCCACTGTAATGCAGTTTGGAACTGGTCTGTACGATTCCCTCCAGATCAATGTCGTTAGAATAAAGCAGCGTATGAATTAATGTGTTCATATCGTCCACTTCCCCGTCCTGTGTAACCAGAAGACGAGGCTTTCCCTCTGTTTTCGGAAGTGCCGTAGCAGAATCCGCCGCAAAAACAGACGCAGGCAAACTCATAGTTCCAATAATAGTTCCAATCAGTACTGACAGCCATTTTTTCTTATGCATAATATTCTCCTTCTAAAAAAATTTACCCAGTTATCTTCTGCATTTTACCTTTACTTTACCACAACAAACATTTTTATGTTGTCCAATAATGACCAGATTTTTATCCAAAAATGACTTTTACATTTCCCATATGCAATGCCGTCACTCTTTCTCCTGCTCCTTCAGCCACACACCCAGCTGTCGTCTGTTTTCCTCAATAATTTTTTCCATCCCAGCCTCATCCAGTGCCTCCAGAAACTGATTCAGTGTCTTATCCGCATCCTCTGTCATTCCCGTTTCCAGCACCGGACGGTACTCATTCACCACTCTGGAAACCGCATCCACCTCCGCTGCAACCTGATCTGTCTGAAACACATAACCAAGTGTCCTGGACGGTTCGGAATCCTCAGAATAATTTTTCATGAAATCCCGCCAATCTGTGCCATTTTCTCCAAACTGATACACCTGGTCACTGTCTCCATAACAGGTAAAATAGCTGGAATACCCTACACTGCTGTTATCCTTGCCTTCTGGATATGCAATAGTCTTTTCCCCTGTTTTTACATAATCCGTTCCCTCTCTGCCATTCTGCAGAAGATTTGCCAGATCACTGTTTGTATAAATCAGGTTCAGCAATTCCATAGCCTTTTCCGGATTTTTGCAGGAGCTGGTAATTCCCCAGGTAAACTCCTGCACAAGAGAAGTGGTTGTCCGGTTAGGCGTCATTGCCACCAAAACTTCATCGAAATCCAGGCTCTTTTTACTGACCAGATGAAGGGTTCCCGTGGACACGCTTGTCCATTGCAAAAACATTTCCCCTTCATTAAACATAGACTGCGCATCCACGCCGCTGTACAAAGAATCTTCCGGTATATATCCCTCATCCCGCCACAGCTTTATTGTCCGGCAAAAATCACGGTATTCCTCAGAAGCATATGCATTCACAATTTCCGTACTATTCAGCGGGTTAAAAATCACACCATAATTCATATCCCCGCCCAAATCCTCCACGTCAAACAAAGAAGTAAAGGCAGACGAATCCACATTCCCTGCATTGCCGAAAGAAATCAGATAAACGCCCGTGTTCTTTTCCTTCAGCTGCCTTCCGATTTCTGTAAGATCCTGCAGTTCCAATTGTTCTGGAACCTCTATATGATATTTCTCCGCAAGATCCTTGTTATAACCAATTCCAGATGCCCTGCCCGGATTCAGATTTGCACACACAGCATACACTTTGCCATTTAAAGAGGTAACCTTCAGAAGCTCTCCTTCTTTTTCCTGAAGATCTTTGCCGTATTTATCCAGAAGATCATTTAACTCTATCAAAGTGCCGTCTGCTGCCAGATCAGACAGTGATGTGGTAGTTCCTGTATTCACCAGATCCAGCTGCTGAATCCCCATTTTGGCTTTCTTCAGCATATTGGCATGATCTCCGATGAAGCAGTTTACGATTTTCACTTTACAGGAAATCGCCGGAACTGTAATTTCGTTGATCAGTTCTTCTACTGCCTCTGTGTCCGGATATTTCGCGCCCAGCGTCAGATTTTCGATGGCAATCTCACAAACTTCATCTGCTTCCCCATTTTCCAGCGGGGAAATCGTTTCTCTGTCCTGGCACCCCCAAAGCACTGCCGCACTCAAAAGTGCCAGCCCGGCACCCGCCAGTATTTTTCCTTTTCTCATAGATCTGATGCCTTTCTGAATTCCCTGGGCGTCATGCTAAAAGTTTTCTTAAACAATTTTATAAAATACCCGGAACTTGCATATCCCAGTTTTTCTGAAACGATTTCATTGTTCCAGTCTGTGTTTCGAAGCAGTTCTTTTGCTTTTTCCATGCGGCAGTTTGTAACATATTCCAGCACAGAAATCCCGGTTCTTTTCTTAAACAGCCGCATCATATACTGAGCATTCAGCGCTGCATAATCCGCAATTTCCGTGACAGTCAACGTCTCAGAAAAATGTTCCTGGATATAGGGAAGCACTTTCCCGTCAATAATATTCTGCTGCCCTTCCGGAAAAGAAGTTTTCATTGTATCTGGAAAAAGCTTTTTCTCTTTTTCGTCCTTCTGGAATTTTTTCTGTATTTTTTCAACAGCTTTTTCCAGAACTGCTGTCATTTCATCTGTATCAAGAGGCTTGATCAGATAATCGCTGCACCCAATCTGCATGGCTTTCCGCATAAATTTATAATCTGGATAACAGGTGAGAATAATACATTCTATATTTTCGTCATTCAGATCTGCTTTTTCCCTTACGCTTGAAATAAATTCAAGTCCACTTTCCCCAGGCATTTCAATGTCACAGAGAATCAGGGAAATCATTTCCTCTTTCATGATTTCTCGGGCCTGAACCGCATTGTACGCTCCGAAGGTTTCCGCAACGCCAAGGTCCTTCCAGTCAATCCCATCCTGAAGTGTTTTCACACACTGTTCTTCATCGTCTACAAGCAATGCTTTGATTTCCATTTCCATATTTTTGGCACTCCTCGCTCTATATATATCACTGCCTCTTTTGCAATAACTGCACAATCATGATTTGATATTATGTTTCCTTCTGCTTCTGTAAATCCAGCAGAATGTCTACCACTGCACCAGATGGCTCCTGATTATAAATATGGATCACACACTTATCTCCATAAATTAGTTTCAGCCTTGCCACCGAATTTCGGATTCCTACACCCAATTCTTCTGAAACAATTCCTTTCTCAAGAAACTCCTCCACTGCATCCAGGCTGTCATCTGAAAATCCGGTACCATTATCCTTTACCTGAATGAGAATCTGGAATTCTTCCAGCTGTTTTACATTTACCTCAATCTTTGTCAGCTCTCCAGGCTTCAGACCATGCTTTATGGCATTTCCCACAAAGCTTTCTATAATAAACGGCGGAATGGGCACAATCTTCATTGCCGCTTCGCAGTTTACCTCATAGTCGAACCCATTAGGGTAACGCATTTTCTGCAGTCTCAGATAGTCCTGAATGTGTTCCAGTTCCTGTCCCAGCTGCACGTATCTGGAATTTACATTCACAACATAACGGTAATATCCAGAGGTCAGGCGAATCAGCTGCTTTGTTGTTTTCACATCATTTTCACTGTAATTATAAATGGTATTCAATGTATTCAGAATAAAATGGGGCTGGATCTGACGGCTCAAATACTGTAATTCTGTTTCTTTTCCAGCCAGACGGTCTTCATATATCTGGATCTTCAGGTTTTTGATATGATCCATGAGAAAATTAAACTCCTGAATCACTGCATCGAATTCCCGGCTGCAGTTCGACAGCTCCGGTATCCTGTAATCCAGATCACCTTTCTGGATAATATCCATACTTTTCTGAAGGTACGCCATAGGGGTCAGGATCCATAAATATAGGCAAATTCCGTACACCGCAAACAGTAATATAAAGACTGCAGCAAACACTGCAATTTCTCCTCCAACTGCTGGAAGCTGGCTTTCCAATGCCTGTTTTTTGATTTCTTTCACAAGATAAAAATCTGCCAGCTCACTGATGGTTCCAGCATAATACCAGCTGTCTTGTTTCTGGTCTTTATAAAGATTTTCTCCAAAAGACAGCCAGGTTTCTTTCTCCTCATCCGGCACCATCACCTGTCCATTTTCATCGCAGATCAGATATTTTTCTGCGCCTTCTCCATCTTGGAAATTCCCGGAGCTTTGCTGCAGATCTGCTGCAATATTTTCGTAAGAACTCCAGGCACCAATATAATAATTGTTGTAATCCAGCATGAAAAATAAATAAGCTTTTTCGCCGCACCATACTGTACTCCACTGGCTAAACCGGGATATGTAATCTTTGCTTTGCACCTGTTCTTTTACAAAATCCGAGACCTGAATGTCCTTCATATAATTATAAAAAACATCATTTTCCGGATAATATACAAACACAGTAAACCCGGAATCCATATCTGCTGTCTGACTGTTGATTTTTTCCAGAACTCTCTGGTTCGCAAGCCAGAATTCCGAGTCCTTTTCCTTCGCTGATGCAATATGCCGGAAATCCCCATCATCCATTACCAGATTGATCAGGCTGTTTCTCAGGAATTTCAGCTGTGTATCAATTCCTGACATTTCGATTTCCACGTCGGACTGCAATTGGTTTATTTTTTCATTTCTCGCAGACTCTCTTTCCCGGATTCCTGTAAAAAGAAGCGCTGCGATCACTGGAACCGCAATGCACATGGTTACCAGAAAAAGCCTGACATTCAGAGATATTCGTTCTTTCAATTTTGGAAACTCCTGTAAAAAATAAATTCGTGGTACACTGCCTGTTCACATTGTACCACGAATTTGAGATGTTCAGTTATTCAAATTAAAAATGCTCACTCAGGCAACCGTCACCATAACCTGCGCATATCTTGTCATCACTGCATCCGCATTGTCCTGAACTCTTAAGGTAAGGCAGAAGCAGTCACCGGAAGCTGCGTCCTCCGGGATAGTAAAGGAACCTTCTGCGCTATCTGCTGTCCAGTTATAAATTGTTTCATCTTTTCCGCTGTATACACAGCCTGTTGGCTCTGTACTCCAGGTTGCTGTACAATCATCCCCGTCAGGATCACTGACTGCTGCCGCAAAGGAAACAGTCTCTCCCGGTGCCGCGGTAAAATCTTTTTCGTCCATTTCTACAACCGGCGCATGGTTGCAGTTTTCATAGGTATTTACACACCAGTCAGCACGTGCAGCCCATTCAAGCTGGAAATCCAACAGGTATGGATTATATTTCTCAATATTGTTTGTCTCCGGATTTACATACTGTCCGGGAACTACACCGCCGGATAATGTAGACGGGTATCCCGCATCCTCTCCGCTGGCTGTGTAATAAGAATATCTTCCGCCATAGCTTCCGAAGGCACCATTTTCAAAACCACGGAGTCCGCAGGAATACAGACCGATAATGCTGGAGCTGTCGCCCTCCGCAATAAAGTCATAATCGTTATATTCTTTCTCGTAAACGATATTGGTTTCCCCGAACTGATACTTATCTTCTTCATTTTCAAGATGCTGTCCGTCATTGACCAGTTTGTACACTCCCATCAGAGAACCGTGATCAAACTTGATATTCTCTTTCAACCAGTCAGCCTGGAATGTGTAAAGTGCATCTGCCTGTCCGTTGATTGCTGTTGAATATCCCGCATATCCGCAATTGCCAGATGCCATTACAAGATCCGGATATTTGTCTGCGATATAGTCTGTGAATGTAAAGTCCTGTCCGTTTCCGCTTATAAGGACCTTGTCACACACCTTCTGATAAATTTCATCCCACTGGTCTGTCTCTGAATATTCATCATAGATGGAAAGCAGCGCTCTTGCCACGGTGTTAAAGCCGCCCCAGGAAAGAATGTAAAGGCTTCTTTCATCATCATCCAGAATTGCCTCTTTGATCAGATCAGAGCCTTCTGTATCTTCCCTCACATCTCCCTCAAACTGCACATTTCCGATTTTGGTAATGCTGGTCAGATATTCCGGGGTAGGATAACCTTCCGCATTCTGAGACAGATATTCATAGGCTTCTGCATATTCATTGTTCCAGAGATTGGAAAGCCAGTCAAGCGGCTGCGCACGGAACTCAGTCATATCCAGAGCTCCTTCTTCCCGGTTCTGGATGTGGTCCATTACCTCTCCCTGGGTATGCTCGCCGTCTCCGGTAAAGTGGCAGAAAGATCCGGACACCACGATTCCAGCCAGATCAATTTCATTAAAAAACAGACTCTGGTGAATAAAGGAATTCATATCATCCACTTCCAGGTCAGAAGTAATGATAACCCTTGGTTTTCCATCCTCTCCCAAACGGATTTTTCTCTCCTGCGGAGTTGTAATGACTTTTCTCTCTGCCAGCTGCTCATCAATAGGCTTTACGATTCTTCCTGCCTGTGCCTGCACACTTGTGCCAACCAGCATAACACCGGTCAAAAACAATGCTATTATCTTTTTCTTCATATTCAATGTCCTCCTTTTACCGCTGCGGTAATCCTGCTGACCAGGAATCTTTCCCTTTGCGGTAAAAAGCATAGCATATGTTTTTTTCTGCATGTTACCCGATTATGACCAATTTATCGCTCGAAACTGACTTTTTCCAGGTTCAAAACGGCTCAAATATTACAGGCTTGTTTCCAGTTTCCTGCACTCCCCATTCACCTTCAGCACACCGCCCTCGGCGTTTGTCTCTACCTTCAGGTCTTTTCCGTCCCAGGTAAGGTGAACCTGGCCGTCTGCTACAGGGAGGGTGCAGTCGAAACTGTCGAAGAACTCAGTGTGAGGCTCCAGCTCGAATGCCTTTCCGCCAACTGCGGTGAACTTCAGGCCCATAAAATAT
The DNA here is from genome assembly GCF_025566865.1 of Blautia acetigignens. NCBI lineage: Bacteria > Bacillati > Bacillota > Clostridia > Lachnospirales > Lachnospiraceae > Blautia > Blautia acetigignens. Next base: position 110,591 of record NZ_JAOQJM010000008.1, read on the forward strand.
TTCGCCAGGAAATAGATGGGGCTTGCGGCCCAGGCGTGGCAGAGGCTCTTGCCGAAGCGGTCGCCGTACATGTCATACTGCTCTTCCACAGGCGCCTTGGGGTCGAACTCTTCCCAGAAGGTTACCGCGCCGCGTTCCAGCATACCGCCCCAGTAGCTGCGCATTTTATTCAGCACGAACTCCAGATTTCCGGTCTGGCAAAGCATATCTAGTTCAAAGAAATTGAAGTACGGTGTGGTAATCGCCGGAATGGCATCATTCTTAATCACGTTCTCCAGAATCTTCTCCTGTTCTTCTGCTGTTGCAATATGGAACAGAATCGCAAAAATGTTGGCATGGCGGGTCACATTTCTCTTGCCGGATTCAAAGGAATCAATAAATGCGCCCTTCTCCTGATCCCAGTAGAATTTACGGATCTGGCTGATCAGCTTCTCATATTTCTCAGTGTATTCCGGATTTTTCTCCCCAAGGGCATCACTTACCTTCGCCATAGCCTGCCAGCATGCAGCAAACAGCATCTGCTCTGCGCAAAGGGCGCCTGTCTTGTCCATGTCTGCCCAGTCAATGTAGATCCAGTCATTCTCTCTTCCCACAAGGAAACCGTTCTCATCCAGCTGTCCCTCACAGAACTCCATAAGAGAGCACATTTTCGGATAAACCTGACGCACGAATTCCAGATCTCCGTACACTTCATAATGATAGAGCACGCCCAGAACCCAGAACAGGGAATAGTCCATAATGGTATTGATATGTCTGGTCATTGGATCATTTCCGCGAAGTGCCAGAAGGGTTCTCTGGTCAATATCCGGGTCTGCCAGCAGATACTGGTTTACGAAAAAGCTCTGATAAGCATCGCCGGACCAGATCCATTTGTCACGCTTCACGCCATCCAGGAAAAAGATTCCGCTGCAGAGACGGAAGGTATGCTCTGCCACATCCCAGATTTTGTTCAGCTTCTCATCATTGCTCTTAAAGGAAGCACGCTTCGGGAAATCCACATACTGATAAAATGCGGTAATCTCCACATCCTCAGCCTTGCAGTCTGGGATAAACGCAAAACGTACTGCACAGCATGGGCATCTCTTTGTAACCGGATCCGGCTGCCAGCTGTAATAGCAATGCTCCAGATCAAGAGCCTCATCCTCAGACTCTCCGCAGAAAACCTCATAAACCTTATCGCTGCCCTTTTTGTCATTTACATAAACAGCTGCAGTCAGCTCTGTCTCAAACTCAACCAGCACACCGCCGTTTACCTCTGTAATGTTTACAGGCTTGCACTCTTTTTCTGTGTATTCCCAAACAGTTGGATCCTGCTCCGGCTTGGTGAAATACTTGCATACCCCAACCGGAACTGCAGGCTGGGAATAATCCTCAGCAGTCCAGGACTTGTCAGAATGAATCACCTCACCCTGCACATAAGCGCATGGAAAAGCCTCTACACAGCCTGCATGAATGGAAATTCTCACCTTTCCGGGACCTGCTGTGATCTTCTTTCCAAATGGATATTTCTTCTCTCCGTTTTCCCAGGTTACCAGTACGTGGCCCACTGCATTGGAAAATACGGTAAAGCTAGTCTCCTGCTCCAGTTCATAAACGCGGCGAAGAGCCACACGGTTGCGGAAGCCCTCGCTCTTCCAGAATGCCGGCCAGCCAAAGCCTCTCTCCACACGGCTGAAATTCTGCTTCATTGCATGATATAATTCAAAATCTCCCGGATACCAGATCCAAAATGTGTTTTCCATTTTCATTTCCTCCAGATTTATTTGATCGTTAAATTACTTTCTGCAAATTTATATCTTCTTACATTGTAAAATGAAACCTGGAAAAAAGCTACAGCATCCCACGCTCAAAACCCTACAGATTACGTTCAGGCGGTATCCGATTCTGAATTTCCAATTCTATTTCTTAAAGAAAACAAGCAATGAATTATACAAATCTGCAATCCAGCAGTTATAGGCATGACCGCCTCCATCAAACACCACCCACGCCACATTTTTATCCAGGGAAAAGCGATCCGGCATTTTTTCCAGAACTTCATTCAGAAATTCTTCGTGATTTTCCAGGGAAAAATCCTCTGTTCCGTTTCCATTGTACCAATACTTAAAATCACAATTCCTATATTCCTCTGACTCCAGAATCTCCTTAAACGCTTCCACATCTGCCCATGCACCGGAGTAAGAGCCAATATAAGCAAACAGATCTGCACAGTGCATCATTCCGGAATTCACTGTTGTCTTTGATCCCCTTGACAATCCTGCAAATCCTCGGTGATCTCTTGTCTTTTGAAGCTTCGCCTCGCTTACATCTTTTCCTGCATAAGTGGAATAGGTGGATTCTACCAGAGGAATAATATCGTTTCGCAGCTCTTTCCAGAAATACATAGGCCACTGGTCCGCATAAGGATCCTTCTCATTATTAAACAGTTCCATTGGATCCATTTTCCGGTACCCCATCTCTTCTGTTGGAGAATAGTACGTTGGGGAAACCACAATCACAGGTTCACACTCTCCTGCTTCTATCATATTGTCCAGCATATTGCAGGTCACCTTTCCGGTGGAACTATCTCCAATCCAGTAATCCTCGAAGCCTCCGGTTCCATGAAGCAGATAAAGTATGTCATATTCCTGATTTTCATCATATCCGTATGGAAGATATACATTCACAGATTTCTCAAGCATAATATTGCTTTCTCCTGTGACCGCCTCCAGTGCATAGGAATGACAGGTATATGTCAATGTTTCGACTGTCCCCTGTTCCTTACATTCTTCCGCATATGAAGGATCCAGCGGAAGGCTTGTAATAAAGCCTCCTACCCCCGGATTTACAGTACTTTCCTTTGCACAGTCCTGCTCCCAGACAGTGCTTTCCTCTTTAGTATCCTGTGCCAGAACGGTGCTTCCCCCTGCAAAAAGAAGCAGAAAAAACAGAGAATGTCTCAATAGTTTCTTTGTCTTCATATGTCTCCTTTCCAAAAGAGGCCAGCGCATTATCTGCGCCAGCCTCTCATTATAAACCGATTTTATTTCGCAGCGTTTTCAGCTTCTGCTGCTTTCATTTTCTTTCTCTTAAGAAGAGCACGTACCAGTACAAGAATTGCAATCACGCCGATTACAGCACCAGCTGTTACATTGACCTTCATGAAGAGCTTATCCATATTGGATTTTCCGCCAACCGGATTCTCATCTCCTGCATATGCACCACTGTTTACAATTGTATACATGATGTTTTTGCATGCGTTGCGCATTGCCAGTGTTCCTGTTGCGCTCTGATTCGGGAACTGATTGGATGCTGCATTGCCATATCCAAGCATCAGGTCATTTCCGTTTCTTACACAGTTCTCGGAAATCATGTATCCATAGGATCCGTCATAGTCTGTGATTGCCATGCCACGGAATCCCCACTCATCACGAAGAACGGTCTGAAGCAGGTCAGAGTTTGCACAAGCCGGAACGCTTCCAAGCCAGTTATAAGATGTCATCACAGCCATAGAGCCGCCCTCTAAGCCTTTAATACAAATTTCAAACGGTTTCAGGTAGATTTCTCTCATTGCCTGCTCAGAAACAAAGGTAAGCAGGAAGGATTCACGGTTTGTCTCCTGATCGTTTACTGCGAAGTGCTTAACATATGGATATACACCCTTGCTTACTGCACCATTTACCTGGTTCATAGCCAGATATCCGGCAAGTACGCCGTCCTCTGAATAATACTCGAAGTTACGTCCTGCAAATGCGGAACGATGTGTGTTCATAGCAGGTCCGTACCATCCATAGTTCTTAACATCTGAGAACTCCTGACCCATAGATTCTCCAACCTCACGGGCAAGCTCTTTGTTCCAGGTCTGTGCAAGCAGTACCTCTGTCGGGTAAGAAGTACCATAGGTCTTGGTTACGAAGTTGTTCAGACCGGCAGGTCCGTCACAGTCAGATGTTGCGATCTTACCAACAGATGTAACCTCTGCGGTCTGCCATCCACCAACATTGATCATGGTAGCCATATCTTCGTAAGTAAGCTGATCGAGAAGCTCATCCCATTTTGCGTCATCATAATCCACGCCTCTCAGATCGAAGAGGGTAAGACCATTGTCAGCACCAAGAGTCGGCATCTTATCATCTGCGTTGTCATATTTGGTGCTGTCATAAATACCAAATGTGTTTGCTTCTACTTCTGCGCGAAGCTCATCAGACATCTGTGCTGCTTCTGCTGTAGGTGCAGCCCAGGAAGCTCCGGCATTCTTGAAGCCGTCTGCTCTGGAAAGCTGGATGAAGTCACCCTGTGTATAATCTTCAAATACGTTTACCGGAGCAGTCTTGTCTGTAGAACGTCCCTCTGTGCTGTAATCGATGTCCTCGTCTACTGTAAAGGTTTCTTCTGCAATTACAGTATGGGAATCAGAACGAACAGAAATTGTATATTCGCCTGCCTCCAGGATATATCCGCCGCCAGCTACTTTGATCTCACTGGAGTCATAGGAAGCCATGTCCTCTTTTGCAATCTCAAAGGAAAGTGTCTGGGATTTTCCAGGCTCCAGTGTTTCTGTTTTCTCAAACTGAACAAGGTTTACAGATGCTTTTTCAATACCACCGTTTGTGTACGGAGGAGTATAATAAACTTCTACTACATCTTTTCCGGCAACATCGCCTGTATTGGTTACTTCAACATCAAAGGAAACGGTATCTCCATTGTCCTTGAAGTTTGTCATTGTCTTATCAAAAGTTGTGTAGCTTAAACCATATCCAAATGGATACTGCACGCTGCTTTCGTAGTCAATCAGACCTTCCTCGGCAGCTGTTTCATAGAATTTATAACCAACATAAATTCCCTCTACATAATTTACGAAAGAAACATTTCCCTTGTAGGAAGAATCTGCTGCAAGTGCCTGTGCTTTCAGATCATCTACGTTTGTGTATGGGAAGTTTCCGATATTGTTAATGTAGTGTGTGGAAAGCAGATTCTTAACATAAGTGTCTGCTGTTTTTCCGGATGGGTTTACAGTACCGTTCAGGATTTCACCAAGTGCTGTGAAACCAGTCTCTCCGGCTCCAGGAGCAAGGATAACAGATTTGATCTGCTCATAGTTATCAACCCAGCCAAGCTCCATTGTATTGTTTGCATTGATTACAACGATTACATTGTCAAATTCGGAGCAAACCTTTTCAATCAGCTGTTCTTCTGTTACAGAAGGCTCCAGATAAGATTCGCCCTCTTCGAAATCATCATAAGAACCGTTGTTTGTATAGGTTGCATTCATGTAACGCCAGTTTGCAGGTGCATTGGAGGTTGCAAGTCCCTGATTGTAAGTGCCGTTGATAACAGCGCTCATGTTGGTAGGAAGGTCTGCACCCTCACCGCCAGGACGTCCAAGTACAACCATTGCGGTATCAGAGAAGTCTTTTGCTTCGTTCATGATATCGTCTGTGTAATGCTTCATATTTGGCTCCGGCAGTGACCAGTCCTGAGCGGACATGGAAATAGTCGGACGCTCTGCACAGTATTCTGTGTACATATTGGAAAGTGTTTCATTTGTTTTATAGCCTGCATCCTGAAGAGACTGCAGAATGCTCACGTTTCCATCAGAATGAGATCCGGCAGAACCGGTTCCGCCATAAATCGGGCAGGTGGAATCCCAGCCAAATACATTCAGGTTTGTTACATCAGAAGATAACGGAAGAAGACCATCGTTCTTTACAAGAACCATACCTTCTTCTCCTACTTTTTCAATTGTGTCTTTGCTCTGCTGGATTGTCTCCTCAGAGAATTCTGCTTTTGATGCATTCAGGAAACCTGAAACGTTTGCATACATCGGACCATAGCAAATGGAATTCACAATGATCAGGATAGCAGTAAGAAATGCCATGAATGCTTCAAGACGAACTGCACAGCGAAATCCCTTTTTCGCAAAGTGAGCAAGGAACATCACAGCTACCAATACAACAACTGCGGCAATAATTGCATAAATATAGCCTTCCAGCTGTGTAAGGTAAGAGATGAGATCCGCTTCACTGACACCGAGATTGTACAGGGTTGGTCCAAGAAGCTTTACTAATAAATCAACCATTTTTCTCCTCCTTCATTTTATCCACGCGGCCATAAAAATATGGCTCATTGGCGGTTGTTACTTTTAACTTAAATTTTACCATAAATTCGTATTATATAGGACTTTACTTCACAAATTGTTGTGTTTTTGCATGAATTGTCTGCGACAGCCAGCCAAGCATCTGCTTTTCGATTAAACTGTTATCTTACGTAAATTTAAAGCCCGGCAAAGATTTCTCTCTGCCGGGCCATACTAAGCATTGACCAAGGCTTAGCTTAATATTTTATTTATTTGTTTGCTGCTTCATATGCAGAGTAATCAAAGTTCTGTACCTTTGTAAGAGGCTCTGCTGTATATTTAGCTGTACGGTCATCATCGATCTTTCCGGACCAGTTAAGACCAAATGCAAAGTCATAAGTATTTCCTGCTGCATCTGTGTAGCATTCCATATCACGAGGAACATCCTCAAGCTGAGCTTCAACAGCTTCCATGTTTACAGGCTGCTGGAATACAAGGAGACCAGTTGGCTCTGTCTGTCCAAGGATAACTTCTGCTACAATGTCCTCACGCTGCTGGTTGTAGTTTACAAGGATTACGTCTGCAAGAGGCTCAACCTCATCCCAAACCATTCCACGCTCCATCTTCATGGAAACGATTACCGGAACATCACCTGCGTTCTCGTTTGCATACTGAAGAGCTTCCAGATCGCCATAGTTTGGAACTTCGTGTGCTGTTACGCCCTTATAAGAACGGTTCTCTTTTGTTCCGTCTTCAAGAGTTTTTCCACCGATGGAAACTTCACGAGCTGTATCAGCTGTGTACTCGCCATACTGAAGAGATGCCGGATACCAAACCTCCTCAACATCATCAGCAACCGGCTCGCCGCCGAATGCGCCTGACATATGAGACTCATAGGAAGGAGCATATGCATTTGTCATACCAACAAGTACATAGTCGCAAGCTGCGATCTCGTCTGCTGTTGCACGTGTAAGGTCATCTTTTGTATAAGTTGCATTTCCTTCAGCGTCTGCCTCACCGGTAGGATCGCCAAGGGTATCTGTTACAACATTGAAGTACTGGCTAAGCTTGTCAATATCCATTCCCGGAGTCCATGTTGGAGTTCCATCAGCAATACCACGCATCCAGGTTGCGCTCCATCCTGTGTTGTATACATATGGTACGTATACGGTTGGTTTCTCAGAAGCAGCACCGTCAGCGCTGATTGTTCCGTCGTTCTTAAGCATAACGATGGATTCTCTCTGGCCTTCTTTTGCGAAGTCGCTGGAGCCGTCTGTTGTGATGATTGTATCAGCATAAGCTGTATCTACATATGGGTTCTCGAATGTGTTAAGGTTCATCATTACAGTAACGAATTTCTCTGTTGCTGCACGCATGATCTCATCAGCTTTGTCCTGGCCGTCACGGTCAACAAGAACACCATAAGCTGCCTTTGCATTGTCGATATCGCTGTATCCGCCAAGAAGGTTTACACCATTTTCCCAGCTTGTTGCGATACGGTCAGCTTCTTCAAGGTCTTCAGCTCCCCAAACACCAGCGAACTGATATACACCCCAGTCAGTGATCTTAAGGCCATCGAAGCCAGCCTCATCAAGCATACCGTTCAGATATGTATTGTAAGCACCAGCCCACTCTCCGCCGTATGGGTTTCCGTCAGCGTCAACATCAATACCATACTGTGTCATGATACCTGTGGAGCCTGTTTTTCCAGGAAGGTTGAATGCACCATCAAAGAATGTGATCAGCTGTGCTTCCAGATTGTTTCCTGGGAATACTGCGTAACGTCCGCCATTTGCATGGTCATCACGTCCGCCTTCTGTGGAACCGTCACCAGAGAAATGCTTTGTGAAGCAGTATACGGACTCATCGCCCCATCCAAGGTCTTCACCGTTCTCATCATATGTGGACTGCATTCCATTGATATATGCGGTAGCAATGTCAAGTGTAAGCTGCGGATCCTCACCGTATGTGCCGCCTGCACGATACATGATCGGGGAAGCGATATCAACCTGCGGTCCGAGAAGTGCATTCACACCAGCTGCACGATATTCTTTTGCTGTTTCCTGGCCGATTTCAGCTGCAAGCTCTGTATCCATTGTGGATGCCAGGGAAAGAGTCTCAACAAGACCGGAAATATTAGCCGGGTCAATGGAGATCATAGCCGGGATTCCGTAGAAGCTCTGCTCTGCAACTGCCTGAATTGCGTTTGCCCATTTTGCATGAGCAGTTCCGCCCTGTTTAATGTTACGGGTAACGCCACCGCGTCCGCCCTGCATCAGGTAAGTATAAGAACCATCATCTTCTGCAAGAGGCTCTGTTGTGAAATCGCCCCAGCCACCATGTGTCAGGACTGCTGCCATTTCCTCGCCCTGCATCTGGTTAACCAGATCAGCTGCACGCTCTTCTGTGGAAAGTCTCCAGTCCTCATATTTATCAAGCTCACCGTTCTGGTTCATATCCTTGAATGCATAGCCGTCAACTTCAAGAAGTTTTACTGCTGAATCAGCTGCCAGACCAAGAGTATCTCCATCTTCGTTCTCAACCTTGATCCAGCCGTCTTCTGTAACAGAGATTGTATATTTTGCATCTGCACTTGGAACGATTCCGCCAATTGCATCTGTTGCATCAGAAGCTGCCTCTGCCTGTTTGTATGGATCGTCTGCATTTGCTGCCTGCTTGTACGGATCATCTGTAGCTGTTGCTGCCTGCTTATATGGATCATCTGCATTTGCTGCCTGCTTATACGGATCATCTGTAGCTGCTGCCTGTTTGTACGGATCATCATCTGCGGCTGCTGCCTGTTTGTATGGATCGTCGTCTGCGGCTGCTGCCTGTTTGTACGGATCATCATCTGCAGCTGCTGCCTGTTTGTATGGATCGTCATCTGCGGCTGCTGCCTGCTTGTACGGATCATCTGCGGCTGCTTCAGCCTGTTTGTATGGATCGTCTGCAGCTGCTACCGGAACTGCAACGCCAGTTGCTGCCATACTTGCAGTGAGCATTAACGCCATCAAACGTCTGGTTCTCTGTTTCATATCTTTGTCCTCCTTTTTCTCAGAACATCTCTTTGTTCTTCGCTGTGACAAGAATATAACACAAATCAATTCATCCCTTACGTTTCTTGCACAAATTGTTGTTTTTTTGCATTAATTGTTAGAAGTCCCGGTTGGTTAGTTATGTCTTTTGTTTATTGTGCACATTTGTGTGGTTTGTTTTTTGTGCACTATTTCTAATTTCATTCATTTTGCAATTGTACTATGATGTTAAAAGGGCTGGCTGGTTTTTACCACTTGCACGCCCTGCGTAAACTATATATAATAGGAAAAAGCATGAACATAACATCTGATAAAGAATAACCAGATAACCATTTTTCACTCTGGTTTTATTATATTTATACGAACAGAAAAGGAAAAAATATATGATCAGAATTGCAATTGTGGAAGATGAAGAACAATACGTACAGCAGTTAACGGAATATCTTCAGGAATACCAGAAAAGTTCTAATGAAGAAATTGACATAACCGTATACCGGGATGGAGATGAGATCACTTCCAAATATAAATCTCAGTTTGATATTATTTTGATGGACATCCAAATGAAATTCGTAAACGGCATGACTGCCGCAGAAGAGATCCGCAGCGTTGATTCCAGCGTTGTCATTATCTTTATTACCAATATGACCCAGTATGCAATACAGGGATACAAGGTGGGGGCTATGGACTATATTCTGAAGCCGATCTCCTATTTCGCATTCAAGGAACGCCTCAATCAGGCAATTTCCAAGCTGAAGCACAGAAGCAGCAATTATGTTGTAATTCCTGTGAAGGGCGGAATTATTCGTCTTGATACCTCCGATATCTACTATATCGAAAGCCAGGGACATAATCTGATCTATCACACCTGCACCGGAGTTTACACAGCCTCCGGAACTATGAATGCAGCGGAAGAAGCACTCACAAGCTATGGATTTTCCCGTGGAAACAAAAGCTATCTGATCAATCTGGCACACGTAGATGGAATCCAGGACAAATGTGCTCAAGTCAAAGGCGAGAGCTTGCAGTTAAGCCGCCCGCGCCAGAATGCATTCCTTCAGGATCTTACCAAATATTGGGGAGAAAATTAATATGTCACCATTATCCATATCTCCGAATATACCAAGACTTTATACTGCAATTGCAGAGTGGCTGGCCTGTATGATGTGTCTCCGGGAAGTGAAGCATCGTGTGAATACCAGGAGGTTCGTACTTATTTCCATAGGAATCTTATTCCTACAATCTGTTTTTCTTTATCTAACTCCAGGACTGGATGATTTACTTTGGATCTTATGTATGTCAGCTGCCGGACTTATGATGTATGCTTTTATTTATCTGTGTGCAGATGTAAACTGGCGAGATGCCGCTTATTACACCATACGCTCTTTCGTAATTGCAGAATTTGTTGCTTCGTTTGAATGGCAGGTGGATCTGTTTTTCCATCCAAATGTTCCACTTACTCCCACCCCCACAGGAAGCAGTCTTCTGATTCTGATTGTTTGCTATACCATTCTTTTTGGGATATGTGAGCGATTATACAGCCGCTACCAATCAAAGGAACAGGCCTTAAATATTACTGGCAAGGAACTGGCTTCCTATGTCATTATCGGACTGGCTGTTTTCTGCATGAGCAACCTTGGATTTGTAGCTCCTGATCTTCCTTTTTATGGAAATTACTCTGACCAGATTTATAACGTAAGAACCCTGGTGGATCTGGGAGGCGTTGCCATTATGTATGCTTACCATGTGCAGCGTATGGATCTTCGCGTGCGTTATGAGCTGGAAAGTGTCCAGAATCTTCTTCACAATCAGTATGCACAGTATAAGCAGGCCCGTGAGGCAGTGGAATTGATCAACTACAAGTATCACGATCTGAAGTATCACATCATTGCCCTGCGTGCAGAGGAAAATATGGACAAGCGCAATGCTTATCTGAATCAAATGGAAGAAGAGCTGAAGAATTACGAGGCACAGAATAAAACCGGAAATAATGTGCTGGATGTTATGCTTACTTTGAGGACACTGTATTGCCAGAAGCATGGTGTTACCATGACCAGCGTTATTGATGGTACACTTTTTGATTTTATGAATGCGATGGATATCAGTTCTATTTTTGGAAATGCGCTGGACAATGCTATAGAATGCGAGCTGAAGATTCCAGATAAAGAGAAAAGGCTGATCCATATTAATGCGCATGCCAGAAAGAACTTCCTGATTATTCTGTTCGATAATTATTATGAAGGGGATATGAAGCTGGGGAACGGGCTTCCGGAAACTACCAAAAAGGATGCGCAGTTCCATGGGTATGGACTGAAAAGTGTGCAGTATACTGCTCAGAAATATGGCGGCGCGGTGGATGTGAGCGCCAATGATCATTGGTTTCATTTGAAGATTTTGATTCCAATGCCGGCGCAGACGGAGACGGCGAAGGCGGGTTCGGACGGAGCTGCTGAAACAGTGAACACAGTTGCTGCGACTGCAGCCACAGAGACAACGAAAGCTGCTGCAAATACAGCCAGGGAAAAAAATAACAATACTGCAATATAACAATACAGCCAGAAAGCACTTCTATTTTTGAAGAGATTTCTGGCTGTAGTTTTTTGTGAACAAATTTTGCTGCTTGTCTTTCGTCTACTTTGATATCTTTAAGTTTGGTCTGTTTTATTATCTTGAAAACCCCACCTGTGGGAAATTGGCTTCATTATTTCCTACAGCACAAATCCTGCGGCACTTTTGCCTTGTGCGTGAATATCCAGACAACAGTCTGCCACATGCTCCTGGTTTAAATCCAGGGAATAATTCACCTTCATATCAAGGCGGCTGTCGCTCTCTTTCAGTTCCAGATTGGTAGCGGAAATGCCCATTTCCAGGGTTCCAAAAGAAGTCGTGTAGAACGCCATGTTGCGCTTGCCCTGTTCAAATACCATGTGGGTATTTACCTGGCCCTTCTTGCGAACTTCCATTCCTTTCGGGGAAATCTTGATATAATTTACTGTGGGATCTCCGTGATCCTCCAGCATTTCCTCATAACGAAGATAGTGGCTGCCATTGCGGAAATAATACTCTCCCGGAACCACAATCTCAATCGGCTCATCCCCTTCCGGGGTGTCCATCATATGTAACCCTTTCACATGAATTAAAACTTCTTTTTCCATGATTTTCTATCCATTTCTTTCTAACAGTGCAATCTGAATTGAATTCAGATTCGTTTTCTTTTGTATAATTACCTAAGCTTCTGCTAATAGTATTGATTCCAGGTTCTACATGTAGCTGTCAATATTTTTCAATATCAATCTTCTGTGTTTTCTCTACATCGAACGGCAGAATTGAGTTCGCAAAACCTTTGAATTTCTCCGCTAAATCGCTTACATAAAAGCGATATGGGAAATCGGACTGGCCCTGGCCTGTACTCTGCATATTCTGCTCCTTCAGAAGCTTTCCAAGCTCAAGAGCTGTCTCATATGCCGGATTCACCAGCTGAACACCCTCCCCCATGATCTGTCCAATAGTGGAACGAAGCAGAGGATAATGGGTACATCCAAGAATCAGTGTATCAATATCCTTTTCCTGAAGCTCTTTCAGATATCTGCTGGCAACCTCCACTGTCACTGGATCGTGTGTCCATCCCTCTTCTACAAGAGGAACAAACAAGGGACAGGGCTTGCCGATTACCGTAATCTCCGGGTCAATCTGCTTCAGAACCTTGGCATGAGTTCCGCTTTCAATGGTGCCCTCTGTGGCAATGACACCTACACGCTTGTTTCTGGTAACCTGCGCAGCTACCTTCGCACCAGCTTCGATCACACCTAAAATAGGAATATCAAATTCTTCCCTTACTGCATCCAAGGCAAACGCACTGGCAGTGTTGCAGGCAACTACAATCGCCTTCACCTGCTGCTCTTCCAGAAAACGGATGATCTGGCGGGAATAGCGAATAACAGTCTCTTTGGATTTGCTTCCATATGGAACACGGGCGGTGTCCCCGAAATATACGATTTTTTCTGACGGAAGATTCCGCATGATCTCGCGGGCAACAGTCAGTCCGCCGATACCGGAATCAAATACGCCTACAGGGGCGTCTCGGTCTATCTTCATTCATCTATCTCCAAATTCTATATTTCTTCCATTCTGTTCCCCCATTTTAACACCAAAGCACCGGGCTTGCAAGCACTTGTAAGCCCGGCACTAGCTACGACAACCGAATTCGGGTGAAATATACCGCAAAGTGGAGCGTGCAGATTGCCAGACAAAATTTAGCAATAGCATCATCGCTTTACCAGATTCTGGAAAGTCTCCATAATCCAGAAATGAATTCTCGGCTTTGCTGCTTCTTTCTCATTCTCATCTGGATTCTCCATAAAACAGAACTGGGGATAAATGGTTCCCCACCAGGCGAGAAGCTCCGGGCTTTGCTTTTCATTTCCTATCACTGGGAAAATTAGTGAAGCAGACAAAATGGCAACGAATACATGATATTTTATTTTTCTTAAATACAACATAGGAATACCCCGCAAAATAAATTCTGCGATTGCGTTGCATAGAGCATGTTTGAAAAAAGCTCTAATACCGCAATCGCTTATTAACAGGAGTATTCCCGGGATTCTGTGTCTGTATTCAAACTTTTAAAACACTACTTCCAATTCTTCCCCTTGAATTATCAGATCTGGTAATGCGGGAAGGGCGCCGCGGTCGTACATTTCGTGGTAAAGCTCTCGCAGAGTGACGGCCTGGCTTGGGCTGCCGTCTGGGTTATTTTCCAGAAGTCCCAGAAGGTATTCTCCCAGGGATGTTTCCTGGGGACTGCCCCAGCCTACCGCCTCCGCCGCATTGCTGCTACGGAAAACATATACATTTTCTCCTATGGTGGGCTCCTGTTTCAGGTATTCCAGCACCTGTTCCCAGCGCCCGCCATCCAGAAGAGACTGCCCCAGTACCAGAATTTCAAGATGTCCCATGTCCAGATATTTCTCCTGGGTGCGGCTGTAAAGCTGCTCTATCTCCTGAAAGGAATCTCCACTAACTGAAGGCGCTGCATTTCCCTGGTCTTCTCCGTTTTTCTCCTGTCCGGTTGCTTTTGGCAAATCGGGTACGCCATAGGTCAGCTGAAATTTTCTATCTTCTATATCCGCGCCAAGAGCCAGCGGATACATCCGCTTCTCCGGCTCCACGCCGCCGCAGCCCGACAACGTAAAAAGCGATATCCCCAATATAATTACAACTGCGCTGCACCTTCTTACATAATTACCTAAGTTTAATCCCTCTGCTGCTTTTCTCTGCCGAGCTATGTTAATCGAATTTTTCCCCCATCCTGCTCTATTTCTTTTTTTAAGATTACTGGGCTCTGCTTTTTTCTTCCACCGCTTTTTTCCCATTATAAAAAAGATGATCTGAATAATTAACATCCCTGGTACAAAAATGCAGCCCAAGTACATTTCAAAATAATCACGGATTCTAATGCCGCGAACTTCAGTCACCATGGCAACGAAAACCAGCAAACCTATCCACACCCGCCCGGTCCCAAGCCCGGTCTTTTCCACAATTAAATGACCGTAATGCAGAAAACTTCCCACAGAGAACAAAAGACTGTACAGCAGAAATCCCATCCAAAGTACATCGAACCGCGCCAACACATTTCCTGGCAGGTCCGCGCCTGCAAGCAACGGCAAAATGGGGTAATTTTCATATCGCAGCCGTCCCCAGCCAAAGACTGCCGGCAGAAGCAGCTCCGCGAGAATCAGCAGTACCCCCAGCGTAACCACCGCCAGGGCCACCGTTTTTCCGATGCTGCCCACATATCGAATCTCGCTCCGGTAACTTATATTTTTTTTCTCTCTTGCAGCCTTCTCATTTTCTGCTCTGTCCACTTCTCTCGCAGCCTTGCCTTCTTCTATAACATTTAAATTTCTCGTTTCTCTTACAATCCTTACATTTTCCGTGCTCTTCTTCCTGTCTACATGCTCCAGCAAAAATGGCAAAAGTCCCAGTCCGGAAAATGCACAGATCACATAATATCCGCTCTGCAAAATTCTTCTCCCGGAAAATTCAGAGTTCCACAGCATTTCCTGGAAATACTCCCATCTTCCCTGTCCGGCTGACAAAAGCAGCATCAGCACAACCGCCACAAGCACCAGTCCGCCTGATACCTCTCCAATCCGCCCTCTGCGCTGGATTCCCCGGTGAGTACCAAGACTGCACACGATCAGCGCAATCACACACAGCCACACTTTCTGCACTCCCGTACCAAGACTTACGGATACAATCTCTCCCAGAAGATCCAGCAGAAACGCCGCTCCCAAAATGCAGTAAACAAGATAAAAAATCCCCATCAGCCGCCCCAAGATTTTCCCCGCAGTTTTACACGGATTGGCGAAAGCATAGCCCAGCCGAATAAGAAAAATTACATAAAACAAAAATACCGCAACCGCCAGCAAAGTTCCAGTCAATCCGCTAAGTCCCTGATTCCGCCTCCCACGGAAAAGGCAAAGCAAAAATGGCGCAATGAAGGCGATCACGATCTGCCGATAAAGCTGCCGCTGTGAAATCCGGTTATTCTCTGCAAATTTCATTCACTCTCGCCTCCGTTCTTACCAACCTTGCTTCTTTCTTTCGGATCTTTTTGACTTCCCGAATTATGTGTTTCCTCTACTTCATTCTTTCGCAGCTTTTCTTTTGCCCAATTTCCAGAACCTTCTTCTGACTCATTCTGTCCCTCTTCTTCCTTCGCAGATCTCGTCCTCCGCAGCCGCACACTTTCATCCTCTTTGGCATACATCGGCCTTTTCCACCTTTTCCGAAAAGGCACCCTCAGGATTCCTGTTCCCGTCCCGTTTTCCCTCTTATATTTCACAAAGGGAACCAGATAGGGCACCCCGAAGCTGAGAAGTCCCGCCAGATGAGACACTGTCAGATACACCCCGATCACAATTCCAAAAATCCCCAGATATCCCCCCAGGAACAAAAAGAAATATTTCAAAAGCCGAAAAGCCGACGCAAACTCCTCATTTGGAATCGCCAGCGAGCCAAGAGCTGTGATTGCCACCACCATAACCACAATGGGGCTGACCAGATTTGCCTCCACAGCTGCAGATCCCACGATCAGGCCGCCTACAATTCCCATTGCATTTCCCAGTGCTCCCGGAATCCGCACTCCCGCTTCCCGGATCAGCTCAAAGGACAATTCCAGAAGTACCAGCTCCGCAATACTGGAAAAAGGCACCCCTTCCCTGGCCTGGGCAAAAGACAGAATCATATTCGTAGGCAAAATCTGTGTGTGAAACCGGATCACCGCCAGATAAAGCCCGGGAAGCAAGGTTGCCGCCGCCAGTGCCACATACCGCAGTGCCCGGAGAAAGGACGCCATCTCAAACCGATTGTACCAGTCCTCACTGCTTTCCATAAAACTGTTAAATACGCCCGGAAGAACCAGCGCAGAAGGCGAGTTGTCACACAACAGCACCACTTTTCCATTCAGGATTTCCTTGGATGCCCGGTCCGGCCGCTCCGTAGTCTGATACTGGGGAAAAGGGGAAAACCAGGAATCCTCTGTCAGCTGTTCCAGCATTCCGCTATCCAGAATCCCGTCAATCCGAAATGCTTCCAGCCGTTCCTTCACCTGCTCCAGAAATTCCTCCCGCACCAGATCTTCCATATAGACCATCTGCACCAATGTATGGGAACGTTCCCCTATATAAAATTCCACCACCTTCAATCGGGTATCCCGAAGACGTTTCCGAATCAGGGCGGAATTGGTTTTCACGGAATCGGAAAAGCCCTCTTTGGAACCACGAAGCACCTTTTCCATTTCCACTTCCGTGACACCCATGCTGGGGTATCCGGCGCTGGAAATTTTCATTGCCTGGTCAAAGCCATCCATAAAGAACACAGCATCTCCAGAAAGTACCCCGGTGAACACCTGCTCCATATCCGTCAGCTTTTTCACATCTGCAATTCCCAGACTGTTATATTCCGCAAATTCCTGAATCTGCGCCGGCGAAATCTCCCAGAAGTGCCCGATCATTTTTCCAAGTGCGGAATCCTCCAGCATCATATTGGAAGTCGCCACCTCAATGTAAACCATCAGGCAGTCCACCTTGCGCTCCTCGCCGAGGCGCATCCGCCTGATCTGAATATCCCCGCAGTCCTGCAGGCGCTCCCTTACATGCTTCTCATTTACACGAATATCCTTTGAAATCATAACAATATTATCATTTTTGTTCATTTAAATCACCATATATAATTTCATAGTACACTGAAAATTAAGTATCTGTCATATTGACACAGGACGATTTTTTCATATACAAGATAAACTAAGAATGTGTTACAGCGACTACGACAATCTACATAGCCGTAATATATGGATATCCTGCAAGTCATTATGGTAATTTCCTAATATTTGCTGTACTACAATAAAAAAGAGACACCAGGTATCTCTCCCAGTGTCTCCCAATTATAAAATTCTATTCACTCTTCCGCTCTGATTGCCTGGATGATTCCCATCCTCTGGTTCTCCAGGTGCTCGAAGGACAACTCCTGCGCCTTCTTCACATCCCGGTTGCGGATTGCATCGGTAATCTCCTCATGCTCCTTCACCAGACGGTTTCTCGCCTCATCTTCTTTTAGATACTCCACACGGTACCGATAAATCTGCTCTCTCAGATTATTCAGCACCTGCATCAGACGCTTATTATCTGCTGCCCGGTAAATAGCCTCGTGGAAATTCACATCCGCTTCGGCCATCTTCACCAGATCACCTTCGGCTGTGCTCTTCTGGAAATCCTGTGCTGCCAGTTCCAGTTTCCGCACATCCTTGTCTGTCATATTGGCGCAGGCCTTCTCAATAGCCATATTTTCCAGAGTGATTCTTACCTCCAGAACATCGTTCAGATCCTTCTCCGTAATGTTGGCAACCTGGGCACCTCTTCTTGGGATCATCACCACCAGGCCCTCAAGCTCCAGCTTACGCATGGCCTCACGGATGGGAGTTCTGCTCACTCCTAACTTCTCCGCAAGGGCAATCTCCATCAGTCTCTCGCCCGGCTTCAGCTCCCCTTTCAGGATTGCCTGGCGAAGTGTGTTAAAAACAACCTCGCGCAATGGAAGATACTCATCCATATGCACTGTGAAATCACTTGTCATTCGTATTTCCTCCTAAAAGACTTCCGTCGCAAAAACAGTCTTGGCCAGCTTGCTTTCCCTAAGTACTGCTGCCGCCTGTTCCATCTTCTCTCTGCTGTCAAAAATTCCAAAAACGGTAGGGCCGCTTCCGCTCATCATTGCCTTGCGGGCACCGTGATTCTCCATCAGATCCTTGATTTCCTGAATAACCGGATACTTCCCGATGATTCCCGGCTCAAATACATTTCCCATTCTGGAAATCATTCCATCCAGATCACCTTCACGGATGGCAGTTACCATCCCGTCAATATCCGGATGCACTACGGCAGGATCATCTAGCTTCAGATTCTCGTAAGCTGTTTTAGTGGAAACATTTACTCCTGGCTTGCCTACCAGGACATAACACTGAGGAACTCTTGGAAGCCTGGTCAGCTTCTCACCGATTCCCTCTGCAAGAGCAGTTCCCCGCATTACGCAGTATGGCACATCTGCTCCTACCTTCACAGCGCGCTTCATCAGATCTTCCTCAGAAAGGCCGAGACCAAAAATCCGGTTCACTCCCACGAAAGCTGCTGCCGCATCAGAGCTTCCCCCAGCCATACCGGCTGCCACCGGAATGAATTTCTCCAGATTCATCGTCAGTCCCTCTTCAATATGAAATTCATCCATCAGCATTTTGGCTGCTTTATAGACAAGATTCCTTTCATCTGTGGGAACATACGGGATATTGGTGGTAAGCGTAATTCCCGGCTCTGCCTTTTTCTCAATTTCAAGCACATCATACATCTGTATGGTCTGCATGATCATGCGGACTTCATGGTAGCCGTCAGCGCGCTTCCCAACTACATCAAGTCCAAGATTTATTTTTGCAAGTGCACGTAATCGCATAATTCCCCTCCGCTTTTGTACTTTGTATACAATCTCTTACTTTTCTTATTGTAAAATATTTTTGTATTTTTTTCAATACATATGCGGAGGATTTTTGTTGGGGAAATTTATCATTACGCTCTGAAACGTTTGAAAAACAGGCTATCCTTCCACTTTTTTCACCAGCAGAAGCGGCATTCCCGGTGTTACCTGGTCGCTTTCCAGCTCGTTTAATGTGCAGATTTCCTCCACCGTTGTATAAAAATGCTTTGCAATATCCCACATAGTGTCCCCGCTTTTTACCACATAAACCGTGATTCCAGGCATTGCCTGGATTTTCTGCATGTCAAGGGGCTGCTCCTCTACCTTGCTGATGATCATCCTCTTTTCACACTGAAGCACCAGCACATTCAGGCTGATCACGGCTTTCACTTCGATTTCATTGCTGTCGATCATGGAGGTGGACAGCTGCTCCAGATCTGCCTGCAGGAAAAAGGTGCTGTCCTCAGTGATTCCGTTTGCCTCTATCACATGGGAAAATGGCAGCATGCCGTCAACGGAATAGAATGGCATCTCATCATTTCCTGTGATGTAAAGTATTTTCAGGAATACCACGCCTTCCGCCTGGATTCCATTTTCCACTACCTTTGTCTTTTCCACTTTGACTCTGCCCTGGCTGTGGCAGATCTGCAGGATTTTTCCTTGGCTTTCCTTCAGCTCGATCCGGTCAGAAACACGGCACTTGGAATCATTTCGCACCAGCAGGCTTTCCAGGCATTCCTCTTTTCCCTGTAAAATACACTCCTTCAGCGGAGAATATACGTCCAGGATCAGGTCGTGCTCTTCTTCCCGGTAAAGCTTCATATCCAGTTCCAGAACCACATCTACAGAAAGAACCCGCTCTTCCCCATCTGCGTCCGGCTTCACCTCTATGCTCTGGTGCATAACGGAAGCCGCAATGTTGGGAATCATGTCAGCCGTGCAGCCTGTGCAGTCCAGCTCTGTGTTAAATGGCAGCACATACTCTACCCACTGAAGGGGATTTTCCTCATCCTCGCCGGAATAAAGGACGAAAACTGCCAGCTCACCCCTGGCTTTTATCATGTTGTCTTCCAGTCTCAGGTCAAGCCCGCGCACCTCAATGGTGTTCCACAAAAGCATATCGATATTAGGCTTGTTGGAAGCCAGGGTCACCTCATCCTTGATGCGCAGGGTATCCTTTTTATGTACCATCAGGCTCATCAGCTGTACCTTTTTCTTTTTCACGGAAATGCCATCCTCACTGATTTCTACCGGAAGCTGGATGCCTGTCATCTCATCTACCACTGCGTAAAAGGTGACGATTGCCTTGATATTCAGTTTTCTGGAATGGATCATGTGCACGCTGAGATCTTCAATTTCCCACTTCAGGCACATTTTGTCACCGCCTGCAATTCCTTCCAGGTTCAGGGTCTCATCAAAGGGAAGCTTTGCCGCCAGGCTGCAGACTTTCTGGTCCTCTTCCCCCACATAGAGCACATCCGCGTTCAGGTTTCCGCTGATAAAAGCCTTGCCTTCGCTAAGGCGCACCTCGTCCATTACAATATCGCCTTTGCTTTGGATCAGCCTTCCCATATCCGGCTTTGCGTCCGGCACATTGTAATCCGCGTCAAAGGTTACCTGGCTGGTTGCCCGGCTTTTTACATGAAGCATCTGTACACTTTCTTTTCTTAATTCCACGGCTCTCCACTCCTTTTGATTGATTAAAATTTCCCATATAAACTTTTGCGATCTGTCAAAAAGCCTCCCCAGGATATCTTCTACTCAAAAATCACAGGTTCCTTCCTGTAAGCCATCTTTACCACAATATAAGGATAAGACGGCGGACTTAAGGTAATTTTGGTATCTGACGGTCCGATCAGTTTTGTTTTGAAAAATATGGCCTGGGAGGTCACACCCAGTTCTTCCACCTGAATACTGTAGCCTCCGCTCATCTGCTGTCCGTAGCCTTTTATCAGAAACAGCTCCTTTTCGCTTTGATAGGTCATCTGAAATTCTTTTCCCTTCTTTTCCTCAATCAGGGCCGTCAGTTCTGCGGGCAGATTTTCCTGTTTTACAATGGAATATTCCAGAGGCTTTCGCGGCTCTTCCTCGATCTTAATAAAACGGCATCCTCCAAGAAAAAGCAGCGACCATAGAATCAGCCCCAGAACTGCTGCTGTTTTTTTCATCCGGTCACCTCAGTCTCCCCTGTTACTGCTTTGTTGCTCACAGCAACCTCCATTTATTTTATTCTATGTGGAATAAAAAAGATTTATTGCAAGAATTTTTCAAATTACATATAATAGACGTAAACACCGTGCAGCAGAGCGTGCTCTAAAAGGCTCTGGCACAGAATACAGAAAGGGAAATATCATATGATTCGTTTTATTTTATGCGTGATCGTCGTGGTTGGATTCCTGATTTTATCCATTCCGATTCTTCTTGTAGAATGGATTATCGGCAAGTTCAATCCCATGGCGAAAGAGATCAGTTCTCTTCGGATCGTTCAGGCGGTCTTTCGGTTCATCCTGTGGGTAGCCGGGGTGAAGCTTACGGTCATTGGGGAAGAAAATGTGCCAACGGACACTCCGGTTCTTTATATTGGAAATCATCGAAGCTTTTTCGATGTACCGATTACTTACCCCCGCTGTCCCATCCGCACAGGCTACATAGCCAAGAAAGAGATGGAAAAGGTGCCGTTGCTTTCCACATGGATGAAGCGTCTCCACTGCCTGTTCCTTGACCGCAAGGATATTAAGCAGGGACTAAAGACTATTCTCGCGGCTATTGAGAAGGTGAAATCCGGCATTTCCATCTGCATTTTCCCAGAAGGTACCCGCAGCAAAAATGAGGATGAGCTGGACATGCTTCCGTTCCATGAGGGCAGCTTCAAGATTGCCACCAAGACAAACTGTCCGATTATCCCAATGGCCATCAGCGGTTCCGCCGACATCTGGGAAAGCCATTTCCCAAGGATCAAGAAGACCCATGTCATTCTTGAATACGGCAAACCAATCTACGTAGACCAGCTGGAAAAAGAAGACAAAAAGCACCTGGGCGCTTACACCCAGAATATTATTCACGAAATGCTGGTAAAAAACAGGGCGCAGTTATAACGCCCTGTTTTTTCGTCTCACCGCTTTCGGTGACTGGCCGTAGCGGTCTTTAAATTTCAGCAGAAACCCTTTGTAGTTGGTGATTCCGTTTTTGTCCAGGAGGAATGTGATGTTTTCGTCAGTTTCCAGGAGGTCATTATAGAAATGTTCCATGCGGATCTGGTTTACATAAACAAGGAAGGTCTGTCCAGTGTATTTGCGGAAAAGACGGCAGAAATGTTCGGGGGTAATGGATAAAAGTCCTGCCGCATCTGCCAGGGAAATAGTTTCGCCGTAATGTGCCTGCACATACTCCATGCACAGCTTCATCCGCTCAAGATCCCGCAATGCCCCGTGGCTGCTGGAAGCCTCTTCCTCTGTTCGGATTCCTTCTGTGTAAAGAAGAAACAGCAAGCGATAAACAGCAGCCAGAACCAGCAGATGATAGCCCTCCTTTTTTTCCTGGTAAAGTCCGTCTATCTCGTGGAAGATTTCTGCCATCTTAAAATTCAAACTCGCTCTTGCCATGTCTCTATGTTTCTCACCATCCGCAGAATCTTCCGGTATTAATTTCTGACCGTCTTCCATCCTCAGTTCCTGAAAAGATTCCCTCTCCTTCTCCAGGTTATGCTCATTTATACTTCGATCTCCCGGTATAAACTCCTGAAATTTCAGCGAATTCCACCTGGGGGAAACTCGCTCCAGATGAACAGGCGGGATTTGAAGGAGAAAATACCTGGCATCCTCATGGGTATAAGTGTAATGAATATCATTGGAATTCACCAGAAAGATGTCCCCTTTTTTCAGTTCATAGCTCACATCATTAATAGATGCTGTAATCGCCCCGCCTGTCACGTAAACAATTTCCAGGTGTTCGTGCCAGTGAGCCGGCAGAAGCTGATCCCAGGTATTTACAAATGTAAAATGAAGTTTTCCAGGATGATCGTCCAGCACGTTTTCATATTCCGCGTTCATCATTTCACCGTCTTTTCCACAGCGTGTTTAAAAATTTTCTGTTCACTTTGCTAAAGTCAAAATACACCCTCTATTTTCAAATAAACTATACAATATTTCCTGTAAAATATCAAGAAAGCCCTACAAAAGAAGCAATAAACCATCTAGCACATACAACTATTTTCCAGTACAATAATCCTACAAAATACAAAACTGCCAGACAAACGTTTAAAAATTGCATAAAAAATATTTTATCCCAAGGAGGACATCCTAACATGAATAAATGGACCCGAGTTAAATTTCAGCCAAACCTTCCATTAAAAGAAAGCGGCCGCGTAACCGCAAGCAAAGAACACATCCAGCTTTCCAAAGAAGCAGCCAAGGAAGGTATGGTTCTTCTGAAAAATGAAAATCACCTTCTCCCGTTAGCAGAAGGCACCCGCATCGCACTTTTCGGCAAGGGAAGCTTCGACTATGTAAAAGGCGGCGGAGGAAGCGGCGACGTTATGGTTTCCTATGTACACAATCCATATGATGGACTGAAAATGCAGAAAAATGCCGTACAGATTTATGAACCATTATCTGCATTTTACAAGGCAGACATCCAGCACCAGTATGAAAAAGGTGCTGTTCCCGGAATGACTGTAGAACCGGAGCTGACGGCAGAGCTTGCTGACGGTGCCAAAGCCTTTGCGGATGTCGCCCTGGTTGTAATCAGCCGTTTTTCCGGCGAAGGCTGGGATCGTTCCAGCGTGGAATGCAACAACGAATTCAATCCATGGGACAATGAAACCACTATGCCGAAAATTTCCGCAGAAGTTTTCCCAGATGGAGATTTCTACCTCACCGCCCGCGAAAAAGCAATGCTTGCTATGGTAAAGGAGCGCTTCAAAAACATCGCTGTTGTTCTCAATATCGGCGGCGTCATCGACCTTTCCTGGATAAAAAACGATGACCAGATTGGTGCTGCTCTTCTTGGATGGCAGGGCGGCATGGAAGGCGGACTTGCCATGGCAGAGCTTCTTACCGGAAAGGGCAATCCGTCCGGCAAGCTGGTTGATACTTTTGCAGCATCTGCTGACGACTATCCGTCTACTGCAAACTTCCACGAATCATTTGATTATGTAAACTATACCGAGGACATCTATGTAGGTTACCGCTATTTTGAAACCATCCCGGGCGCACAGGAAAAAGTGGTTTATCCATTTGGATACGGCCTTTCCTACACCACCTTCACACTTGATACAACCGCAATGTGGGAAACCGAAGACCAGATTTTCGCAGAGGTTCAGGTAACCAATACAGGGGATATGGCTGGTAAAGAGGTTGTACAGCTTTATTTTGAGGCACCCCAGGGAATTCTGAAAAAGCCATCCCGCCAACTGGCAGCCTTCGCTAAGACTCGTCTTCTGCAGCCAGGTGAAACTCAGCTGATCCGCCTTGCATTTGCAAAAGCAGACATGGCTTCCTATGATGACCTTGGAAAAATCCAGAAATCCGCATATATCCTGGAAAAAGGTACTTATAAATTTTTCATCGGAACCTCAGTAAGGGATACCAAAGAAGGCATTCAGACTATGGAACTTGCCGAAAACGTGATTACCAGACAGTTTGCTGCACACATGGTTCCAAGCAGTCTGAAGGAGCGTATGCTTTCCGACGGAACCTTCGAGGAACTTCCGCAGACGAAATGCAATGATATGAACGCATGCGTATTTGAGAAGATGGAGCCAGGAACCGAGGAGGGGCTTAAACCTGGTGTTCGCGGCTGCGCGCGCGGCGCTCTTTTTGACAACTATGGCAAAAAACAGTTTATCGATGTAGCAGAAGGAAAGCTTTCCCTGGATGAATTCATGGCTCAGTTAAGTGATGATGATCTGATCCACCTCCTTGGCGGACAGCCAAATACCGGCGTTGCAAATACCTTCGGCTTTGGCAACCTTCCGGATTATGGAGTTCCGTCTATTATGACTGCTGACGGGCCTGCCGGACTTCGTATCAGCGGCGACTGCGTCATCAACACAACTGCATGGCCTTGTGCGACCCTTCTTGCATGCACCTGGAATCCTGCACTTGTACAGCAGGTCGGACAGGCTGGTGCAAAAGAAGTGAAAGAAAACAATATCGCCATATGGCTGACTCCTGCAGTAAATATTCACAGAAATCCTCTGTGCGGAAGAAATTTCGAGTACTATTCCGAGGATCCGCTCATTGCCGGAAAAATGGGCGCAGCAATGGTAAAGGGTATCCAGTCCCAGCATATCGGTGCTTCTGTAAAGCATTTTGCAGCGAACAACAAAGAGACAAACAGAAAGCACTGCGATTCCCGTGTTTCCGAAAGAGCTCTCCGCGAAATCTACCTGAAAAGCTTCGAAATCATAGTAAAAGAATCACAGCCATGGACCATTATGTCCTCTTATAATGCCATAAACGGACATCGCGCATCCGAGAACCATGAGCTTCTGGAAGACATCCTAAGAGGCGAATGGGGATTTGAAGGTATGGTTACCACAGACTGGTGGACCAGGGGAGAACACTATAAGGAAATCAAAGCCGGAAACGATGTAAAAATGGGAACCGGATTTCCGGAACGTGTAAAAAAAGCTATGGAAATGGGACAGCTTGGACGTGCTGAGCTAAAGCACTGCGCAAAACGTGTTTTGGAACTGATTCTGAAAATTGACTGATAAATGTACCAAAAGCCTTTTTAATTTACGATCCAAATAGCAGCCATTATCCCTACAACCGTAGCAAAAAGTGCTCCAGGAAAGGTGAAGCGAGTTTTCTTCACCTTTGTCATGCCAAAATAAACGCTCATACAATAAAATACACTTTCCGTTGCGCTTAGGATAATGGCTGCCATAAAGCCGGTGGTTGACTCTGTTCCATATTCCTTAAAAATATCCAGAAGCAGGCTTGCCGCTGCACTGGATGAGAAAAGACGGACCAGTGCCAGAGGGACAATATCCCCGGGAATTCCAAGGGGACTGAGGATTTTCCCAAGAAAATCTCCCATATATTTCAAAAGACCAGAGGCACGAAGAACTCCAACTGCAGTCATAAGTCCGATTAAGGTTGGACAGATTGATGCAATTGTTTTCAAGCCCTCCCGGGCACCATCAAGGAAGTCCTGGTAAACATCCCTTCCGGACAAAAGACCAAAGCCAATGATTCCAAATAAAAGAAAGGGGATCATAAGATCGGACAGATATAACATGAATTTCATCTGGAACCTCCTGTTTCAGGTAAAACTGATACTATAATTCATTCTGAATAAGATCAAAAAAATCTGTTCAGAAATACTTTATAAGGTATGCCAGACATTGAAATAAATGATTATCCAGGAAAGATACTCTTCAAGATTTTTTGTATTGATCCCGCCCCTTGATTCATCTGATGTATTTATCGGATATTCTATTGGTCAAAATGCAATACTGGAATTTTGTCTAAATTTCTATATCTGTTTTTGTACATTTTAGCATTTTGACATTGAACCTGAAACACATTATCATAGGAAATAAGCTGCCTAATGAAACCATTCTGTCGGAACGTCTGAATGCAAAAATATTGTAGTTCCAAGACTGGTTCCTGTGTTGCAGATGCCATTGCAGCTCATGAACCACTCCGGGCACAGGATGCCATGTATCTGCATCTGGTTTACAACCGTAAGAGAATCCAGATGATAAAAAAAGGAGACCTTATATGACACTGCAGCAAATAAAATATTTTATCAGCGTAGCTGAGTCCGGCTCTATCAGTGAAGCAGCCAAGCGTTTGTTTACAGCGCAATCAAGCATTTCCAGTGCTATTAAGGAAATAGAAAATACATATGATATTACTGCATTTATAAGAGAGAGCACAGGTGTGCGTCTTACCAGAAGCGGTGAAGAGCTTTTAATTGAATTTAAGGGAATTTTAAGCCGTCTTGACTACCTGGATGAGAAATATAACGGTTCCAAAAAACGACCTTTAGGTCTGTCCGTTTCTGCACAGCATCACATTTGCGGCATGGCCTCTTTTATTTCTGTCATCAATAAATTAAACGAAAGCTATGGTTCCTATCACTGTGGTTTTTATGAATGCCGTACCTCAGAAGTACTGGATCGCGTAGAACGTGGACTGGACGATTTGGGAATTATTTTTTTCACAGAGCATAGCAAAGGACAGATGATCCAGGAATTAAGAAATCGTGGTATTATTTTTAATCACATTGTTTATCAGACAGCTCATGCTTACATATGCCAAAACCATCCACTTGCCAATAGCCAGGAAATTAATATTGAAGAAATGATACAATATCCTTTCATTTCTTATGACCGTTCGCCTGACACCAACCCTGCTTATACTGATCTTATCATTCCTAATTATCAGGTAAAAAAAATAATCCATGTTTCTGACCGGGCAGCATCCTATTCTGCTATGCGTTATTGCCAGGGGTTTGCTATTGGAAGTGGTTACAGATCTTTTGATGATAATTACAGTGACATTATTTCTCTGCCTGTCAAAAATGGAGTCCGCCTTGAAATAGGATGGATTTTGCGTCAAAAGCATACGCTTTCTGATACAGCCAGCCGTTTTGTGGAGCTTTTAATGCAGAATGAGGCTGTTTCTATGTAGATAAAGATCCGACGATTTTCTTATAAAAAAATAATGCAGTGAGAAAACACCTTTCTTGATATAGCGAAAAAAGCGATGGCTTCCCATCGCTTTTTGGTATGTTCGCAGAAATCAGCTCTCATGTTATACTTACAGCATAAATTGCTGCGCACCTGTGCAGAAAAAAAGGAAGGAGTTTCTTATATGGAAAAACTAAAGATTGTCATCAAAAAGTACTGGAAAATTTACCTTGCCGCTCTGGTCATTTCCGCAGTCTGTGATCTGATCGGAACTGTTAAGCTTAACATTGGCGTTGGTACACTTACTCTGTTCCCGATGGTGTTTGCCGTCATATTCGGAGGGCTTTTAGGACCGGATATTTTTAAAGTATTCAAAACTGAGGAATGTAAAATAGGCGGAAGCCTGGTTCTTGTGGTTTTGGCACCTTTTATGGCAAAAATGGGCATTTCTTCCGGTGCAAATCTTGCAAAACTGGTTTCAGTGGGTCCTGCATTGCTTCTTCAGGAATTCGGAAATCTTGGAACGATTCTCTTATCTATGCCGCTCGCATTATTACTTGGTTTAAAGAAGGAATCTATTGGTGCTTGTTACTCAATTAACCGTGATTCAAACCTTGGATTGACCACAGATATTTTTGGACCGGACGCTCCGGAAACAAAAGGAACCTTTGCAGTTTACATTGTAGGTTCTGTAATCGGAACAGTATTTATCAGCATTCTTGCAAGCGTTGTAGCTTCCTGGAATATTTTCGATCCTATTGCTCTTGGTATGGCCAGTGGAGTAGGAAGTGGATCCATGATGACTGCTGCTGCCGGAACATTAGGTGAAATCTACCCACAGCAGGCAGAAAATATTATGATCATGGGTGGTGCCAGTGATATGCTGACCGGTATTACCGGAATTTACATGGGTACCTTCGTAGGTCTTCCTCTTGCAAAAAAATTATACGCAATTTTAGAGCCTAAGATTGGACGCAAAAATAATCAGGAGGTTAAATAAATGGTCAGAAAATACTTCGTACAGCAGCTTGGACTGCTTCTCATGGTGTCTGTGATTATAATACTTACAAATGTAATTGGTTACAAAATGCCTGTAAAAGATTCCATTATTGGAGTTCTTTTACTGAGTGCTATTTCTCTTATCGGTCTTACTATAAGTAAATTTATGAGCCGATTTGTTAAGCTTCCTTCTATGATGTATGTATCCCTTCTCGGACTGCTTCTTGCATGTCCTGTTTCACCGGTAAAAGATATCGTAGTTGGAACTACATCTTCTGTTGCATTTTTAGCACCGGCTACAGCACTTGGTGCATTTGCCGGTATTTCTCTGGGAAAAGATTTAAAGGATTTTGCAAAAATGGGATGGAAGCTGGTATTGATCACTTTATTTGTAATTACCGGAACCTTTATATTCTCCGCTCTTGTTGCAGACGTTGTTTTGAAAATGACAGGAGCCATTTAACAAACATATGAGATGAAATGAGGTAGCTTATGGAAAACTATGATATTTTAATCAAAAATTGTCAGGTTTTGAATCCTGATATGAGCGTTTCATCCACCTGTTCAGTAGGAATTAAAGACACCTGGATCAAGAAAATCGGTTCAGCAGATGAATTCGCTGATAGTGTTGCCACGGAAACACTTGATGGAAAAGGTAAGCTTGTTATGCCAGGTTTAATAGACGGTCATACCCATACCTGTCAGCAGCTGTTAAGAGGTCGTGTTGCTGATGAATATCCTATGGTTTGGACTCGTTTCCTGGTTCCCTTTGAAAGCAATCTTCTCCCGGAAGATTCTTACGTCAGCGGACAGTTAGCCTGTCTGGAAATGATCAAAAACGGAACTACTGCTTTTGCTGATTCCGGCGGTGTACATATGGAGCATGTGGCTGATGCAGTTATAGAATCCGGTATGAGAGCCGCAATAGCGAAATCCACAATGGATATGGGCAATGCTATTACAGGCGCAATGAAGGAAACTGCTTCTGAAGCTATAGACCATACAAAAGAGTTGTATAAGAACTATCAGGGAGCCGGCGACGGCCGTGTGGATATCTGGTTTGCTATTCGTCAGGTAATGACCTGCTCCAGAGATCTCATCACCATGGTAGGTGAATGTGCCAAAGAGCTTCATACAGGCATCCATGCACATTTATGTGAGCATAAAGATGAAGTGAGCTTTTGCCTACAAAATTATCAAAAACGTCCTGCTGAGTTTTTAGATGAAATGGGAATTTTGGGACCAAATCTTCTGACTGCACATAATGTTATGCTATCTGACCATGATATTACTCTGATGGCAGAACGAGGAGTAAAAATGATCCATTGCCCAAGAGCCAATCTGGCAAATCATGGCTTCCCGAAGGCTCCGCAGATTCTGGAAGCTGGTGCAAGTGTAGGTTTAGGTTGTGATGGAGCAGCTCCTTCTAACCTGGATATTTTCGATGAGATGAAGGTTCTGCGTTATGCTATGCTGGCTTATTGGGGACTTCCTTCTTTTAATCCGGTAGTTATGACCTGCCCGACTCTTTTGAAAATGGCTTCTCAGGGAGGAGCAAATGCTATCGGACATGGCGATATTCTGGGATCTGTAAAAGAAGGAAAGAAAGCTGATCTGATTCTTTTAAATATTGATCAGCCGCATATTACACCAACTCAGAATCTTGTAAATACTATTGTAGATGCTGCAAATGGACATGATGTAATCGATTCCATCATCAATGGAAAGCTTGTTATGAAAAATCGTGAGGTACTTACATTAGATGAAGAGCGAATTCGCTTTGAAGCTACACAGCATATGAATGAAATCATAAAGAGAGCTTATTAAAAAAAGCAAAAGACTGCTATACCAGAATTTATCAGAGCCTGGTGGAAGTTTTACTTCCACCAGGCTCTTTTCAGCTGCACTAAATTACTTCAATCCAGTAGTCACCTTGCAATTTGTAATCTTCATGCTTCCCTCAGAAGCAAACAGAGATAAGCTTTCTCCTGGTCTCTTGTATGCTCGTGCATTTAAAGCCACACCATCCACATAAATGGTAGCAATTGTGTCATCCACGATCATACGGATGTTGTATTTCTTTCCCGGAATCAGATCAATTGGTCTTTCCAGTCCGATATTCTGATTTGCGGGCCATGGCCAGTTCGGTTTCTTCTCAAATACATAACGGTTCTCTGTAACATTAAATACAAACTGATAAGATTCTGCTTTGTCCTCATCCTCATAAAATCTCACGCCAAATGTTCTTGTACCCTCAGAGAACTCCACATCTGCTTCAAATTTGAAAATGTCACCGGTATTTCTTCCAACAACTACTTCTGAGCTCTTGGTTGGTGTGTCGATAACGAAATCATCCTTCTTTTCCTCTTTGTCAAAAGCATTCCATACTGTTTCCGGAATTCTTACACCAAGAGTGCCATCCTCTTTCTGGTATACCTCATGTGCCATAAAGGTTCCTGCCCAGATAAAGTTTTCATCGTCATCGTCTTTGTCTTTTGTTGCAACCCAACCAAACAGGATTCTCTGTCCGTTCAGTTCAAAGGTACGTCCTGCATAATAAGCTCTGCCGTCGAATGCATCATCCTTTGGTGCGATCCATGGACCGTTCAAACTCTTGCTCATGCGGTAAACCATTTTGCTTCTGTCACTGTATTCTGTTACAATGTGATACCACCAGTCACCAATTTTAAACAGGTCTGGCATTTCATGCATGGTATAAAGGTCCGGTGCCCAGAAATCGCCTTCAAACTTCCAGTTTTTCAGATCCTTGGAAGTAAATTTAACAGTTCTACCGGTCTGTCTTGTTTTCGGTCCCTGCAGTCTTGCTCCAAGAATCAGTAAGTACTGATCATTTTCCTCATCACGGATCACCCACGGATCTCTCCAGTCATCCGGATCATAACCTTCCTGTGGGGTAAAGGTAAGAGCATCCTGAGTTTTGTGCCAGGTAACCAGATCATCACTATATGCATGCATCAGTACCTGAGACGGTTTTCCAAGTGCCGGATAATCACGGTTGTAGCCGGTATAGAAAATATGATACTGTCCCTCTGCTTCAAAAACACTTCCTGCGAAAATAAACTGATCCTGCTCTTCGTCGGTTCCTCTTGGAATTGCCACACCACAGTCTTCGTAGTGAACAAAATCCGAGGTTGTTGCTAAATCCCAGCCAAATGGCTCTCCA
This sequence comes from Blautia acetigignens, assembly GCF_025566865.1. Lineage (NCBI taxonomy): Bacteria > Bacillati > Bacillota > Clostridia > Lachnospirales > Lachnospiraceae > Blautia > Blautia acetigignens. The sequence continues at coordinate 142,525 of NZ_JAOQJM010000008.1, forward strand.
AATGGTCCCGGTTTTCTGGTATCTCTCTGATGATATAAATAAAATTTATCTCCATGTCCGAATGGCATGCAATCACCAAACCATGTTTCTGGAAACTGATAGTATAATTTCTGCATAATATATTCTCCTTTTCTTTACAGGCGTTCATATATCGCCATTTTTGTTTAATTTTTACTCATCCCTTCACAGCGCCTGCGGTCATACCTGCAAGCATCTTCTTGCTGCTGAAGAAATAGAAAATAAATACCGGGAGTACTGTAACTGTAATCGCAGCAAAGGTTGCGCCCCAGTCTGTCAGTCCCATGCTTCCCACGAAGTCATTCAGACCCAGTGTAATTGTTTTCATATCTGTGGATCTTGTAAATGTATAAGCATTAATATATTCATTCCAGCAGAAAACAGCCTGCATGGTAGCTACTGTAATGATGGAGTTCAAAGACATCGGAACTACCATTTTGAAAAAGCAGCCCATCGGAGAGCATCCGTCAATAATAGCAGCTTCCAGCATTTCCTCCGGGAAGAATTTATTGAAGGAGTAAAACAGCTGGATGGAATAGGATAATGAAAATGCAATCTGCGGTAAAATAATCGCCGGATATGTATTGATCAATCCCATTTTGTTAAAAATACTAAACAGTGGAATTAAGGCAACCTGCATAGGAAGCATTAATCCGAGCAGGAAATAGTTCAGGATTATTTTTCTTCCTCTGAACTTGATTTTGCTAAGTGCAAATCCAGCCATCAGTGCAAATAAAAGTAATGGAACTAATACACCGATCAAAACAATAATACTGTTCTTAAAATAAGTCAGCATATGGCTCTTTGTAAAAACATTAATAAAGTTTGTTAATATCCACTTAGATGGAAGCGCATATGCCGGAAGCTTTCTGAAGTCATCTAATGACTTAAAGCTGGAGGTAAATACATAAAAGAAGGGATACACCTGCATAATAACCAGGAATAACGCAATGACCCATTTAATAATGCTGGGAATGGAAACTTTTTTCTTTTTCATTCGTCTTCCCCCTCTCCTGAGAATTTACGGAATAATAATCCTACTACCATACAAATAATTACGATCATAATGGCTACGGCACTTCCGTATCCATATTTCATACTGCTGAAGGCCTGTTTGTACATATAGGTTGTCATAAGCTCTGATGCATTTCCAGGTCCGCCATGTGTCAGCAGGTATGAGAACTCAAAGGATCTTAAGGATCCATTTAATACCAGAAGACAGTTGGCAATGATAACCGGTTTGATGTATGGAATTTTCACATACAGATATTCCTGCCATACTGCTGCTCCGTCAATCAATGCTGCTTCACCAAGTTCATCCGGTACACCGATCAGTGCTGCATAGAAAATAACCATATACAGTCCCAGATATTTATAAGCCTCTACAAACGCTGTTACGTACAGTGAAATCTGCGGATTTGATATCCACTCCATGAACTTGAATGAAGGGTTTATGAAGGATAAAATCTGATTCACGATTCCAATTGGTGTTACAGAGAACAGTTTTGTAAAAATCTGGCAGATTGCAACTGATGAAATTACTACCGGAATATAATACAAAGTCTGTAAAGCAACTCTGCCTCTTTTGATTCGGGAAAGAAGGACTGCAAACAGTAAGCCTCCAAATACCTGAATTGCCACATTGATAATCGTATAAACAATTGTATGCCATACTGTAGAGCGGAACACGGTATCTTGTGTTAAAAGCTCCACATAATTCTTGAATCCTACAAATATTTTCTCGCCTACACCGCTCCAGTCAAAAAAGCTGTAATAACCTGCCCATACAATGGACACAATAACAAATGCAGTATAGATAAGGAATGCAGGAAAAAGAAACATAAAAATTACTGATTTCTTTCCAAATGCTTTCTGCATAAGACTCTCTCCTTTCTTTAAAAGAGACTGGCAAATTTTCCGCCAGTCTCATTCCTGCACACTTAAAATTCTTTATTTAATAAAAGAATCACAGGTTTCAATAAATTCGTCTGGTGTGGTGATTCCCTGTGCCAGCTTCTGCTGTTCATCAACAATTTTTGTCATTACATCAGAATCAAGCTTGTCATCCCAGGAAGTCCATGCTGTTTCTGCGTCCTCGAACATTGGCTGAGTGTCATAGTACAGCTGCGGAAGTCCTTCTGGAAGAGAATCCTCGTTAAATGGAGAGAATACATGTGCCTGATTGTAGCAAGCATCGGAGAAGTTCTCGCACATATAATCAAAGAATTCCTGCATTGTATCATCATATGTAGCTTTATTAAAGCCTTCTGCAAATCCCGCATGGATCGGTACATTGGTAGCCATATTATCCATACCTTCTGTATCCGGTACCGGGAAGAATCCGAGTTCTCCGTTATCATACATCTCTTCTGCCAGGCTGATCTGTCCTGAGCCGGTATAGAAGATTGCTCCTGTACCACCGAAGAACAGGTTGCATGCGGATGTAAAGTCTACACTTGCAAATCCAGGCTCAAAATATCCTTTTGTTCCAAGATCAGAAAGAAGATTTACTGCATATTTTGCAGACTCATTTTCACTAAAGGAATCTGTTCCTGCCTGATATCCCTGAATAAATTCAGGACCTGTTACTCTCCATGGAGAGAAGGAAAGGTATCTCATAAGCTGCCATGCATCGGAACCTCCTACAATTACCGGAATCTCACCTAAATCTGCTATTTTCTGGCAATCCTCTTCAAACTCTTCCCAGGTTGTTGGTGCATCTGTAATTCCTGCATCTTCAAAAATGTCTTTTCTGTACATAAAGTATTCACAGTACAGACCCTGTGGAAACAGGTACAGATTTCCATCATCTGCATCAGTAAGGAAATCGCGGATTGCTCCGTTCAGTTTATCTGCATATCCGTTTCTTTCCAGCTCTGCACCTACATCAACCAGTGCATCAATATCCTTGCAGGCTGCGGAAAGTGTTCCATTCGGGCATCCAAAGATGTCTGGAAGTGTATCACTGTTGATATACATCTGCAGCTTTGTGAAATAGTCCTGCATATCGTTTACAAGTTCAATTTCATAATCCAGGCCTTTCTCGTCACAGAAGTTTTTTAGAAGATAGTCAAAGGTCTGAAACTGCTCTGTTGATTCCGTTCCTTTTAACAGTGCAGTAATCTTGGTTCTCTCGCTGTCTGCTGAAGCTGTTAACGCTCCCATTCCTGTCATAAGACCAGCTGTCATAGCTGCTGTCAACGCCAGAGATACCATTTTTCTCATTTTTTTCATTTCATTTTCCTCCTTTTATTTTAGGTTTCCTCGCTTTTGATGATTTTATTTTACCTTCTGGTGCTTTTATAAACAATTGGAAATAAAAGTAAAAATGGGAGATTTGTACACAGTTTCCTTTTGTGCACAAATCTCCCATTGCTTTTAGATATGTTTACGGAACTCATTAGGGGTAATGCCGTATCGCTTTTTAAACACCTTAATGTAATATCCGAAATCCTTATATCCTACCATTTCTGCTATTTCATATTGCTTATAGCGATCATCTGCTATCAGCTTCTCCACATGCTTAAAACGCACATCTGTCAGATATTCCAGAAAGCTTTTTCCTGCATATTTCTTTAGAAGCCGACTGATATAGGTTCGGCTCACATGAAATTTTTCTGTAAGATCATCCATTGAAATATCCGTGGCATAATTTTTCTCAATATACGATAATATACTCTGAACCAGCTTCCGGTTCCGCTCATCTGATCCTTCTGTATTCTGCTTGATCAATGTTCCAAACAGATTAAACATACAATTCAGGACTTCTTCTGTAGTTTCACATTGGGAAATTCGTTTCACTCCATCCTGAAGTACAGAAAAATTCCAGTTTTTATTATGTATTTCACTGTCCACCGCACAGGTGTATGGAAACTTCATGCACCCAAACAGCAGATCCATCGCTGCAAATTTAACAGCTGCCCCATCCTCCGGTGCCTGGGCAAAAAGCTGGCGCAATTCCTCCTCCGCCTTTTCGAAGCTTTCCTGAAACAGTGTCATCATGAAATGCATTCTCTCGCCTTGTGTGATCACAAACTCCTTCTGTTCCTCGTATTGCAGGTCTTCATATTTCAGGATAATGTTCATTCCAAGATAAATGCACTGTCTGCAAGCCTTCTGAGCTTTGCGGTACTGGGCATTTGCCTGATATTCGTCTTCCGAAATATCACTGATTCCAAAATTCATGCGTGCATTCAAATACCGTTCCACTTCTTCCTGGATTTTCCCACAGGCCTGAAGTGCAAGATCCATACATTTCTGATTTTCTTCCTCTTTCGCAAACAAAAGTATGAAGTTATACTCAGCTGTAGCCGTATTATAATCACTCAACACCTGTATGTTGTAATTGTTGAAAATTTCCTCAAAAATATTAATACAGGCAAATTCTTCAATCCATTTGTCGCCTTCGTGAAGTTGTTTTTCCCCAACTACCTTTCTTCCAACACATACAATGTATTTTTCGATGGTCAGCTTAAGGGATTTCGCCTGCTCCTGCACCACTCCTTTTCCCTGAAGCCTTCCATAGAGAAGATTTCCTGCAAATTTAGACCTTAGCTCCGGTACAGACTGATTAAAATACTTCTGTAAATCCCGAACCTCCTGCTGTTCTTCTTTTTTTGCACGTATTTCTTCAGCAAGCCTGGCTGCCATATTTTTTAATTCATCGTAATCAATGGGCTTCAGCAGATATTCCTTCACACCAATACTGATTGCTTTTTGGGCATAGGCAAAGCTGTCATAGCCTGTCAGGATTACAATGACTGTATCTGGATACATCTCGTGAGCCCGCTCGGCAAAATCCAGACCATCCATTCCAGGCATCCGGACATCTGTAAGAATCAGATCTGGCTTTATATGTTCCAGCTTTTCCAGTCCCTCCAGACCATTTTTCGCAGTAGCAGCCACCTGATATCCATAATCAGACCAGGGAAAAGAGCATAAACCATCCAAAATAATATACTCATCATCCAATATCATTACCTGAAGTTCCATCTTTCATAATCTCCTTCGCTTTTTTCAGAGGAATTTCCAGCACAACCAGAGTTCCCTTTTCTTTTTCTGATGTGATCATCATTTTGGCTTTTCCGTGATATACATATTCCAGACGTTTTTGTACTGCATAAATACCCAGATTTGTATGTGTTCTTTCCGCCTTATGCTCCGGTTCTTCCTCCATTTTTAAAAGAGCTTCCAGCTTTTCTGCAGAAATTCCCACACCGTCATCTTTTACCTTAAATACTGCCATGTCATCCTGGATTTCTCCTGAAATATAGAGGAAACAATCCCAGGTGGCATTTTCGACTCCGTGAACAACTGCATTTTCAACCAGCGTCTGTATTACCATCTTAGGAATTTCCAGTTCATTCAGTTCCTCGTCTACCTCAATATACGAAGTAAATTTATCTCCGTATCTTGTTTCCTGAATAAAAAGATAGTCTTCAATATATTTCAGTTCTTCTTTCACACGTACCATGCTTCGTTTATTGCTAATGCTTGCCCTCATAAGGTTACTGATTGCAGTTACCATCCGGCAGATATTTTCTTCCCCCTTTTTTCTGGCCATCCAGTTAATTGTATCCAGCACGTTATAAAGGAAATGGGGATTGATCTGTGCCTGTAATGCCTGAAATTCAATATCTTTATTTACCATTTCCATCTCTACAATCTGCTTCAGCAGCTTCTCAACCTTCTCAATGGTCTGGTTAAAAACCAAATTCATGGCTCCGATTTCATCTGCTCTTCCTTCCGGAAGGCGCACTGAGAAATCTCCTTTTGCAAATTTTTTCATAGCATTACTTGTTTTTTCAATAGGTCTTGTAATTCCGCGTGCCATAATATTAGCCAGAAGAATGCACAGAAGAATACTGATTCCTATCAACATCACAGTGGTTTTTTCCAGTTCCCGGGCCGTTTTCTGCAAAAAGCTGGTTGGAATCATCCCGACAACTGTAAGTCCGGTTTCTGAGCTTGTCTGGTAAACAAGGTTGTAAGCTTTCCCATCCAGATCAAGCCAAAGATTTCCGGAATTTCCATTAATCTGATCCACCCATTTCTGATCCTTCAGATCCATATTTTCCCCGGCACTTTCCAGCAGAATATTGTTATCCTGATCCAGTAAAAATATATGAGCCGACAAGGATTCCTGCGCCGTCAGTGTCATTTTCTTTAAATAACTGATTTTGATAGAAACCCGCAAAACTCCAAGAGGCTCCATAGTCAATACATCTTTTATCTGTTTTGCCATATAGATCAGATTTTCGTCCACTGCATTATAGTAAACACAGCGTCCGTTGGCATTTTCTGCCATTGCGCAGGAAATTTCGGAGCTTTCTTCGTTAATCCCTCTGTCATTGGAAAGAAGATGGTTGGCACCGTTATAGCCGTACAGCTGAATATCATTTATATATATGCTTGTATAGCCCTGCAAAAGCAGTCTTCTGATCTGGCCGGCCCTTGAATAATAAGAATAAAGCTCGGACCCATCGGATTTATATGGTTTATCAGATTCCAGTTCTTCCTGTACAATACTGCTGTTTGCGATATATTCAAATGAATTTTCCACCATATCAAAATAATGATCAAGGTTAACAGACAGCTCATTGATCACTCCTGCTGACTGTTTCACCGTCTGCTCTGTTACAGTTTCTGATGCAGACATAAACTGGAAAAAGCTGGCTGCCAAAAGCACAACCAGCGTAATGCTAAGTGTACAATACAGATATTTTCTCTGAATTGAAAGATTCAGATACCATTTTTTTAACTGTTTCATTTTTCATCCACCCTATAAAAGCCGGTACATTGTTTCAGGCAATGTACCGGCTTCCTGTTGTAAATATCCTTTATAAGTACTGACTGAATTCAACCTTCTCTTTATTTGGTCCTTCAATAGTGAAAAACTTTACTCCCTTTTCCCAGAACGGTAAAAAATGAATACTGTCCTGTGTGGTATTCAAGCCAGCCTCGTTAATGTACTGATAAATCTCTTCTATGTCCTTAACATCAAGTGCAACATGATCAATTGCTCCTGCACGAAGAGCTGCTGTGTGATTCTCATAAGTTTCCACAACCAGAGTTCCAAGCTTCAGGAATACAACCTTCTCGTCTGCTTCTTTATTAACTGTTTCAAAAGCAGTTTCAAAGCCCAGTTTATGATAAAATTCTACGGTTTTATCAATATCGTTTGTTGGAATTCCGATATGCTGGACACCTGTTGAATAGTTTTTCAAATCCATCTTCCATTTCCCCTTTGTATAAATTTTTTTCGAAAAGCTTTTTTACAATATACGCACAAGTTTTCTTATTTGTCAAGATTATAAATTCAGCTCATTTATTTCTTCCCATTCATAATCCTGCAAAATATCACTGCTGCCAGCGTACTCATTCCGGTGGCAAAAATGGCAGGTCCTACGATCGCAGCGGGATTCGGACTGCCATACTGAGCGCGATAAGCGATCATATTGATGGGTAATAATTGAAGGGAGGAAACATTGATAATCAGAAATGTACACATGGATTTACTGGCAATTGTGCTGTAGCCATTTAGTCTGTCCAATTCCTGAAATGCCAGCAAGCCCGAACTGGTACTTGCGTGGCTCAACCCAAGAAAATTAGAAAGAAAATTCAATGAAATATAATAATTGGCTTTCTCCTGATTCTTTAATTCCGGAAAGAGGAATCGAAGAAGCGGCTGGATTCTCCTTGCCAGCTTTTCCACCAGCCCCGTCTGCTCTGCGATTTTCATAATACCGGTCCAAAAGGCTGTGATTCCTGCAATTGCAATCACCAGATTCACGGCTTCCTTTGCCGAATTAATTATCGCTTCCGTTACCCCATCCAGGGTTCCTGCAAATGCTCCGTAAATCACCCCAAGCAAAAGCATTCCGCCCCAAAGATAATTCATCATAAAAAAATCCCTCACACAAACATATTTTATAATATGTTTATGTGAGGAAGACTTTTCTATGCATTTGGACATGTAATTGTGAAAATACGCAGGAAATCTGCTCTGTCAGAATCCGAACTCCTCATAATCCTCCGGCAGAAATCTGTGATAAATAAAGTGAAAGCCTTCGTCCTTAAAGCAATAATAATACATATCGTCCTCTTTATCCACAAATCGGATATAAAAGTCAAACTCCCCGTTATTCATATCCTGATACTCTGTTTTTTCCCAATAAGACGCAAACAGATTAAGCAGCTTCTCCTTCGTACAATCGTGCTGCTGAACCAGCTCGATAAGGACCTTGATAAACTCATTCTCTTTCATATTCTCATGTACATACACACTGCCTGGTTCCGGAATATAAAAGCAAAAGCGGTCACCTCTGTGGGTAGTGGTCACCTGCCCCAGCTTCTGTACCAGCGCTTCCGGCATATGTGATAATCTGGCAGCCATTTCATCTGCGTTGTCCTTGGCAGAAAAGAAATGATTCAGGGAAGACAGAGGATAATATAAATGAATTTTCTCCTCTTTAAATCCAAGCTTGGCCTGTTCTTCCTTTATTACATCTATTAAACTGTTTTCCAGCTTTTCAAATCCCGTCATAATTTCTCCTTTTTCACTTTATAAACCACATACTCGTGGCTGAAATGATAACCCAGCTTCTCTGCCAGCCCAACAGACATTTTATTGGCTGCATCCCAGTTTGGATAAAGCCCTCGCTTATCACACTCTAGCAGAAGCCGTGCGGCTCCAATATAAGCCAGTCCTTTTCTGCGGTAATCTTCCCTGGTTACCACTTCAATTTCAATCCCACCATGATAACCCAGATTTTCGTTAATTCGCCTTCCATAACCGGAATAGGAAGAAATTCCGGCTACTATCTCACCATTTTTTAAAATTACTACGCCAAGACCAAATTTCTCATATTTGCTGTAATTTTCATAATTCGCAGCCAGATCTTTACTCCAGGAGGTCATCCTGCAAGCCTCAAAAAGCTCTTTGTCGATCAGTTTCATTTCGTATTCCGCAGACAAGCTGTTTGCCGCCTTTTGAAGCTTGACAAGATCAAAAATCCCTGGTTCTTTTTTAATTGCATAGCGAATAGCTTTCTCAGCTTTCTCTCCATAGCAGTTCTCGATCATTTGTGCCCAGTCATTGTTTTGCGGCACCAGAATCAGCTCTGTGCATTCACCTTTTTCCAACACTCCAAAAATGACTTCCGATTTTGTTCTTCCACTCAGGAAACAAAAATCTCCAAGCATAACAGCACCGCTCTCCGGCTTTTTTAGAGAATCCACATATATTTTTCCCATTACGCCCTGCACCGCTGACCAGATTACACTATCCTGCCAGCCTGCAAAGAGGGCACTGGCTCTGCCTGTTTCTTTTAATTCACAAATCATGCTATACTCCTTACGTGAATCACGCTCTGCCCCTTGCCCTCCTTGCTTAATTTGGTTAAGCAATGCCTACGGTTCTATATACTTATCAGGGGAGAAGTTGTATCCGTTCTTATATCTCACAGTTAAATAGAAGGTCTCTTTTCCATCTGTAACCTTTACAAAGCAAATCTTATTATCATCAAATTTGTCAGTAATGTCAATACTCTGGTTATGAAAATAACCCCATACTTTTCATAATTACTTTTTCAATTGACTGATTGATTTTTCTTCTTAATAATGCCATAATAATAAAAAATTTGATTGAGGAGGTTTTCTCATGGAATTTCAGACACTTATTGAGAACAGAAGATCTGTGCGTAAATACAGTCCTAATACGGATATTACCAAAGAACAGATCCAGCAGCTTATAAAGGCAGCCTTGGAAGCCCCATCATGGAAAAATACTGAAACAGGGCGTTATTATTGTGTTTTATCAGAGGATATGAAGCAGAAGCTTCGTAAGGAATGTCTGTGTTACGCTAATAACGATATAAAAACTGAGCATGCCGCTTTGATCGTCACTACCTTTGTACATAACCGCGCCGGCTTCCAGAAGGACGGCACACCTGATAATGAAATCGGTAATGGCTGGGGCTGCTATGATCTTGGTCTTCAGAATGAAAACCTGATCCTGAAGGCTGCAGAGCTTGGTCTTTCCACCCTGATCATGGGCCTTCGCAATGCAGATAAGATTCGCGAAATGCTCTCCATCCCGGAAGCTGAGACTATTGTCGCTGTTATTGCAGTAGGAAAAGCAGATGAAGAGCCAAGTCGGCCGAAGCGCAGAGAGCTTGAGGATGTTCTGAAAATTTTTTAAAGCCTATTAAAAAATCTGGTAGCATCAAAACAGCTTAACCTTAAAGCAATTACAAGAATATTATGAAGATAAATAAAAATCAGAAATGAGGTACATTATGGAAAAATCAACTGTTTATTTCACTGATTTCCGCTGCAAGGTTGGCACAAGCCAGCTGGACAAGCTGAAAAAATTGTGTATCGCAGCCGGAATCAAAAATATCGACATGGATGGTAAATTTGTTGCCATCAAAATGCATTTCGGAGAACTTGGAAACCTTGCTTTCCTGCGCCCCAATTATGCAAAGGTAGTAGCAGATCTTTGTAAAGAGCTTGGAGGAATGCCATTCCTTACAGACTGTAACACCCTCTATCCGGGAAGCCGTAAGAACGCCCTGGAGCACATGGACTGTGCTAATCTGAATGGGTTCAATACTGTTACCACAGGCTGTCAGATCATTATCGGTGATGGACTTCGAGGAACTGATGATGTGGAGGTTCCTGTAGAAAATGCAGAATATTGTCCTACTGCAAAAATCGGCCGTGCTGTTATGGACGCTGATGTATTCATCAGTCTTACCCATTTCAAGGGACATGAGACAACCGGTTTTGGCGGCGCAATTAAGAACATCGGAATGGGCTGCGGAAGCCGTGCGGGAAAAATGGCTCAGCACGCCAGCGGTAAGCCAGTCATCAATGAAGAGCTGTGCCGTGGCTGTAAACGCTGTGCCAAGGAATGCGGAAGTGACGCAATTACATATCCTGAGAAAAAAGCTGTTATCGATTATGATAAATGTAAGGGCTGTGGTCGCTGCATCGGTGCCTGCAGCTTTGATGCCATCCACAATCCACACAGCAATTCCAATGAGCTCCTTTGCCGCAAGATGACAGAGTATGCACAGGCAGTCTGTCACGGACGTCCATGCTTCCATATTGCCCTGGTTCAGGACATCAGCCCGAACTGTGACTGCCACGTTGAAAACGATGCTCCGATCCTTCCGGATATCGGAATGTTCGCAAGCTTTGATCCCATTGCCCTTGACCAGGCCTGTGTAGACGCATGTCTTGCAGCTGAGCCAATCCGCAACAGTCAGCTTGGTGACAACCTTGCAAAACCGGAATGGCATTGCCACCACAATCACTTTATGGATTCTAATCCGAATGTTGAGTGGGAAGCAACTCTGGATCATGGACAGAAAATTGGACTTGGTTCAAGAAATTATGAACTGAAGAGGATTTAAACTTTAATAAGGGGTACCGCATTACTTTAAGCAATGCGGTACCCCTTATATTTAACCTCTTTTTGCCAGATATCTTTTAATCAAAAATGAGCAAAAATATGGAAATGTATAAATTCCATTTTCTATGCCCACATTACTGTCAGCCAGTTTTATTCCCCACTTAATATCACTGTAGTTTTCATTGTCAATCAACTTTCTTAGAGATTTTGAACGATTATTATTTGCCTTTACTTCAACTGGAACCAGTTCGTCTTTCGTTCTGACAAAAAAGTCTTCTTCTAAAGTTGCATTTTCTTTTTTGTAATAATATAGTCCTAAACCCTGTTTCAGAAATGCCTCTGCAACAAAGTTTTCATATAAAGCACCTTTGTAAACACCCATATTTTTATTTGCCCGTAAGTCCTCTTGGGCTTCCTCGTCCAAAGACGCAATCAGCAGTCCTGTATCCGGATAGTACAGCTTAAATTTCAATTCATCATAATTTCCCTTTAACGGTAATTCTGGATAATCCAGACAATAGCACACAGAAACAACTCCCGCATCCTTCAGCCAATCAATACAGCCCGAATACTCTCTGCTTCTTGCATTTTTCTCAATTTTACTTAACTGAAATTTTTTGTTCTCTTTTGCCAGCTGTACCGGAACACTTCTGTATACACTGGCAATTTTCGTTTGGTCTAATCCTTCTGCATATTTTCTAATATCCTCTTCATAATCTAGTTGAATTTGACGTTGAATTTCCAATGTATCGGAAAAGGTGTTCGTTTCTATATATTGCCTGATAACTGCGGGCATCCCCCCAAGCACGCAATATTCAAGAAACAGTTTTTTATAAACAGACAATTCCGTTTCAGAGAATACCTTCCCAGAACACATATGTTCCAGAATTTGTTCGATGTGTAAATCTGAGTAGCCTTTTGCCCAGAGAAATTCCTCAAAATCCATAGAGAACATTTCATAATCTGTTTTATATCCCACACTGTTACTGTGAATTTTTTTATAATTAATTCCCAGCAAAGAGCCGCTGCAGATTACATCAAATCTTCCATCCATCTTAAAAGACTTCAAAGAAGTGGAAATATCAGGAAATTCCTGCAATTCATCAAACACAATCAGAGTTTTTCCTGCAATAAATTTTTTAGAAGGATCAATGAGGGATATATTTTTTATAATATTTTCCACACTATATCCGTCACTTAATATAGTTTTATACTGCCCCTCCAGCACAAAATTTATAGAAACCACATTCTCATAATTCTCATCTGCAAAGTGAATAATAGATTCTGTCTTTCCAATCTGTCTTGCACCTTTAATAATTAGCGGAAGTCTGTTTTCTTTCTCCTTCCACTGCCTTAAGTAACTGTCTACCTTTCTTTTAAAATACATAACCTCACCCCTTCAAAAAGTCAATCACGTTTTTTGAGCTTTTATTCGCAGTTTTATCACGTTTTTCATTACTATTTTAGCACAAAAATCACGTTTTATGTATATTAAATTATTTAGGCCTTTATCCGCTTTCCTATCAGCCACAAGCAGACTAGAGTGTGTTTGAAAAAAAATTCCGGCAAACAATGTCCTTCCACCGTTTGCCGGAACTTTTTTAAGATTTCTTTTTATGCTTCTTCCACAATTTTCACGCCCCACGCTGGCATTTGAAGGGCAGCCCCCTTTTCTACGGATGTATTTTCCAACAGTTCTTCGCCGTTCTTATATTCATAGGGCATTTCCAGCTCCACAGCACAATAATTCAGGAAATAACGAATAGTTTTACCCAGATCGTTGGTACCTTTTCGCACAATGATTGGGTAATGATACTTTGGGATTTCCACACCGGCTTCCGGAAGCACGGCTTTATAAACAGCCTTCAGTGTATCTTCATCTGTCATGCAGCCGATGTATACGGCCTGGCCTTTTCCGTAGTGGTTTCGGGTGATAGCGGCGTAATCTTTCCAATTATAGTGCTCGTAAGATGCCAGCACTTCTGCTCCCTCCGAAACCAGAAGCTCCATAAATACATTCGCAGCTGGGTGTGCATTGCCTTTCTGATCTGTTTTTTTCGGAATAATTTCCCCTGTTAAGCCCACATTTTTCGGGAAAGTGAACTGATCGTAATGGACTCCGAAGCAGTTGCTCAGAATATGCGGCTGTACCTCATGGCTTACCTTCACATTTTCGTTTGCAAAAGCACTCTTGAAGGACGCAATCAAAGTTCCTCCATTTTCCACGTACTGATTCAGTCGGTTCAGCAATTCGTCCGGTGCCGCATAAAGGGCAGGTACCACAATTGCCTTGTACTGATCCAGATTCTCAGATTCCGGCCATATAAAATCACATTCCACATTCATTCGATACAAAGTGTCGTACATCCAGCGCATTACATCATTGTAGCCGATTCCACCGTTTCCGGCTGCCCCCGGTGCCTGGTTTTGGATACCAAACCATTTCAATGCAGTAAGTGCTTCATTGCTCACAAGCACTGCCACATCATTTTTCTTTTTCAGATTTACCAGATGCTCTCCAAGACGGGCAAACTCATTTCCAATTATGCAGGCTTCCCGGTAAGTCGCATTTTCCTGGAAATCATGACTGAGAAGCCCCTTCCAGTAAGTTTCGCAGGCATTATGAATAGAATGCCAATGCCAGTACATCACGCAGTTTGCGCCAGATGCCAGGTGGCTGTACGCCTGCAGACGCAGCTGACCTTTATAGGGGGTCCAGCCTGGAAATCCCTGTGCTTCCGTTTCAAGCACCAGGTAATTGTCCTGCTTCAGGGAGCGGATCAGATCTCCGCCAAATGCAATCTCTGTTCCTGTAAGGTTATCCTGTGTAGGATGATAAATATCGGTTCCTGCAATCGTCAGGCATCTGGAAGCATGGAGATGATTAACATCTGGCTGCACTCCATAAGAAAATCCACGCCACTCAAAATCAAGATTATGTGTAATAAACTGATCCTCTCTTTTGTATTCATTCACAATATCTGCCTGCCAGCTAAGGAACCTGTCAACCAAGGTTCTCTGGAATTTTTCAAATTCTGCGCCAAGGCTTCCATTGATCGTACCACGTACATCCGGGAAATCTTCCCAGGCATTGATCCGATTGCTCCAATAGTCAAGGCCGAATTCATAATTTAAAGCATCCAGATCATCATGAAATTTTTCGCGAAGATACTTTACAAACTGCTCCTGCACATTTTTCCCTGCTGTTCCGTAATACTTGGTTTCATTATCCACCTGAAAACCAATAACACATTTTCTGTGAGCAGTGCGTTTCATCAGTTCACGAATCACCCGTTCTGCATAAAAAAGATACACCGGATGGGTAATGTCCATGATCTGACGGGCACCGTAAATGCCTCTTCCTCTTACTGTTTCAGCCAGCACCTCCGGATGCGCCTTCACCATCCAGGTAGGAACTGCGTAGGTAGGCGTACCAATGATCACATTGATTCCTGCAGCTTCCATGGCGTCCATTACTCTTTCTACGTGGGAGAAATCAAATATGCCTGGCTGCGGTTCACAGGTGCTCCATGTAGACTCCGCAATTCGAACGGTGTTGATCCCTGCTTTTTTCATCATTTCCACATCTTTGTCCAGGCGGTCATATGGCATATATTCGTCGTAGTATGCTGCTCCGTAAAGAAGTTCTTTCATGTTCATCCTCCATCTTTCCATCGTTTGCTATTATTGATTGTAACAAATTTGGGTTCCTGTTTATATCATATATTTCAGCAATTTATCATTTTTCTCATATATAATTTCTGTTCATTGGCCGCATGCCGCAAGATATTCTTTATGAACAAAATCTGTTCTTCGAACCTTTATTGGAGTATAAATTCTGATTCCCACTGAATTTCTACCTTATTGCCGTTGAAAGCAAGAGGCAGCCAGATGTATCTGGAATCTGCCAGATCCGTGCTGTTCCAGCGGTCTCCGAAGTAAATCCACTGACCGGATTTCGTCTGGAAAACGCAGGTGCTCTGGGTGTCAAAGGTAATGTCTCCATCTTTTCCCAGGCAAGGGTTTCCGTCGTTTTTCCATTCGCCGAAAATCTCATCTGCGGACCAGACCCGCGCCTGGTTGGACATCCATCCTGTGGTGCTGGAGGACATAAAGTAGTACCGCCCGTTGTCTCCCTTGAAAAGAACTGGAGCTTCCCGCATGGAGCCTGGGAAAAGGCGGATGAAATCTTCCTTGTAAACTGCCTCCTCCGGGTCTGCGGACAGGTATGTGTATTCCTCATTCAGCTTGGAAATGTACATGGTTTTGTTGTTTTCGCTGGTGTAGACAATGTAAGCGATTCCGTCATCATCCTTGAAAAGGTTCATGTCTCGAGCTTCGCCTTTGGATGAGGGGAAACAGTCGATCTGGCCTTTTGGACACTGACTGAGACGGTATCTTCCAAGGAAACGAAAAGGACCTGCGAGGGAGTCGCTGATGGCTACGCCTGCCATTCCTACGTCATATTTGTAGGAATTTTTCTCAGTGCTGTCATCGCTGTGAAACCAGATTACGTATTTGTCGGTTTTCTCGTTGTACAGCATTTTCGGGCGCTCGATTACGGTATTTTTGTTGATGCAGTTATAGACTTCGTCCAGTTCTTCCTGGCTGTAATCCTGGTAAAGTTCCTGGAAATAGGAATCTTCCTCCAGCTGTTTCCGGGATTCCACTGCCCGAAGGACATCGCCCTGGAATTCCCAGTGGTACAGGTCATCGGATGTGTAGACTGCCACATCGTTGCCGAAATGGCCGGAGGACTTATCCTCGCCTACCCATACGTATTTCTCTGTTTTTCCGCCGTTGCCGTCTGGCACTGACATGAGCTGGATCTGGCCGCCGTGGGCCTGGATGGAATTACCGTCTGTGTCAAGCCAGGCGGCACCAGGGAGAATTGTGTCTTTCCCATCCACTGGCATTTGTAATTCTTCATTTACATACAACTGCGCACTCCCCTTCCCCAAACCGGAAAACAGGTCTGCGATGTCATAGAGTCCGCAGCCGCTTAAAGTTAAAGACGCTGTTATACAAACAGCTAATAGACCACCTATTTTTTTCAAAATATACCTCCCAATGCTGGCAGAACAGGCAATGCAGCTATCAAAACCAGCCCCAGACAGAACAATATTTTTCTTATAAGACTGTCGTTATTTTCTTTCAGCCGTGCTATTGTTAGAATCAAAAGCCCAATTCCATAAGGCATCAACGCCACACTATTGATTCCGCAAAATACAGCCAACAGTGCTGCTGCCAGTGAAACCAGCAATTCCAGAGCTTTTCCCCACACTGCTTCCTGAATTCCTCTGGTTTTCCACATCCATCCCAGCCAAATCCCACACAGCACTACGCTTCCAACTGCTGCCGCACGCATACAGCCGTTCATCCAGTCATCGCCTGTGGCATAAATAATTACCGCAGGGAACGCCCAGAACATTCCGAATATGTATAATATCCTGCTTAACAAACCAATCAGCTTCTGTTCTCTGCTGCCAAACCTTTTCCCTGCCTGCGCCATATCCAATATTTCCCCGAGAATGCAAAGTCCCATCCCCGCAACCACATACATCATGGTAAAAGACGGACTAAACACCATCCCCCGATACGCCGTCGCGAAGCAGACAATAAAACCAATTATAAATGCAAGATTCGTTTTTCTCATATTCTGCTACCTCAAAAATTGTACTTTCTTAAGTATAACAGTCTTTCTTCGGAAAAACTATCTTAATCTTTTTGAAATGGCTGGAGCACTTCAAACATCGCCTTGTAACTTATGGGGAATATAGTATAATTGAGATAGTTATTTGAAATATAATGAAATCTGATTTCGTTTATATAAATGTTATGATATAGATGCCAAAAGGTCTTTTTACACTGATATCATACTAATAAAAGCAGAAATGGAGTACCTTACATGAACAATCATTTTTCCGCCAGTTCCAACGCTGGCAGAATTCTTTCCTGGCTAGCGCGGCACTGGAAACGGCTGCTGGCTGCAATTGTGATACTGGCTGCGATTGCCTTTGCCGGACATGAATTTTATCTTTTTTATCCTTATCTGAATCTGCCCCATGTAACAACTGCCGACCTGGATGCCCTTGATCTGGACGGGTACGACAAGGTGATGTTTGTGGCGCACCCGGACGATGATCTGCTCTGGGGCGGACGGCATTTGATTGAGGATGATTATCTGGTAGTGTGCATGACCCGGGGAAATGATCCTGTGCGAAGCGCAGAGTTTAAATCCGTGATGGAAGCCACTGGAGACAAATACCTGATTCTCTCCTACCCGGACAAAATCGGAAAAGATCGCAGCAGCTGGAACTTCTGCAAAAAGGATATGGAAGCAGATATTGCCACCGTCTTGAACTACAAAAACTGGGAACAGGTTGCCACTCACAACGCAAACGGCGAATACGGTCATCACCACCACCAGATGATGCACCAGCTTGTAGAAGAAGCCTATAAAGAGACGGACTGCAATGCCGATTTTTATTCTTTTGGAAAATATTATGTAAACGACAAGATCCCCTACGACCTTGAAGAAATGCCCAAAGACCTCTACATCCAAAAACGCAAACTAGCCAAACTCTACGCTAGCCAGCGGACTACTGTAAGAAAGATGTATCATATGCTGCCGTATGAATACTGGCAGGAGACAACCATAGAAAAATAAGGGATAGCATAATATTTGCTATCCCTCCACTGCCATTTTTTGAACCAAATCCTCAAATTCCTTTTCACTCTCTATAAATGTATATGGAGCATACTCTCCATAAGCTGTAGGTCAGCTAATTGTCACCAATTGAATTCCTTTCGTGGCTACCTGTTGATTCATTATGGCACACTTAGAGAGTAAACTCAATCTGAAAAAGTTTAAATTAATACATAGCAATAGGCGGGTGGCTCGTCTGGGAGCACCCGCCCGGTGGGGAAATTACCTATCTGGTTTTCTTTTTGGATTTCTGCAGTGCTACTATGATTCCTTCGGCTGAGAGGAACAGGAGCAGCATCCAGATTGCCACGTTGCTTTCGTCTCCAGTTTTTGGAGCTTTTGTTTCAGGAGAAGCTGTAGGCGTAGGTGTAACAGTGGCAGCTGTAGATGCAGTGGTTGCAGAAGGTGCGGTGGTTGCAGAAGGTGCGGTGGTCGGTGTAACGGAAGGTGTCTCTGTGATGGAGGGCTCTGCCGTAGCTTCTTCAATGGTAAATTCTGTAGCTGCGGAACCACTTGCTGAATCAATGCTTAACGTGTGTGTTCCTACTGACAGGGTTGACAGGAATTCTGGATGCAGGGTTATAATCGTGCTTCCTTCTGCTTTGTCATAATTCTTTTCATCGACAACCACATCATCAATTGTTACACTAATAAATTCTGCAAATGGTGCACTTGATCTGAAGGAAAGTGTTTTTCCTGAGTTCATCTGCCATTTTCCATTATGTCCTTCTAATATTTCCGGGACCTCGGATTTTATGGTTCGTTCATATCCGCAGATTTCGCAGACAGTATCAGTTTCGTTGACATAAACATGATCTGCTTCTTCTGTTTTTTCCTGGCACACAGCACACTCTTTCCAGTGTTTTTCAGCATCGGATAACCATTCGTTTCCTTCTTCATGACCTTTTGCTGGAATCTGAATATCATCAAGGCTGGCAATTTCATCTGTTCCAGCTTCATCTGAGAAGAGTTTTCCGCAAGTTTGACACTTCCAGTACTCTTCATATCCGGTTTCTGTACAGCTAGCTGCCTTCTTCTCGACCTTTTCCAGATTATGGCCTGTTGCTTTGATCTCTATCGGATTGCTAATTTCCGCTGTTCCGATTTCATCTGAGAAAAATTTCTCACAGGTCTGGCACTTCCAATAGCCTTCATGGCCGGATTCGGTACAGTTTGCAACTTTCTTCTCGACCTTTTCCAAATCATGTCCAGTAGCTTCTGCTGTCTTTACATTCTCTTTTGTCTGACCTTCAAACACATCATTTTTAAATGTTACATGGAACATCGTTAACTCCGGTAATATACAGTTCTTTTCCTGTACTACTGTAACTGTTGCATCTGCTGTCTCCATTTCCACATCATCGCAAGCGGTACATTTTCTTTCTGCGTTACACTTCAAGTTGTCAGCACTCCATATGTATGCTGGTTCTTCATATTTGTGTCCAGTAGCTTTGATCTCTTTCGGCTGGTTGATTCCGGTCTTTCCGCCTTCATCTGAGAAAAGTCTCTGGCAAGTTTCGTTCTGACACTTCCAATAAGCTTCATAGCCTGATTCGGTACAGCTTGCTTCTTTCTTCTCTACTTTTTTTAAGCTATGTCCCGTTTTGGAGATTACCTTCGGCTCGCTTATTCTTGTATTTCCTTCCTCATCTGAGAAAAATCTATGGCATTTACTGCACTGCCAGTACTCTTCGTGACCGTCTTCAGTACATCCTGCCTCTTTTCTCTCGCTCTTGACTAAATCATGGCCTTCCGACGGCAGGGTCACTGGAGCGTTTATCTGTTTAG
>NZ_JAOQJM010000009.1:0-152238 GCF_025566865.1 Blautia acetigignens
AGCGGACGGAGTAGACCCGAAGCGTACAATGATTATCAACGGGCTGGCAGAAGCACTCCTGACCACTCCCGAATGGCTGACAGGTCTTTCCGAAGATAAGGAATACGACAGCCGCACTTTATGTGCAAGGGATATGGAGGAACATATCAAAAAATATCTTGATACGGTTTCTTCTGTGGTAAAGAGAGAACCGCACCAACAGCTGCTCACGACATTCCTCGGAAAAATGATTGACCTCTATACGGTTATGACTTATCACTTTGCAGACGCTATGGCTGAGGGTGACCGTATAGCGGAGGACGAGGGCTTAAAGCAGTCCTTACGCCGCTATGCGATTGAGTCAGGGGCGATTATGGAAAGGGTTTACCGTAAAGAAATGGAACTTCCTATCGAGGATATGAAGCAGTTTTTAGATGGGATTTTACATATCTACGATGAGGGACGCACCGCTGTAAAGATGGGCGACCTGTTCGGGATAGTGACAGCAGCCGAAGAAAGGGTTGCTGAAAAAGAAAAATTCCGTGGCTCTTTGACAAGTGAAAACGATGACTGACACTCATCGGCATAAGTAACATTATTACTTTACGCACACCATATGTCACAGTCCCGATTGCCACGGATAGAAAGGGGAAATTTATCTATGGCAAAAGGTTCTGTAAGAAAAAAAGGTAAAAAGTGGTACGCACGCTTCTATATCGAAGATGAAAGCGGCAGAAAAGTACAGAAAGAGTTTGTGGGAACAGAAAGCAAGTCTGAAACAGAAGCCCTGCTCAGAAAAGCAATCGCTGACTATGAGGAAAAGAAATTCGTTGCGAAGTCTGAAAACATCACAGTTGGTATGCTGCTCGATCTGTGGGTGGAGGAAGAACTGAAACCCGGCAATCTCAGCAATGGAACGGTAATGTCCTATCAGGGAACGGTCAACCGTATCAAACAGCACCCGATAGGAAACCGAAAGCTGAAAACCGTAACCGCAGACCATTTACAGGCGTATATAGACTTTCTCAGCTTTGGCGATACAAATCCTGACGGTACAACCGCAAAGGCACTCAGCAAAGGGTATCTCCGATTGTTTTCGGCTGTTTTACAAGGGGCGTTCCGTTTTGCGGTATTCCCGAAAAGACTGATAACCTTTAACCCGATGCAGTATGTGGTATGGCGAGGAAAGAAAGAAGAATACGAACTGTTCTCGGACGAGGACGGAGAAACTGCCTCCACACCAACGCTCAGCTACGAACAGTATCAGAGATTAGAGGACTTCCTGAAAAAGAAAAACAATCCTGCACTTCTTCCGATACAGATAGCCTACTATACAGGCTTGCGTATTGGAGAGGTCTGTGGTCTGACTTGGCAGGACATCAACCTTGAAGAACAATATCTGACAGTACGCCGCAGTATGCGTTACAACGGGGCAAGGCACAAAACAGAAATAGGAGCAACAAAGCGTAAAAAAATCCGCACCGTGGACTTTTGCGATACGCTTGCCGCAATCCTGAAAACTGCGAAAACAGAACAGCACAAAAACCGTTTCCGATACGGGGAACTGTACAGCCTTAATTACTATTTGGAGGTCAAAGAAAAAGACCGCACCTACTATGAGGTTTACAGTCTGCCGAGGTCGGAGGAAGTCCCAGAGGGGTACAAGGAATTATCCTTTGTCTGCCTTAGACCTGACGGGGCATTTGAAGCACCGAGTACGGTGGGGATTATGTGCAGGACAGCGAGAAAAAAAGTGGAGGGATTGGAGGACTTCCACTTCCATATGCTCAGACACACTTATACAAGCAATCTGCTTTCAAACGGTGCAGCACCTAAAGATGTGCAGGAACTTCTCGGACACGCTGATGTCAGTACCACAATGAATATTTACGCTCACGCTACAAGGGAAGCAAAGCGTACTTCCGCAAGACTGCTGGATAAGGTAATCGGCGGAGAATAAAAGTTTCCCTTGTTTCGGCTCATAAGGGCAAAAACAAGGGAAAATACCTAAGGTTTGAACATTTAATAGGCGATATGCCTTGAAAATACAGGGTTTATAGAGGGTTGAATAGATAAACTTGAATTTTCAAATTAGTCTTTGCAAATAACCTTTGAACCGTCACCGTCAATTACAATTCCCTGACAGTTGTTAATTGGGCATAGATTCAAATCCGAAAACTCAGTCATTATTTTCTCGGTAACTTTCTTAAATGGTGCTGTAAGATAATGCGGAAGAACATAGAAATCAATCAAATCAAGCCCTGCATCATCTTCTTGTGAGTAGTCCTCCGGCTTTTCATCCATTTGCTGGATATATTGGATGCTTGGAGCGCATATAATTGCGCCTGCCGACTCGCCGATCATCAATTTTCCATTTGCCAATTCCTTTTTCAGCAGCCCATCAGTTCTTGTTTTACGGAGTTGGTCCATAAGAAAGAAAGAATTTCCGCCGGTAAAATATATCACATCTGCATCTTCAAAAACAGACTGTATCGTTGAATAAGCCTCCGTTGAAATATCAATTTCAGTTACGATTGCTCCCAACTTTTTGAATAATTTTCGAGCCGAGCCGACATAACCGGTGTAGCCTTCACGCAGTGAAGCTGTTGGAATAAATGCGACTTTCTTATTTTCAATTTCTTCCTTTATCAGACTTCCCACACTTGAAAAGTGCGAACATAAAAATAGTTTCATCAATATTCTCCTTTATAAATTTATATTTCTGTTTGTTTTAAAAATGGGCAACTCCGATTGGAATTGCCCACTCATTGTACTAATTATGCGATTTTTTCTTGCTTGCACCGATTTCTGCATCAAATGATGTAAGTTTGATGTAAATCGCTGTTTTTTCAGTTTTTTATCAAATGAAGTACGTCCTGTCTATTTGGTAAAACGGTACATCTTTACATCATCTTAATAGAGCTTTGCACCTGCTGGAATATGGTCATCAACCATCAGAAGATGGAGCTTTTCTTCGCCTTCTTCTTCGTGGATAGCACTGAGGAGCATACCGCAAGAGTCAATGCCCATCATAGCTCTCGGTGGAAGATTTGTGATAGCGATAAGAGTCTTTCCAACCAGTTCTTCCGGCTCATAATAAGCGTGAATACCGCTTAAAATGGTTCTATCTGTGCCTGTTCCGTCATCAAGAGTGAACTGTAACAGTTTCTTTGACTTCGGTACTGCGACACACTCTTTGACCTTTACTGCACGGAAATCTGACTTGCTGAATGTGTCAAAGTCAACTGCTTCCTCAAATAAAGGCTCTATCTTTACCTTAGAAAAATCAATCTTTTCAGGCTCAGTTTTTACATTTTTTTCAGGTGCTTCAGAAGCTGTATTATTTACATCATTTTTCTTATTTACACCATCTAAGGACTTCATCGTCGGGAACAGCAGGACATCACGGATAGCCTGGCTGTCTGTCAGAAGCATTACCAGACGGTCAATTCCGTATCCGATACCACCTGTCGGCGGCATACCGATTTCCAATGCGTTCAGGAAATCTTCATCTGTATGGTTTGCTTCCTCATCACCGGCATCTGCAAGAGCATCCTGTGCTGCAAAACGCTCTCTCTGATCAATCGGATCGTTCAGCTCGGAATAGGCATTACACATTTCCCATGTATTGATGAAAAGCTCGAAACGCTCTACCTTAGTCGGATCAGAAGGTTTCTTCTTAGTCAAAGGAGAAATCTCAATCGGATGATCCATAATGAAAGTCGGCTGAATCAGCTCTTTCTCACAGTACTCCTCAAAGAAGAGATTGATAATATCACCCTTCTTATGACGCTCCTCATATTCAATATGATGCTCTGCAGCAAGTTTCTTAGCTGCTTCATCATCTTCTACTTCATCAAAATCAATTCCTGCATATTTCTTGATCGCATCGTTCATGGTCAGACGTGCAAACGGTTTGCTAAGATCGATCTCGATCCCATTATAGGAAATCTTTGCAGAGCCGCAAACCTTCTCTGCCAGATAACGGAACATGGACTCTGTCAGTTCCATCATTCCCTCATAATCTGTATATGCCTGATAAAGCTCCATCAGCGTAAATTCCGGATTGTGACGGGTATCAACCCCCTCATTACGGAATACACGTCCAATCTCATAAACTCTTTCAAGTCCGCCTACAATCAGTCGTTTCAGATAAAGTTCCAGGGAAATGCGAAGCTTGACATCTTCGTTCAGTGCATTGTAATGCGTCTCAAATGGTCTCGCAGCTGCACCACCGGCATTGGAAACCAGCATTGGAGTTTCCACTTCCATAAAGTCACGGTCTGCAAGGAAATTACGGATTTCTTTGAGAATCTTGGAACGCTTGATAAATACATTCTTGCTGTCCTGATTCATGATCAAGTCTACATATCTCTGACGATAACGTGTATCTGTGTCTGTCAGACCGTGGAATTTCTCCGGCAAAATCTGCAAGCTCTTAGATAAGAGAGTCATCTTCTCTGCATGAATGGAAATCTCACCGGTTCTGGTTCTGAATGCGAAGCCTTCCAATCCCCAGATGTCACCAATATCAGATTTCTTAAAATCTGCATAAGAGTCTGCTCCAATTGCATCTCTTGCTACATATACCTGAATATTTCCCTGTAAATCCTGAATATTGCAGAAAGAAGCTTTACCCATAACTCTCTTGAACATCATACGTCCAGCAATTGCTATATGGATTGGGCTTGCATCCATAATGCTTCTTCTCTCTTCATAGTCTTTCTTCAGAGCTTCCTTTGCCTGCTCTTCATCAAGACCTGTTGTATCCGGCACTGTGTGGTCTTTAAGAAGTTCTGCCTCATGTGCCTCATAAAGCGCCTTTACTTCCTGTGAATGATGGGTCTGATTAAATTTTGTTATCTGAAATGGATCCTTGCCATTCGCCTGAAGTTCTGCCAGTTTATCACGGCGTATTTTCAGAAGCTGATTCAGATCCTGATTCTTCTGCTCTGCCACTTTTGTGCCTCCCTTAAATATTACGCTGGATTTCCAGCACTTTGTACTTCATGATACCGGATGGCAGTTCCACCTCTACCACATCACCTGTATGTGCTCCCATAAGAGCTTTTCCCACAGGAGATTCGTTGGAAATCTTACCTTCCAGACTGTTTGCCTCTGTAGAGCCAACCAGCTTCAGTTCTATATCTTCTTCAAATTCAAAGTCATGTACTTTGACCTTGCATCCTACACTGATCTTATCAAGATCTACTTCATCCTCAACAACAACCTCAGCATTTTTCAGGATTTTCTCAATTTCTTCAATACGTGCTTCGATATCTCTCTGCTCATCTTTAGCTGCATCGTACTCTGCATTCTCAGACAGGTCTCCCTGCTCTCTTGCTTCTTTGATCTTACCTGCTACTTCTTTTCTTTTTACTACCTTTAAATCATGCAGCTCTTCTTCCAGTTTTTTAAGTCCTGCATAGGTTAGTAAGTTCTTCTTTTCTTCCATTTTAGCCTTACTCCCTTTCATTCCGGCGGCGTCCATCGCCCCGGGTCATACACTTCTTATATGCTGCTTCTCCCGGAAAATTCCCCTTAAAGACTGCAAAATATTTTAAATTCGCTCTAAACGGACATGTCCGCTAACGCGGACACTTAATCACCCAAAAGGGTACAAATTCACTAGGATATTCACAGTTTCATCATTATAGCTAAATCAGCATGTATTGTCAAGATGACAAACTGCCGTTTCCCAAACTTTTCCCGCAAAAAAAGATGCCGGGGAATCATTTTTCAACGATTCCTCGGCACCTTTCAGGTTATTCGCTTATTTCACTTTTTCTCCCGGGTCAGACTTCCCGACGAAAGGAAAAGTCTTTAGCCTTCAATGGCAATATGTTTCTTCTCTTCCACTGCTGGTTTCGCTTCTTTCTTCGGAACGAACAGTTTCAGAATACCATGTTTAAATTCGGCCTTAACATCCTCCTGCTGAATATCCTCGCCTACATAAAAGCTTCGGCTGCAGGCACCTGCGTAACGCTCCCTGCGGATATAACGTCCGGATTCTTTCTCTTTCTCATCTTTATCAAGGCCTTTCTCTGCACTGATGGTCAGATAACCATTCTCCAGAGAAGCTTTAATCTCGTCCTTGGTAAATCCAGGAAGATCTACAACCAGCTCATAGCCATTGTCCATTTCCTTAATATCAGTCTTCATCACATGACTGGCTCTCTTGCCATAGAGCTTCTTCTCTGTGTCTTTAACTGCTTTATCATCATAATAGAATGGAAAATCATTAAATAAATCATCAAATAAGTTTTCTCCAAAAATACTAGGCATTAACATAAGTCATCTCTCCTTTTTATATATGCTATTTACCTTGTTTCCTGGAACTCAGGTGGTGGAGAATTCATAGAGCTTTCATTTCTTTTCTCTCTTTTTATCCTCTTCCTTTGTTCTAGTTGTAATATAGCACTTGTTATTAGCACTGTCAAGTGGTGAGTGCTAATTTTTTGAGATTTTTTTTGCAAACCATTTAAAATCAATGGTTTGCAGTATCTTATTTCTTTTGAAATTGTGATTTTTTCTGTTTTGACACCAATTTGACACCAATTTCTCTTTTTGTGGTGTCAAGCATTTAACACCATACTATCTAGTCTTGCAATCTCATTTTCAATCCTTGTCAGCTCTCCAATATGGTTATACACTTCCATTGTTACATCTATATGAGCGTGTCCCATAATATATTGAAGAACTTTTACGTCCATACGGCACTCTGCCATTCTGGTACAAGCTGTGTGACGCATGACATGGGCTGAAAACTTTGGTAACAGCTCTGCTTTCCTATGCTCTTTTTTTGCTCTCTCTACTTCGGTTTTGTTATATGCGTCTACAATGTTGTATAAAACACTATTTACGCCATTCGGCATAAGCGGTCTGCCCGATTTTGCTGTAAAGACAAACCCCGAACACCCGTCCACCTCAATGCTCTTATCCTTTGCAAGCATAAAATTGATTTTTCTTTGTTCCTCAAAGGCTTTTGCAACTTCTTGTGTCATAGGTATAATACGAATACCCGACGACGTTTTTGGTGTTGAGATATGGAACTTGCAACCGTCGCCTAAATTCTTATAAATGAGCTGGTGGTCTACATTAACCGTTTTTGCCTTGATGTTTATATCTTTCCATGTAAGACCAATAAGCTCCCCACACCTTAACCCCGTACCAATCATTATGGTAAACATAGGATAATATGTGTTATAGACATTGCTCTGTTTTACAAACTCCATAAACTTTTCTTGTTGAGAAACTGTTAAGGCTTCCTTTTCCTCTGCTGGTTTTCCATAATCACTAATGGAACTTTTTGCAGGGTTCTTTCGGATAATATCGTCATCAACAGCCATTTCTAATGCAGGATAAAGCAGGTTGTGAATATACTTGATTGTAGAATAAGCATATCCAGCTTTGGAAAGTTTCGCATAATACGCTTTAATATGTGAGGGTAAAAGCTGAACAACTTTAATATTTCCAATCTCGTCTTTTACTCTGTTTTCCCAAGCACGAACATAACTAACTCTTGTAGTATCAGCCAGCTCACGAGTTGCCATATAACGCTCAAACAACGTGTTAAGCGTCATTTTTTTGATTGCTCCGTCTGTCAATATATTATCTTCCATATCTTTTGCAATCTGCTTCTCTTTTTCTCGAAGCTCTGGTAAATCTTGTGCATAGACTGTCAATCTCTTGCCTGTTCTTGCATCTGTATAACGATAACTGTATCTTCCATCATTACGCCAGTTTTCGCCCTCTCTTAATTTTCTTCCTTTTGGGTCTTTTCTACTAATTGCCATGAGAACCATTCCTTTCTGAAAAAGCCTCTTTTCTTGTTCTCACAGCGTGCTTTGTCCTTTCTTATTATACTACACACGCCAGAGAACATAAATAGAAAATCGCTCTATTCTTCCAAATATAACAAGTATTTCTTGACTTTTTCTATGGAATAAAGAACCCTGCGACCTATCACAATTTTTGCTCCTGCCTGCTCGCCAATCTTTCTTGCAGTAGCACGACCACAAGATAACATAGCAGACAGTCCCTCTATATCAACAGCAATCGGCTGTTCCGTTGCTCTTATCTTCGTTTTATTCATATTCCAACACCTTACCTCGCTGGAACATCACATCATTTAACACATCAGTATTTAACATAATGTAACACCCCCTTTGCTGTGTGTCTATTTATAAGTTACATAAGCAGACAGACGGCTTTGGAAAGCTCCATTAGCATCTCAACTATTCCCATTCTTGTGGGCAGAACCGCACCATGCGGACGTATCATTATTCTGTGAGGATAGGTCATGGCAAAACGACTTTTCCAACAGTCGCTCTCGGATCACTGCGTGGGTCGCTCGCTTTCTTTTGGAAAGGTCGTGGCGTACAGTCCCCGTGGCTCGCTATCTCACAAACGTATCTGTCTGCTTTATTCAGTTGTCAAAGAGCTGTGGCGAAAGCGTGTTGCTTTCATGTAAAAGCAGGGCAGAGCAGGAAAGAGGGGGACATTAAACCATGCTCTGCTAAAAACTGCTTATTCTTCTTCGATTTCTAAGGCAATATCAAACCCTAAAATCATTTTGATAAGTGCTTCTCGGATAAGTCCCTTTAACTCCATATCTACAACAATATAGACATTGCCGTATTCATCATAGAGTGGACGCAAACAGCACTTTGATATGTACGGGTCATAAAATGCCAGTATTTTTTCAATCGCTTTTTCGTCCCCGTCCATTGCTTGCGAAAGCAAATAGTAGGACGGCTTCTTAAATGTTTGCTTCATTTTACTGCTTCTCCTTTAGTATTTTTTTCATAGTTTCCAAAGCATGATGTCGGTTTCTAAATACACCGCTTTGCGTAATCTTTTGTAAGTTGGCAATTTCACTTTCTGTCATTTCCAAGAAGTAATACATTAACAGAGTATTTCTCTTTCTTTCTGGAAGTTTTTTCAAGGCTTCTGCCAGCTCATCATCAAGGACACGAATATCAATGCCACATACTGAAAAGATTGTATAATCTGTTTCGTAGTCGTCCCACACAGCAAAATTTTCAACGAAAATTTCTGGAAGTTCACAGAATGGAATTTCTTTATCTTTTCGTCGTTTTAATCCTTGTTGGTAGTCCTTTACAACATGACGGACAACTTTCTTCAAACAACTTTCAAAGCGACATTGAACTGTTTTCTGGAAGTCAGACGGTTTCATCAATCTCACCCCCTTTCCACTATGATTTGAAAAGTGTTTATCCCTCTTTCCGCACCATATAGGGAATGAAAGGTGTGATTTAATGACCTCTTTTGAAAAATTTTTAAATTTTTTTCGGGTATGAAAAAAGCCCGCACAAAACATATAGTCTGTACGAGCCTTTAAAGCTAAAACATATTCAATTTTTAATAGTGTGCTATTAGGTGGAATTTGATTGCAAATAATTGTACTTAAAGCTTTCCATAATGCAAGCCCCCTTAAAGCACCGTATCAATGTTGGCATGGTTTTCAAATTACTCTGAAAAATTATGAACTGTTCCTTTTGGAAATGTAATGGTCAGTCTTGTATATTCTTTTTCCGTAGAAGCAATATCCAATTTCAAGCCCAACCTATCGCATAATTTTTTCGATAGATACAGTCCCATACCCGTTGCATTTGCTTTGTTTCTATTTGAACCCGTAAAACCTTTTTCAAATACACGGGATAAATCAGACGCTTTTATTCCACAACCATTATCTTCAATCACAAGCAATATATTTGTACCATTGTCTTGACTGTATATCGTCAGTTTATTTTCTTGCTTATCAAAATACTTAATCGCATTTTGCACGATTTGAGATAGAATGAATGTCAGCCATTTTTCATCAGTATAAATGACATTTTCTATGTCATGGATATTGATAATTGCTTTTCTTTCCATAAGCGAATGACGGAATTTCAGAATGACATTATGTATCACTTCGTCTAACTGCAACTGTTTTACAAAATAGTCCTTTTCCGTATTTTCGCTTCTTGCATAGTAGAGCATTTGTTCCACTAACTGAAATATTTTGTCTGTTTCTTTTTTTAATGTGTAATTTTTTGTATTGTCAAACGTCAAAGACAATGCTCCTATCGGTATTTTAATTTCATGGACGAAACTTTCCACATATTCTTGATAGTCCTGCTTTTCCTCTGTGATTTTGCCGATTTCATCATTCATAGATTTGCAGGCTTTTTTTAGTGCGTAGCAATAGGCTTTATTTTGAAATTCTTTTGGCTTTGGTAAAACGTCTGCAATATAATAGGTTTCTTCCAGTCCGTCTACTAAATCAATAATATGTTGTGAAACGTTACGTTTCTTCCGATACAAACACCATTGAAAAAGCCCTTGTATGCTGATGAACAGAATTACCAACGATACAACAAACAGCGTATCTACACCGTAGAAAATCAAGAGAAATGCTACTACGGCAAGAAAGAAAAGCTGAAACAATATCTCTGTTATTTTTTCTTCTAAGAATGTAAAAAAACTCACAGTTTCCAACCCTTTCCTCGTATATTTTCCAATAAATGAACAATACCGATTTCTTTCATTTTCTTTTTTAGACGGGTCATATTAACCAATAATACATTTTCGTCTATATAATATTTGTCATTCCACAGCTTTTCCAATAGTTCTTCTTTGCTAATAACTTTATCTTCGTTCATAAAGAAGTAGTACAAAATACGAAATTCATTTCTTGTCAGTTCAATGCTTTGCTCTTGATACTTCAAAATGGATAAATGTAAATCAAGGGTACAATCTTTTTTGACAAGCTCACGGAAATTATTCGGGTTTGACAACTGCAATGCACGCTTGATCTTCTCAAGAAGAATAAGCGTGTCATACGGCTTTGTTATGAAGTCAATCCCACCCACTTGAATACTTTTCAATTCGTCAGCATTTGTATCTCTGCTTGTTACAAAGATAATCGGTACTGGCATGACTTGTTTTATTTTCCTGCATACTTCATAGCCATTCTCATACGGCAGGTTAATATCAAGCAGAACCAGTTCTATGGAATATTGCTTTAATTCATCTGTCAGGTTTCCAAAGTCAGTCAATAAAACTGTTTCATATCCTTGTGTGTTCAATAATTTAGAAAGCTCCAAACGAGTGATTTCATCATCTTCGATAATTGCTATTCTCATTTCAACACCCCCTTGATTTATCATTATAATAATTTCACAGTAGGAGAGCTAGAAAAGTCTAACTCTCCTCGTTGATATTTCGTTTAAAACCAATATACGTTGCAATCCAGTAAATACTATAAATTAGGAAGAAGATAATTAAATTCAAGCCAAAGTAGATTAGATAAAGGTGTTTATCTCCCAAAATTTGTTGATACACATTATTCAATGACGACATCATCACAAAAGAACATAATATTGCTGATATTGCAGGGACACAAAATAATATCAATAATTGTTTTCTGATTGTCTTAAATAGCGACTTATCATTTATTCCTAATCTTCGCAAGGTCAAGTAGCGATATTTGTATTTAGTAGAGTCGCTCAATGATTGAACTGCCAAAATTGTCCCTACTGCGGAAATCAAAATAAATGCAATGTACATAAACAGACTGGCTACTATTGCAACCATTGCTTTTTGTTGTTCTATTTCTGCACCTCTTACATTTACTCTATACGATTCGTCATTTATTTCTCCATTTTTATCAACCTTTACTAATTGATGTTGCATATCTTCTTTTATCTTGTTTTCTAATTCTGCATCTGTTTCTTCTTTTGTATCTATAATCAAATGATTTTCTGATACTTCAAGTCCTTGAACATATTTATCTGGAAGTACAACAACAAATCTGCCAGTATTAGTTATAGAGTTCCAATAAGACTTAGTGTCATATCCTTTTAATTTCAAATTTTTATTTGCTACTGTTATAGTTTCAATGTCTTTGTTATCTTCAACCTCATATGCAAACTTGCTATTTGTAATATATCCAGTATTTCATTGAAGAAGTCTTTTCTGTTTTTTTCTCCTTTGAAGATTTCATTGAATATTTTACCGTCTTTCAAGAACAAAATACGTTCACAGAAAGACGCACTAAACGGGTCATGTGTTACCATCAAAATAGTTGCCTGCATTTTCTTATTGATGTCAGCCATTGTTTCCAGCAACAATCTGGAAGCTTTTGAGTCCAAAGCTCCCGTCGGTTCATCAGCTAAAATCAGTTTCGGTTCATTGATTAAGGCTCTAGCACAAGCACAACGCTGTTTTTGTCCGCCAGAAACTTCATAAGGAAATTTCGATAAAATATCACGAATACCCAATTTATCGGCGATAGCATGAACTCTTTTTTCAATATCAGCAGGGTTCCGTTTGTTGATTACCAATGACAAAGAAATGTTTTCTTCAATCGTTAAAGTATCTAAAAGGTTGAAATCTTGAAAAATGAACCCTAGATTTTCACGTCTGAAATCAGCAAAATCTTTATCCTTGATTTTTGTAATATCTTGATTATTGACTGTAATGTGTCCACTGGTTACAGTATCAATCGTAGAGATACAGTTTAATAGGGTATGTAGCACAAGCTCATACTGCGACACCTGCGTCGCCTTTGTCTGATTATCAAGGAATTTCACGGCAACCTTGACTTTCACATTGTCCCCGTCCTTTGTGAAGATAGGGTTTACCAATTCAGAATAAAGGTAGTCCCTGCCGATAGGTTCAAGTACATTACCAGATACATAATAGGCAAGTTCTTTTTCTGTGGCTGTTGGGTACAGCTTAAAGAATGTTTCCAGAAATGCGGTAGCGTCGTTTACAGTATCAGCGTCTACACTTGCGTCTGCTTCTGGTGTCTTAGGCTCATAGTCTGATTTTTCGATTGCTGGTGCAAGGGTAGGGTTCTGAACGATTACCATATCCCCGTCAGCCTCCACATGGACTTTTACCATATAGGTTGCTTTCACATTGTTTGTCTGTTCTCCCTCTTTTATCTGCTGATCTACTTCGTAGGTAGCAGAAAAAGTGTCCGTTCCCGATTGTTCGATACTCCACACAATCACATCAATGATTGTTTGGAGCTTTTGTTTCTTCAACGGTTAGCGTTCCAAGTGGAAGAACCGCTTTGCCGTCCTGCATATAGAAGCTGTCGCCAGATACCTTGTATGCGTCCGCTAATTTTGTGATGTAGTGGGTTGTCCCGTCGCTGTCAGTTTCAGCGATTGTCTTTGTAACCCATGTACGAGTAGCTTCGGCAGGGAGATTTCCTTTATTGTAGAAGCCAGCATAATACTTCCATGTAAATTCCGCACCTGCTAAAGAAGCGTTTCCCTGCGGATTATCTTTCTGTGTTTCCATATCAATCTTGAAAAGCTCAATCAAAGTGTCCGTTACTTTTGGCGTATCAGATACTTTCAAAGTCGCTGTCTTTCCAGCTTGAATCTTTAAGGAATATACGGTTTTATCTACTTTATATCCTGCCGGTGCGGATAATTCCTTGATATAGACTGTGCCTGCTTTTACCTCTACAACATCTGTATTTCCGTTTTCATCAGTCGTAAGGGTGGCAAGCTGTTTCGTGCAGTCCTTATCAGAAAATACCCCATAGGTTGCACCAGCGACAGAGTAATTCCCGTTACCGTCTGTAATGCTGGCATTACTGGAAGTCTTTTGCAGTTTTGCATTTCCAACATTCAGTTTCGCCCAGAATTGTCCCAATTCCTGCCCCTCGCCAGAGTAGATATAACCGCCACATTCATAGCGTCCTTTATTCTCTTTGACAAAGGCTCTTGCACCAGAGAAAACTTCGTCCTGCGTAGCCTTTGGAATTTCATCATAAGAAGCTCGCACGTTATCACATTGCCAGCCAAGATGTACGCTCAATCTTTGCCAGACTACACATTGTTCCAACAGATAGACTTGTTTGTAATTCAGTTCCTTGTGAGCTTCGCCATACTGTTTGACATACTCTAAGGATAACGCCACATCTGAAATCTGGTCGGCACTCATGCGTGAGCTTGCGTCAGCTCTGGTCTTGTAGCCGTTCTTAAAATCTGTATTGATGTCAATACAATAGGCAGTTTCGCCCTCGACTTTCATATAGCCCTCATTGAATGTCGAACCGATAGAACCGTCATTCATTACTTTTTCAATGATACCGACACGCTCTGCACTTTCCGTCCAGTATTGCTTACTTTCTGCATGGACAGGTGTAGTCGGTAAAGCAGTAACGACAGTTGCAAGAACTAAGAAGCCCGTACACAATCGTTTCCATGTCTTTTTCATAAATCTAATGCTCCTTTCATTTTGGGTAATAAAATAGCCGTCCAATAAGAACGGCTGGAAATAGAAAAGGAACGTCATTTTAGGCGTTCCATAATCTATAAAATATTCAATTTTTTATACTGATGTGTTGCTCATCAAAATCTCAAATTAAGGTTATTTGACACCAATTTTGACACCAATTTTTTGTATATTGACGATTTTTGATGAAATATGATAAATTCATAAAACCCGTGAAAAGCCTGTAAATAGGCACTTTACGGCACTCTATGAACTAAGACAAAAGCTACGCTGTAATAACAAGTGGTGAGTGCTAATTATTTTGTGAAGATTTTGTGAACGCTACAAGCCATGCAAAATGGTGAAAATAACGCCCCGCAAGTTTACTTGCGAAGGCGTTTATTTTTGCTATTTTATAGGGCGACAGCCCTACAGCGAGGGAATTCTTTCCCGAGCTGTGCATGGCGTATCTCACAGCTTCACAGGGATTTTCACTTTCTTTCGCACTCGATTTTCTTGATTTAACCACATTTTTACGACAAATCTTTGGAAAAATATATTCGTCTGATTTTCTTACCACATTTTACGACAACGACTTATGGTTTATACCACAGCAGGTACGGTTTCCGGCAGGTTCATTTTAGACATTTCATTCTCCACATGAGACTTTTCTGCAATATGATTGTAGACATTCATGGTGATCTGTGCATCTGAATGGTCTTCGCTACGGTCGGCGCTAAACGGATGTCCATTCTTTGTATTGAAGATGAATCCACTGCGTCCTCCAATCTCCACATTACTCTGCAAACCAAGCATCAGATTCAGTTCTCTCTGCTTACGGAACGCATCATATACCATCTGCGTCATAGGAATACCTCTGATATCTGCATCCGTTTTGGTTTCTGAATTATGGAAACAATATCCTTCACCGCCTTCATAATACACAAGCTGTCCACCTACATGAATCTCCCGGTTCTTCATATCCACATAGACTTGTTGATGAATCAGCTGTTTTAAGGCCTTTGTCATAGCATTTGATTTTATATGTGTTTCGATATTTTTCACGAAAGTGGCAAAAAATATCTGACTGCGAATGCCCTGACTTAATTCAAAACGAAACTCCTGTACGCTTTTTGTACGGTACTCAGAAAAATGTTCGTTCTGATAGGGCAGAATCTTCATGGCACAGTAACTGATGTTAATCAGATTGACAAGCATTTCAATCCCTTTGCAGCTTCGCACCATATAGTTACAAAAAGACCAGAACGTTTTCTGTTCATAGTAGCTTGTTTCAATATTCCTAATGCCGATATCGGTATTATGTTCCACCGGAACGAGTACAAAAACAGCGGAATATATTTCATCCTGTCACTTCCTGTCTGGTTTAATGGTTCTTTTTCCTGCCAGGCACAGAAAATCTGCAAGTCTTCCGGGAAAATGGTGCTGAAAAACAGGCGTTTTGTACCGTGTTCTTTTTCAGTAGCGGTCACATAAGCCTGAATTTCCCGACATCCAAAAAGGTTGGTGATCACACGGTGTGCTCCGATATAGTAATCTCCGATCTTTTCATTGGAAAAAGCAAAATCTGTTTCAACAGAAAGTCTCTTCCCATGTTTGGCGGGACGTCCTCTGCGGCCGGTATGTGCAGGAGCATACATGACAGAATCAATCCTGGCATTGCCGATAAGATCCAGATTCAGGTATTCATCAACGATTGAAACCAGATTTCGCTTTGTGTACCAGCTGTCACAGAGGATAATAACCTGCTTTTTCTCCTGAAATTCAGGCATGACCTGACGGATCATGGATGCAGCAAGTTCCAGCTTTGATTCTTTTTTCTGCCACATGCGATATCCAAGAGGAAGTGAAAGATAAGATACCCTGTCATTCTTCCATACAGGTGTGCAAAGCATAATACTTACAAAGCAGTGTCCATTCAGATAATTGGAACCATTATGTGCGGCATGGTCAAAGAGTTTTGAAACATTCTCAAACCGAGTTCCTGCCTTTGCTACCATGGTATCATCCACACAAAGAAATATCGGCTGTGTTGCCAGTGAATCCGGTATCATTCTCAAAGCAACTTTAGCTGTGATATTCATAAAGTGGGAATAATCAACTTATGCATAGGAACATGCGTGGTAAAAGGTATTGAGGGATTTTGTGGTAATCCCAGACAAAAAGTGCTGATATAAAAATCGAATGGAATGTACAGATTCCAATGTTAGTATTGATAAAACGAGTAAAAACAAAGTATCTGCTGTTGGAGCAAAAAAAGTTTCAAAATAAATCAAAAAATATTTGTGAAGTCTACCAGTCAGAGTCTTTTCGTTGTATAATGTCTTTGTCGTACAGGGTCACTTTCCTTTGTAATGTTTTGGAGCAAACTCATTATACATCAGAAAGCCCTGTACAATATTTTTTTATGAAAAAGTTGTAAAGTGGTGGTCATATTTGTAAATAGCCATTGTCTCTACAGAATATATTGCTGCAAATATAAAGTCTCCATCCATAATTTATTGCTTTTTGCAATTGAAGCAGGGGACTTAACTGATTCAGTTAATATATCTACAATAACAGATAAATTTATATCATCCGGATGAAATATTATATTTCATTTTTCACGTTAATGATATAAAATTATCAATGTAAATATCAGAGCATATTTGAAAAATCATTCTCAATCCTTTTCAAATATGCTCCGGAAAGGAACTTTTATACCAATGAAAACCAGGATTCAGGATATGACCTCCGGTTCGCCGGGACGGTTGATCATTCTTTTTGCAATTCCCCTGATGTTGGGGAATATCTGTCAGCAGCTTTATACAATGGTGGATACCATGGTCGTTGGCCAGATTGCAGGTGTAGAGGCTCTTGCAGCACTGGGCGCTGTTGACTTTCTGATGTGGGTTGTCACAGGAATATCCACCGGACTCACCCAGGGATTTTCCATTCAGCTTTCCCAGTATTATGGGGCAAAGAATTTCGAAAATCTGCGTAAATCTCTGGCACACAGTTATCGGCTGACCGCATTCATCGCAGTGGGAGTATTCATTCTCAGCCAGTCCTTTGCTTCACTGATATTAACAGGACTGCATACACCTTCCAATATTATCGGAATGTCTCTGTTATATCTGCGCATCATTTTCTGTGGAATCCCGGCCACAGCCGCCTATAATATGTTTGCCTCTGCCCTAAGGGCTATGGGAAACAGCAAAACACCACTGACTGCAATGATCATCGCATCTGTGCTGAATGTTTCACTGGACATCCTTTTTGTGGCAGGCTTCGGATGGGGTGTTGCAGGAGCAGCAATCGCAACTGTAATCGCACAGAGCTTCTCTGCTGTTTACTGTTTCCTGATTTTACGCAGAATTGATATCGTTCATCTGACCAAAACAGATTTTATGCCTGCCTCCGGCATGAATGCCCGCCTGATGAAGCTTGGCATTCCTGTTGTATTCCAGAATATCATCATCGGTGTGGGCGGTCTGGTAGTCCAGTATGTGATCAATGGCTACGGTTTCCTTTTTGTGGCAGGATTTACAGCTACAAATAAGCTTTATGGTCTGCTGGAAATGGCAGCTATTTCCTATGGATATGCCATCGTTACTTATGTGGGACAGAATCTGGGAGCCGGAAAGATTGACAGGATCAGGAAAGGTGTCCGCAGCAGTATGCTGCTTTCCCTGCTTACCTCACTGATCATTTCTGCTGCCATGTTTTTATTTGGAAAAAATATTCTCTCACTTTTCATTTCAGGTGAACCACAGCAGACACAGCAGGTACTGGCAATTGCTTTTAAATACCTCTCTATTATGGCTGCCATGCTCTGGGTTTTGTACTTCCTGTACGTGTACAGATCTGCACTTCAGGGGCTGGGAGATACCTTAATGCCTATGGTAAGTGGTATGGCTGAATTTGTCATGCGTATCAGTGCTGCACTGATCCTTCCCCATTTCATCGGACAGGACGGTATTTTCTTTGCAGAGATCGCAGCATGGAGCGGAGCCACTATGATTTTATGCATCAGCTATTATGTGCGGATGCATAAATATAATTATAGCAATCCTCTTAATTAATGCATTTGAGACAGTTCTGCAGAGTGCAAAAGACAACATGATTTCACCCCAAAAGAAACGGCTACAAACCCAGTAAATATGTGATAACATATCAATGGGCATTGTAGCCGTTTTATCATCTTGCAACTTTTATTTCTTCCGGATACAAAGATTTATGGATACATTCTCCATTGCACCATACCTGGAATCCTTTTTCCCGGTGATATTTTTCTCCGGTTTTATCATAGATAATGCTCAGTTCTTTTTCCTGGCATTTTATTTTTTCCAGTCTGTAGCAGGACCATTCATCCGGAATCGTAGGCCGTATACGGATTTCTCCGTTTTCCATTACACCGCTTTTCAGATAGCGCTTTATCAACTGTACCACACGTTCATCTTTTACATTCTTCCGGAGAAGATTTATGAGAATTTCATGATTAAGAGTATCGAAGTACTTTGACAAGTCAAGGACTACAGCAAATGTATAGCCTTGTTCGGCATACTCCTTAACCTTAAGTATTGCATCTTTTGCACTTCTGTTCGGACGATAGCCATAGCTACCATCTGCAAACAGCGGTTCATAGATTGGCACTAACTGTTGGGTTATTGCCTGTTGAAGTGTACGGTCTATCACTGTTGGTATGCCAAGCTTTCGCACACCACCATCTGGTTTTGGAATCTCAACTCGTCTTACTGGAGACGGAGTATACTTTCCACGATAAATGCGGTCGGTTAACTCTTGTTGATGTTCCTTTAGATATGGAAGAGCCTTCTCAATGGTCATGCCATCAATTCCCGGCGCTCCCTTGTTTGCCTTAACTCTCTTATATGCTCTGTTAAAGTTGTCTTTATACAGTATCGCTTCCAAAAGTCTCGGCTGTGCACTGTCTCTTTCTTTCCATATCCGATTGAATGACCTAGACGCTTTCACATACCCTTCATGTTCCGCATTATCTCTTTGCGAACAGCCATTGTTTTCAATGTTTTCTGCCATAGACGGTCATTCCTCCTTTCTACTACAATATATTTATGGTTAATAACCCTTACAGCCAGTAAGGAATTATCCATCTTGTTGCTTAAGCTGTATAATGATGGAGCAATAGGTATGTGTAATTTCCGACGTTTTTAAATCAATCAATACAAAACACTTCAAAATGTAATTGTAAAAAACAAGATCAATGTAATAATCTTCTTTTTCAGTTCGAATATGCTGTTGTCTCGCTACAAACGCATATCCTTTCCCCAACTCCATGAGAAATTTTTGAATATGCGTGATAATTCTCTGCTCCAATTCGCTTTCTGTAAAGTCTGTATTAGAAGATAATCCAAGAAATTCTGCTATTACTGGATTTTTGATAAATTCCAGCTTATCAGCCTGATAAGAAGCTGTCAGTTCTTTCATTTCTTTTTCAACAGGTTCTACATTTTGAGACATGAGCATTCGGTAATAATACTGTGAAGAAATATTCCGTTGCAAAGTCCGAACTGACCATGTTTGCTCCTGTGCTTCTTTTGCATACCATGCCCGTGCCTCTGCTGATGTTTCCTGAAGCAAAATTCTATAATGTGTCCATGACAAGGGACGCCCAGACTTTGGACGCAGTGAGTCCAAAATTTGAGGAAATTCCTGATGAAATTTCACATATTTATACAGACTACTAAAATCAAAACCTTTACCATATTTTTCTTTTAATTCTGCTGATAGCTTTTTCATAGTTTTTTTGCCATAGTCCGCTTTTCCATTTTCATTCAGACACTCTATAGCAATTCGTTTTCCCAACAACCAGTTCCTTTGAACCAGAATTATATCGACAGCCGCATACGCAATACTTTGTGCACTCTCCACGATTTCGCATGTATCAGCAAATAAATCTCCTGTTTCATGATAAGCAATCATACTTTTATTTAATTTTGAACTCGGTGAATCCAAACTTGTTTTTTCTTTTTCAGAATGTTTTTTTCCATCAAAGCAACCTCCTTTTTCGATAATTGTTGCGACACTGTCGCAACTTTTCCATTTTGAAGTTCCAGATTGACACCCCAAAACGATTTCTTTAAATCTCCAAAATCTATGTTCTTATTTTACCCCAACTCTTTCATTCTGCCTACTGCTATTTCATGTTCACATATAATAATGATGTCGCAATCCACGACCTCATCGCCTTCATTTAAACATAAATCAATTCCTTGAGAATAATCTCTTCCGCAATCGCTTTGTGTTGATTAGCAGCTCTTACCCAGACCATCTGTTCACCTGACTTATAAGTAAGGTTCGAGATCAGATATCCATTTACATTCGTGTACGTTAATTTCATTTTATTAGCACTCTCCATTTCTCATCATTTTTTGACCACAAATTTACGACATTTACGACAAATCTGACACTGCTTTACAATACCAGACAAAATGACTGATGCCTCGGAAAGCCTGTAAAACAGGCACTTCCAAGACACACAAAGCAGGACAAAAATCGACTTCCATTATCAAGAGGTGAGTGCTAATTATTTTGTGAACTCTTTGTGAATTTGTGATTGTTTGTGATTTGTGATTGTGAATGTTCACAGATATTGTTCAGCCTTCCGGAACAGGCAACAAACTGGGACTGGTTCTCTGAAAAGATTATAAATGCCGGAAGACCAATCAAGGCATTGAACCTTTTTGCCTATACCGGATGTACAACACTTGCAGCAGCTGCTGCCGGAGCAAGCGTAACGCATGTAGACGCATCCAAAGGTATGGTTGCATGGGCAAAAGAAAATGTAGCTTCTTCCGGATTATCTGACAAGCCAATCGGCTCCCTGTTATAATACCCATCAATACGCATATACTATCTATATCTCTATCCTCATTGAACAAGACAACTTATTCATAATATTGTCTTGCGCACAAGACAATATTTTCTAGAAGCCAATGTCAACTATTGCTTTGTTGGTATCAGAAGAACCGGAAAGTCATATATGATGTATCAACAAATAAAACAATTAGAAGCCGATGGAATTCCCTTGTCCCAAATTATTTATGTAAATTTTGAAGATGAGCGTCTTTTGGAAATGACTGCTGAAGATTTAAATCTCATTTTAGAAATTGGATTAGAAATATCCGAAACTGATATCAAGCCATATTTATTTTTAGACGAGATTCAAAATATTAACGGGTGGGAGAAGTTCGTTCGCAGAATTGCAGATATGAAGTATCGAATCAATATTACCGGCAGTAATAGTAAAATGCTAAGCAGCGAAATAGCTTCCACTTTAGGTGGGCGTTTTGTTATTATGAATATTTATCCATATTCTTTCTCTGAATATCTTATTGCAAATAATATGACAAAGAATTACCTGGATGTTATTAGCACCAAAGACAGAGCAGATGTCCAAAATCAATATAACAAATATGTAACCTATGGAGCATTTCCAGAATTAGTTGAGATAAGAAATAAACGAGCTTTTTTAAGCAGTATCTATCAAACTGTATATCTCGGTGATATTATAACCAGAAATAAAATCACCAATGATTTTGCAATAAGGCTAATCCTAAAGAAAATTGCAGAATCTGTCACAAAACCTTTATCGTATAACCGACTGACTAATATATTAAAAAGTAGTGGAATGTCTATCGGTAAACAAACCGTAATAAACTATGTCAGCTATATGACAGACTCCTACCTGCTCTTTACTCTGCAAAACTATGCCGCCAAACTTGTAGAAAAAGAAACTTCTCCTAAGTATTACTTTATGGATACCGGACTTCTAGGACTTATGCTGCTAGACTGCAAATCTGCTCAGCTGGAAAATCTTGTTGCAATCGAGCTGATGCGACGTTATGGTACCGAAAATGTCTATTTCTTTGAGAATAATGTAGAAATTGACTTTTATGTACCATTAGACAATCTTGCTATCCAGGTCAGTATGCAGGTTCTAGATAACATAGATACAAGAGAACGTGAAACCAGAGCCTTTGTGAAGCTAAATAATTTTATCCCCAACGCCAAATGTATTCTCATTACTAATAGCGAAGAGGCGGTTATTGATTGCGATGGAATCAATATTGAGGTAATTCCTATTTGGAAATGGTTGTTGGATAACTAATCGGTATACGGTGCTTTCAATAGTTGACGTGCACGGGCTGGTAAACTGTGGCTAAATCATAA
Organism: Blautia acetigignens; assembly: GCF_025566865.1. Lineage (NCBI taxonomy): Bacteria > Bacillati > Bacillota > Clostridia > Lachnospirales > Lachnospiraceae > Blautia > Blautia acetigignens. Next base: position 22,435 of record NZ_JAOQJM010000009.1, read on the forward strand.
TAGCCACTGTTCCCAGTTCTTTCAACAAGGATTCCCTTACCGAAAGCACACACTGGTGTGTTCCATATTGCTCTGTAAATACATACGGTAGCGTACGTCTGCCGCCATAACCATTTTCTGTTCCACTGCCATTTGAAGTGCCAAACTGGCATTTCAAGTTACTTTACCGCACAATCATTTCTTATGAGTTCCCAAAATCTTCCCATTTTACCCTATTTTTCTCATTCTGCCCACTGCTTCAAAATCACTTCTTCCCGTTCTCTGGCTGCCTTATCTACTTCCAGAAGGTGTTCTCCAATTGTATCCTGTAAAAGCATCACCTGAGTGCTAATTATTTTGTGAGGCTTTTGTGACCTGGCTTTGTGCCTTTTTGTGACGCTACTATTTTTTATAATCTTCCGAATGCATCTGTTTTGATTGATTCATAATTACCGAGCTATTCCCGTATATTTAACCCATAAAGCAGATACAAAATCCCAGACGTACAGGTGATCAGACATGAAAAATATCCATAGCATTGAATTTTATACCGGAAGCAAGGAAGAATTGCTTCCCGGTTTTGAAAAAGATTTTCCCTATATCGCTTCGAGGGCAGAACTTGACAAATATATAGGGTGTTATGTACCGTGGCACTGGCACAGGACAGTGGAACTTTTTTATATGGAAAGCGGCAGCATTGAATATGATACGCCAGGAGGAAAAATATTGTTTCCGGCTGGAAGCGGCGGCATGATAAATCCCAATGTACTCCATATGACAAAAGCAATATCGCAGAAAGAAAAGAATATGCAGTTACTTCATATTTTCGACGTATCCTTACTTGCTGGAGAACAGGGAAGCAGGATTGATCAAAAATATATTTCGCCTGTCATAACAGCCCCGCAGATTGTGGTAATCCCGCTTTTTCCGGGCAATGCAGAAGAAGAAAGGATTTTGAAACTGCTTGCTGCCTCATTTTGTTTATCCGGTGATGAATTTGGATATGAAATAAAACTACGGGAAGCTCTAACGGAAATATGGCTCATGCTTTTTGAACTTTCTCGTTCTATGCGTGATAAGAAAAATGAACATAACAAAAGCAACGATAAAATAAAGCTGATGATGATATACATTCATGAACATTACAGAGAAAAAATATCTATTCCGGAACTTGCTGCGGCAGCATATTTAAGCGAAAGGGAATGTTATAGAGTGTTCCATGACTGTCTGCACATGACACCCGTAGAGTATATAACAGCTTACCGTTTACAAGTTGCCTGTCAGATGTTGGCAAAGGGGCAGGAAGCTGTTACTGTTATCAGTCATGAGTGTGGTTTAGGGAGCAGCAGTTATTTTGGAAAGGTTTTTCGGGAATATGCACATTGTTCACCTATAGAATATAGGAAAAAATGTCAGAATAGTGATAGGTAATGGCGGAAAAGAAATATTTTTCCTATGTCTTTTGCATTATAATGATACTTGTAAAGAAAATCAACAATTTACAGGAGGTGAACGCAAGGTGGTAAAACTGAACATTCAGACCGCGGAACTGGCATTAAGGGAAGCGTCAGAATCCAATCCGGGAGCATGGGCAGACCATTCCCGTTTTGTAGCCGAAGCATGTAAAAACATCGCATCACATTGTAAAGATTTATCTTCTGAACAGGCATATATTTTCGGGCTGTTGCATGATATTGGACGCTATGCCGGAGTGAGTTCGGAAAGGCATCTGATAGACGGCTATCGGTACTGTATGGAGCGCGGATGGGAAAAAGCTGCACAGATATGTATATCCCACGCATTTATGATACAGGATATTGCCACATCTATCGGTGAGTTTGACGTCAGTGATGAGGATTACCTGTTTATGAAAGAATTTGTTGCAAATGCGGTATATGATGATTATGACCGTCTTGTACAGTTATGTGACGCATTGGCTATGCCGACGGGGTTCTGTCTTTTGGAAAAGCGATTTGTAGACGTGACAATACGGTACGGCGTTCACACGGCGACAATAGACAGGTGGAAAAAGATTTTAGAGATTAAAGAACAGTTTGAAAATCAGATTGGCTGTTCTATCTATTCTCTGCTTCCGGGCATTGTGGAAAATAGTTTTCGTTAAGGAGGGATATTATGTATTACGAATCCAGTGATTTTTTGGAAACTGCGGACAGCGATACATTAAAGCAGATTGCCCGCACAAGGGAATTGACACGGGAATATTATTTTTCTGATTATGTAGATATGGAAAAACGCACTTCCATTCTTCGGGAGCTGTTGGGTGGAATGGGAGAAAATGTGGCAATCGACACGCCTTTTCATTGCGACTATGGGAAAAATATATTTTTGGGAAATGATGTGATAATCAATATGAATTGTACCTTTGTGGATAACAAAACTATCCGAATTGGTGACAGGGTATTGATTGCGTCAAATGTGCAGATGTATACATCTTCGCACCCTGTATTGCCACAGGAAAGGCTTGTGCCGGATTGGAGGGAACGCAAGACAACATTTTTCAGAACCTATGCACGTCCGATAGAGATAGAAAACAATGTCTGGATTGGCGGCGGCTGTATTCTTCTTCCCGGAGTCACTATAGGAGAAAACAGCGTGATAGGGGCTGGAAGCGTGGTTACCCGCCCTGTCCCTCCTAATTGTGTTGCAGTAGGGAATCCATGCAGGGTACTACGTTATTTTGATACAGACAGGGAAAGGTGGCAGCATGAAGTATAAGCATATTGTTTTTGACATTGACGGTATTACTATTAAGATTCCCACTATGAAAAGCACAGCTACGATTGCCAGAATCCTGATAACCCATACTTCTCCACCTGTATATGCTATTTTCTGGTTAAATCCATTATCATAAGTTGGATATACCAGCCATTTACAAAATCGAATATACCACATGAATGGAGTCATGAAAAAATCTATGAAATCATGTTGAAAAGCACCATTCTGTAGAATTGCAAACAGAACTACCATAATGTATCCCATTCCCCAGAAATACTCCATACATTCCAGTCGCATAGAATCGTTTATTTAAATCCTGTAAAGAAATGCTGGACATATTGGTGATTCCAACTACATGCTGGATCAGCGATACTGCCACAGACTCTCCGGTTCCACCATTTCCTTTCAGTGTAAGGAATTTCTGAAACTGCGTATCCTGTGTCATGCAGTATCCAAAATACTCCCAGAATGTCTGCTGTTCTTCTTTGTTAGGAAGAGACGATGCAAGATACTTTTTGATATTTTCTCCACCCTGCAATACCTGCTCCCTGTCCTCCGGATAATAGGGAAATGGTATCTGATTGATTGTCAGATAATCTGGATTGTGTTCCAGCATTTCACCCGTAACCGGATCATAATATCCATTTTACCCCATCATGGTCTTCCAAGAAAACACCATGCTCATAATAATACGGTGTGATTCCCACCACAAAAAACTGAACATTCTCCACCAGATAATCTACAATCTCCATATCCCGGACACCTTTCACATTCCCTTTTGCATCAAATAAGTGAAAACAGCTCAGTTCCGGTTCTTCTTTTGGATCTCGCTCAAACCGAAGAATATACTGTTCCAGTAATTTCTCAACTTCTTTCTGATTATCCAGTTTGCCAAGATACTCTTTCTCTTTGAACAACTGCCAGCCTGCTTTTCCATCAAGACCAGCGTCTTTGAAAAATGTCAGTAACTTATCATTTACCCACTTCACTGAACAGGAAGCCACATAATGATAGGCACTCTGACAGCTTCCAGTAAACTGAATAGCTCTCATTTCTTCTATAAAGGAATCTGCACTGAAATAATATCCGTCATCTTCCTGGACCAGACAAAATGACTGATGCCCCGGAAAGCCTGTAAAACAGGCACTTCCGGGATACACAAGACAGGACAAAAATCGACTTCCATTATCAAGAGGTGAGTGCTAATTTTTTGTGAAGAATTTGTGAACTTGTATATCCTTATGTAGAGACTTTCCTTTTTTTGCTATCACATATTGACATATCGCAAAATTTATTCTAATATTAGAATGTTTAATTTTAGAACAATTGTAAAGAAGGTGACACTACATCATGAATCCAATCGACCTTATCTTCATTAGTACCAAGACCATGAAGGCATACGAAGCCTTTTGTCAGCCTGTATGCAAAAAATTCCAGCTGAATCAGACCAGCTTTGATGTACTTATGTTTCTGGCAAATAACCCAAAATACAACACAGCCAGAGATATCTGCGAAATTCGCGGAATTCGCACCGGCATTGCGTCTGTAGCAGTTGATTTTCTGGTATCAAACGGCTATCTGTTACGACAGTCAGATGACATCGACCGACGAATCTGGCGTCTGCTCATCACAGAAAAAAGTGCTCCCATCATTCAGGAAGGTCGGGCTGTTCAGCAGGAATTTGGAAAGCGCCTGACTCATGGTATCTCAGAAGAAGAGCTTGCAGCTTATACACAAATCATACAGAAATTCAAAGAAAATATTCTTGCAATTACCCACAATAAGAAAGGAGAATTATTATGATTACAACTGTCATTGTCTGTATTCTTGCCGGACTTGGTGCAGGACTTGGCACAGGCTTCGCCGGAATGAGTGCAGCTGCGGTAATCAGCCCTATGCTGATCACGTTTCTCGGAATGGACCCTTATCAGGCAATCGGAATTGCGCTTGCCAGTGATGTACTGGCCAGTGCAGTTTCTTCCTATGAATATGGAAAGAACAAAAACCTGGATATCAAAAACGGTCTGGTAATGATGTTCACTGTCATGATTTTTACCTTTATTGCCAGCTTCCTTTCCAAATTTATCTCAGGAAATACTATGGGAAGCTTTTCCACTTTTATGACTATGCTTCTCGGTATTAAGTTTATTGTGAAACCAGTTATGACCACCAAGGAAAAAATGATGGCTGTTGACAAAAAAACCCGCATTATCCAGTCCATCCTCTGCGGCACTGTAATTGGTCTGATTTGTGGTTTCATAGGTGCCGGCGGTGGAATGATGATGCTTCTTATCCTTACCTCCGTACTTGGTTACGAACTGAAAACCGCAGTCGGAACAAGTGTCTTTATCATGACCTTCACCGCATTTACAGGTGCTGCCAGTCACTTTTATCTGGGCGGTATGCCAGACATTACCGTTCTGGTTCTCTGTGCTGTAAGCACTTTGGTATTTGCCCGCCTTGCTGCTGTATTTGCGAACAAAGCATCTGCCAAAACACTGAACCGTGCACTTGGCGTTGTGCTTACCGTTCTTGGCGTAGTGATCCTGGCGGTAAAATTTTTCCAGTAGCAGCCAGATTGCACCTGCATTAATAGCAAAAAAGACAGACAACTCAGTATTTTTAAGTACTGTTTTGCCTGTCCTTTTTATTGCTATCATCTTATCTTTCCAATATTTTTCCGATAATGCTTGTTACAAGAAATGCCACAATGTCCACAGCTACAATGGTAGAACCAACCGGAGTTCCTCCCAGTATAGAAACAATAATTCCAAAAAATGCACACACCACAGACAAAATTGCAGAAAAAATAATCACAGCCCGAAAGCGCTTATAAATCCGCATAGCTGACAATGCTGGGAAAATAATCAGCGCAGAAATTAAAAGAGAGCCTACCAGATTCATGGCAAGTACAATAATTACCGCCGTAATCACCGCAATCAGCAAATTATACACATCTGTTTTTGTTCCTGTCGCTTTGGCAAAATTTTCATCAAAGGTTACTGCAAATATCTTGTGATAAAAAACCACAAACAAAATCACCACAATGGCAGAAACAACTACGCAAAGCCATACCTCCGTTCTCGTCAATGTAAGAATAGAAGTGGAGCCAAACAGACTGCTGCACACATCTCCGGAAATATTGGCACCCGTGGAAAATACATTCATCAAAAGATATCCCACAGCCAGCGCTCCCACTGAGATCATTGCAATTGCTGCATCCCCCTTTATCTTTGTGCTCTGACCGGTTCGAAGAAGCAGCACAGCACAGATTACTGTCACAGGCATTACAAACAGCATGTTGTTACTGAAATTCAATACTGAGGCAATGGCCATAGCACCAAATGCCACATGAGAAAGTCCGTCACCGATAAAGGAAAATCGCTTAAGTACCAAAGTAACGCCTAACAGGGAAGAGCACAACGCAATGAGAATTCCAACAATCAGCGCATACCACACAAATGGATACTGAAAATAAAATGTCAGCTTTTCAATAATTCCGCTCATGCTTTTGCCTCCTCTCCTGCAACCGCAAGATGTTTCCCGATTTTACTATTCATATATTCCTCTTTTGTTCCAAAGAAAAGTCTATGTCCGATATGAAGCACATGGCTGGCGTAATTTGCCACTTCCCCAATGTCATGTGAAATCATAATAATTGTTACATGGTCTTCTTTATTTAATTCACTGATAATCTGATACATATCCGCAGTTGCCACCGGATCCAGGCCGGAAACCGGCTCATCCAGAAGAAGGATTTTTCTCGTAGCACATAAGGCTCTGGTAAGAAGCACTCTCTGCTGCTGTCCACCGGAAAGCTCTCTGTAACAACGAGCAGCCAGATCGGTAATTCTTGTTTTTTCCATGAGTTCTCTGGCTTCCTTCTTCTCGGCCTTGGTATAAAACGGGCGAAGTCCCATTCTGCCCAGAAAGCCGGACATAACAATCTCTTCTACAGATGCCGGAAAGTCTCTCTGAAGAGCTGTCTGCTGAGGAAGATATCCAATCTCATTGATTTTCAGTCCATCCCCCATGGTAATGGTTCCTGCCATAGGCGACTGCAGATGAAGAAGAGTTTTCATTAACGTAGATTTCCCTGACCCGTTTTCTCCTACAATACAAAGATAATCTCCGGAATTTACGGTAAAGTTCAGTCCTGACAAAATAGCTTTTCCCTCATAGCCAAGAGTCAGATTTTCACATGTGATCAGTTTCATAATGCCTCCTTCAGAATCTCAAGATTATTTTCCATGATAGAGAGATATGTAGTTCCCTCTTCTACTTCCTTCTTTGTAACAGACTGCATGGAATTTAAAGACAAAATCTTCTGATCTTTGGTTTTCGTATTTTCAATCACTGCTTTCGCAATCTTCTGGTCTGAGTTTTCTATAGTGAATACCACCGGAAGCTTCAACTCATCTAATTTTCCGGCAAGAAATGTAATGGTTTCAAAGCTTGCATCTGTTTCCGCAGAACATCCTGTAAAGGCAGCATAATAGGTAAGCTCATAATCATCTGTCAGATAGCGGAATGGAAAACGATCTGCAAAAAGGACTGTTTTAAACTGAGACTGTTCTACAGTTGTCTTATATTCCTGATCGAGGACCGCCAACCTCTCCTCATAAGTATCTGCATTCTGCTGGTAAAGCTTTGAATGCTCTGGATCAGCGTCGGCAAGGATACTGGCAATGGTGTCACAGAAAAGAGACGCATTTTTCAAAGACAGCCAGACATGCTCGTCATATTCCAGATCATCATCATGGGTGTGTCCGTCTTCGTGGGCGTGTCCATCTTCGTCCTGCATCCCCTCCACAATTTCTTCCTCTTTCACCTGATCTCCCAGCACCTCCATCAGATTGACGACCTTTCGGTTCGGGTTTCCGGCGCCTTTCAGCGCATCAGCTACCCAGGCATCAGATTCGCCGCCTACATAAATGAATATGTCACAGGTAGATACTTTCAAAATATCCTCCATGGTAGGCTGGAAGCTGTGCATGTCAGTTCCATTGCCAAGAAGCAAGGTAAGCTCCACATTGTCAGCCTGTTCACCCAGGATTTCTTTTACCCAGTCATATTCCGGAAAAATGGTGGCTACAATCTGGAGCTTCTGACTATCTGAACCGGCATAATTTTGTCCGCTTCCATTAGCCTCACTCTGGCTTTCCGTCACACCAGAATTGTCAGCTTCCACCCCAGACGCACTTACACCGCATCCTGCAAGAAGACCTACAGTGCCTATTGTGACAGCTGACAAAAGTAACTTTCTGAATTTATTTGTTAATTTGTGCATAATCAACCTCATTATTTTTCTCTACACTCCTCACAGATTCCATAAAACACCGTCCTGGTAAAATCCCACTGGAATCCATGGTCTGCCAGCATATGCTCTCCCAGATGTGTCATCTCTTCACATTCCAGATGAATCACCTTTCCGCACTTTTCACATTTGCAATGAAAGCATAAATGCTTATGACAATGCTCATCATGTCCCAGATATTCGAAGCACGCGCTGCTGGTTCCGTCCACCACATATTTGGCAACCAGGCCCTGCTCCACCATCCGGTCAAGCTGGCGGTAAACCGTTGTGATTCCAATGGAACTTCCCTGATTTTTAAAGTATTTACATATATCACTAACCGTAACATGTTTACCTTTCATAGAGCACAGATAATTCTCCAGCTCTGTAATCTGCCTGGTACGATATTGTGCTTTTTCACTCATTGCTTACGCCTCCAATTTGAAAATCATTTTCATATTATAACAGGTTCGTTTTCAAAGTCAATATGAAAATCGTTTTCATTTTTAACATACTTTATTTTTTTACAGTGCAATCTAAAATACACTTGTTTCTGCCACACACAAGTGCTATTCTATTCGCAAGTTAATACATTAAAGCGGTTACTAATCAAATCATGAGCCGTAACCACTCTTTCAAAGGAGACTATTATCATGGAAAATATAAGTTATGGAAAAATTGTTCTGATTGGTGCAGGTCATGTGGGATCTGCAATTCTGGACTCTCTTCTGCGAATGAATCTTGCAGATGAGATTGTTGTCATAAACAGAAATGAAAAAAAAGCATTGGGGGTCGTACTGGATGCCGGCCACACCACTGCCTTTGCATACAGTGCCAATGCAAACATCCGCGTAGGTACCTACGAAGACTGTAAGGACGCCCAAATTATTATCAACACTGCAGGTCCCAGCATTCAGCCTGGCAACTCCCGTGACCGCATGGTACTGCTGCAGACCAATGTGCAGGTGATGAAAGAAATCATGACACAGATCACTGCTTACACCCGGTCTGCTATTATTATTAATGTTTCAAATCCTATGGACATTCTTACCTATATTGCACAGACGGAATTCAACTATCCTCGAAATCTTCTGATTGGTACCGGTACTCTCCTGGACACTGCCCGCTTTAATAAAATGCTTGCCGACTTGTGTGGTGTAGATGCCAAAAATGTCACCGGCTTCGTTCTGGGGGAACACGGTGGGACCAGTTTTATTCCATGGAATGCAGTTAATATTGTTGGAATTCCTTTTCATGATTTTCAGAAGCAGTTTGGCCTGAAAGAGCCTGTTGACTGTGAGAAGCTGCTTCACGAGGTGAAGGTCAGCGGTCTGGACATTGTAGAACTGAAGGGCTACACAAGCTCAGGCATCGCCTTAGCGTCTGCCGTCTTGTAGGAGCCATTATGCGAAATGAACGTGCCGTCGTACCGGCTTCTGTTGTTCTGGAAGGTGAATATGGTTTAGAGGGAATCGCAATGAGCCTTCCATGCGTTATTTCACGAAATGGCGTGGAACGCACACTGCAGATTCCGCTGGATAAAGAAGGTGAGAAAAATCTTAAGATCTGCTACGAGTATCTTCGTAATGTAATCGAGAGTATTTCCTGACACCATAAACAATAAAAGCTTACTACAACTTAAACATACATTTTTCCATGTCTAAATTGCAGTAAGCTTTTTTTCTTATAAAACATACCTAAAGTTAATCCCTATAAAAATGGTAGAAGCATTCCTGTTATCTCTTGCACCCACTCGCAATGGCATGTACCGGACAGGCCTGTTTACATCTTCCGCAGCGGATACACTCCGGGCTGTTAGGGTTTTCCACAGGGTTGACTTCCATCTGACAGGCTTTTGCACATTTTCCACAGCGGATACATTTATCCATATCTACACTGTATCTGTAAATGGATACCTTATTAAATATGGAATAAAAAGCTCCAAGGGGACAAATATATTTACAGAAAGGTCTGTAAATAATAATGGACAAAATAATCGTTACGATCAAAATCGTATTTTTCCATATGTACAGCCAGCCAATGGCACCGCGCATCGCTTTATTCAAAAGCACCAGCGGAAGTCCGCCCTCCAACGTTCCGGCCGGACAGATCAGTTTACAGAAATAAGGAGCTCCCTGTCCCATTATATCTGTAAGGAATAGTGGGAGCAAAATTACGAATACCAGGAAAATCACATATTTCAGTTTTCGAAGTACTTTGTCCCATTTAAAAGTACGGATTTTCTTTGGAAAAGGAATCTTATTCAGCAGGTCCTGGATCAGACCAAATGGACAAAGAAAACCACACACCAGTCTTCCCAGGATCGCGCCTACGAAAATCAGAAATCCGATTACATAATAGGCAAATTTAAAGTTCCAGCTTCCAACCACGGCCTGTAAGGAACCAATTGGACAGGCTCCTGCTGCTCCGGGACATGAGTAGCAGTTCAGTCCCGGAACACAGGCATTTTTCAGCTTTCCTGTGTATATTTTTCCAGTTACAAATCCGGATATATGTGAATTTGTAAGCAGCGCCCAAAGTGCCTGTATGGTATGTCTGGGCCAGTTTTTTATATTCATTTTTTTATCCAATTCCGATACACTCCATACAAATATTTACAGCCTTTGTAAAGACAACCGCCATCTCTCCGCGGCTGATCCCATAAACCATCATCAGAATGCCTGCCGCTGCAAGAGCAATTCCTGACCACTTTGAATCTATTATTTTTTTCATAGGTTACTCCATTTTTGATTATTTGCCTGCCTTAATTTCCTCAAGCTGCTTCTCTACAGCTGCCTTCCAGTCTTCCAGGCTTCTGCTGCCCATAATCGGTTCTCCTACAATGTTTCCATCTTTATCTACAAAGAAGGATTCCGGGAAGCTGCTGAGACCGCTGATACGTCCGTTCATATTTCCTGCATCCGGAATCAGAAGCGGATAGGTAACTCCTGTTTTTTCCTTGAGAATCTGAGCCTTTTTCACAGTATCTTCATCTGTAGTTCCGTCCTCGCCTACAGAATCAATAACCATTCCTACTACACCCACGCCCTTCTCTTTCATTTCCTGATAAAGCTTGTCAAGGTCTGGCATTTCATTTACGCATGGAGAACACCAGGTTGTAAAGCAGTTTACAAGAGTCAGATCATAGTCGCTGAATACTTTTTCTGTATAGGCATTTCCGTCAATATCAGTTGTCTCAAATGCACCTACATTTTCTGCATCTGGATTTGCATTTTCTGCCGGCATATCAAATACGGATTTGCTTGGATCAAATGCTGTCATTTCTGTGATTGTAGTTTCAATTTTTTCAATCTCGTCTGTCAAATCAGACTCTGCATTTTTATTAATGCTCAGATAATACTTGTAATTTCCATCCTCGCTGGTTCCCAGCTCCTTGTGCTCGTTGCAGCCAGTGATGGAATCCAGATCATCGATCACATCCTTGCTGTAAACTCCAAGTGTACCAACTCTTTCGATGCTCTTAAGCCAGTCATCATAACCGGTTCCAAGGAGATTTACATCTTCGTTCTTCTGCTCCTCAGTAAGCTTATTCCAGTGGAAAAAGGCATACTTAAAGCCAGTCATGTCATCATTCCATTCTTCCTCTGTGACCATAAGCATATCAGAAGTTTCCATCTGTTTCTTCAATTCTTCCGGAAGGACTGCCTTTAATCCAAGGAATGGGAAATCATAGGAATCCTGAACATTCATATTAATATCTGCTGCTTTTACTGTTTTTTTCACAGGTGTGCCATCTTCGGAGAAAACAGCTGTCTCAGAGCCATCACCAGCTACCACTACGCCTGCTTCATCTGCAGATACAGCTGCTCCAGCTTCGTCTGCGGAAACGGCAGCTCCGGCTGCATCTGCTGGTACTGCCATACCAGCTTCTTCTGCTGATACGCTTTCAGCCTTGATCATAACCGGATTGAAAGATGTTGCTGTCAGAACTCCTGCTGCCAGAATTGCCATAAGTCTTTTTTTATTCATCATTTTTAATTTTCCTTTCAGCGTTTTTTATTTATCTGAACGTATTTTAACATCTTTCCTATAAAATCTGTGTTAAGATTTTTATTTTTTTCAAAATATGATAATATAAAATGAGTATCAGAATGTCTTTTAGCACTCGTATCTTATTTACACAAAATTACATTATGGAAGGAGACAATATGCACATTTTAATTATAGAAGACGAAGAGCAGCTCTGCCGTTCTGTTGCAGAGGGACTTCGCATAGACGGTTATGAAACAGATATCTGTTTCGATGGAGACGAAGGGCTTTGCCTGTGTATGACAGAAAATTATGACCTGATCCTGCTGGATCTGAATCTTCCCGGCACGGACGGTCTGGAAATTCTCCGCCAGTTCCGGGAACACAATACCAATACCCCGGTTCTAATCCTGTCCGCCCGGGATCAGATTGAAGATAAAGTAAACGGTCTGGATCTGGGAGCAAATGACTATCTTACCAAGCCATTTCACTTTCAGGAGCTGGAAGCCAGAATCCGAAGCCTTACCCGACGGAAATTTGTTCAGGAGGATGTATGCCTGAAATGGAATCAGCTCACCTTTGATACCAGAACAAGAGAAGCTTCTGTAAATGGAGTGCCGCTTTCCCTTACCAGGAAAGAAAGCAGCCTTCTGGAATATTTCCTGCTCCATCAGAACCGAGTCATTTCACCAGAAGAAATGATTGAACATATTTGGGACGGAAGCGTAAATACCTTCAGCAATTCCATCCGTGTGCACATTTCATCTCTGAGAAAAAAACTAAAGGCAGCAATTGGATTTGACCCTATTCAGAATAAAATCGGCCAGGGCTATATATTGGAGGAATACAGATGACGAAAAAACATTTCCACACCTCGCTTCAGCTGAAGCTTACTTTATTGCTGTCCTTACTGATGATTGTTTCCTGTGTTCTTATGTACTTCTTCATCAGCCATTCTGCCGTATCGGGAATGGATGGATTGCAGAACTACATGATCAAGGTAGACCCACAGGATGGAGATTCACCTATTACCTTTAATGTAGATCCCAAAGCTCTTTTTCCTCAGTTTGAGCAGGAAATCCAGGAAACCAAAGAGTCTTTTCTTCTTCGAAGTGTTATTGCCACCACGATCATTATTCTTCTTTCCAGTGTGTGTACTTATTTTCTTACGAAAAAGGCCCTTACACCACTGCAGAAGCTAACCAGCGAAGTCAGTCAGATTCAGGCTCAGAACCTTTCCACCCAGCTTCCAGTTCCAAATTCAAAGGATGAAATTGCACAGCTGACCAGCTCTTTCAATGAAATGCTGACCAGGCTGGACAATGCCTTTAGTACACAAAAGCAGTTTTCTGCAAATGCAGCTCATGAGCTGCGGACACCTCTTGCAGTATTGCAGACCAACCTGGAAGTTTTTGAGAAAAAACAGAAACCGGAAATGATTGAGTACAGACAGCTTTTCACTATGATCAAAGAACAGACCGCAAGGCTTTCCCAGCTAGTCGGAACCCTTCTTGACATGACGAACCTGAAATCTGTTCCACGAACCGATCAGGTTTCACTGGAAGAGCTTGTAGATGAGGTTTTCTGCGACCTGGATCCAATTGCAGAAAAAGCAGGAATTTCTATCCATTTTAATGACAGTTCCAATCAGGATTTGCATACCGATGTTACCGGCAGCTATGTACTTCTTTATCGTGCTGTCTACAATCTGGTGGAAAATGCCATTAAATATAATCGCCCCCATGGTTCTGTCTCAGTTTCTGTCAAACAGGAAAACGGACAGGCTATGGTTCTGGTAACGGACACCGGCATCGGCATTTCACCTGAAAATCAGAAAAAAATCTTTGATCCTTTTTTCCGTGTAGACAAATCTCGCAGCCGAGCCATGGGCGGTGCCGGACTGGGGCTGGCACTGGTTGACTCTATCGCTAAAGAGCACCGGGGAACCGTGAAGGTACTGGAAAGCAGCAGCGCAGGGAGCACGATAGTGCTTATGCTGCCTGTGGATAATTCCTGAAACTTTTTTTATTAAAGTTTAGAGGTAATTTTTATGTTAACTATTTCAGACAAAAAAACTGAAGCAGATACTTAGAGCATGTTTGAAAAACAGGCAGACCATTTCACCAACTCTCAGCACGAAAGGATATAAAAATGAAAAAAAAGTTAAAAAAATGCCGCAAATTTGCTTCTTCTGTAGTAGCTACAACCATGGTTATGTCAACTATCAATGCACCTCTTGCAATCTATGCATCAGACAATTCTGCACAGGAATCTGCTGAAAAGATTGAATTTAAAACAGCTGGTGAGGACTCCATCTACAAAGGACTTCCACTGTTTGATGGTATCCCGGCCCACCTGGATGCATATCTGGATGTGCTGATGGATTACATCGGAACTGAAGGAATGGTTCGCTACGCCCTTGGCTACCGTGGCGATTACCAGCTGCGCTTTGGCGAACATGCCGGAAATATCATTCCAGGTTCAGAACTATTCGGCGATCATGTGCAAGGTGTTTCTACAGATTTCCCGGCAATCATTGCACTCGGTCAGACCTGGAACAAGGAACTTGTTAAAAAAGTAGGTAAAGTAATTGGAACTGAAAACCTGAACACCTGTGATTTTCTGGATACCATCAGTAACTTTAATGCGGTCACCTGTACTGCAATGCAGGATCTTCGTGTAAATCCGTTAAGCGGACGCTACGATGAAGGTTTTGGTGAAGACGGAACCCTCGTTTCGGAAATGGTTGATGCAATGGCGACAGGTGCTTCCGGAATTGAAGAGGAAGAAAATGAGGATGGCTTCTGGACAAAATGTATTGTAACCACAAAGCATTACACCGACTATGCCGGACAACAGTTCAGACGTTCTGCCAACATTGCAAACAGTCTGAGAAGTGTTATGGAACAGCAGGCAAAAAATATCAAAAAAGGTATTTCTGACGGTTCCGTCAGCGGCTTTATGACAAGCTACGGACGTACTGCCGGTATTCCTAACAGCCTTTCTCCACTGGTACAGTGGATTCAGTGTTTTGCCCCTTGGGGTGAGGACGGTGGAAATTATGTAGTAACTGACTACTCCTCTGACTGGCAGCTTTACTCTGAAAACAGCATGGGAAATGGATATGACAATTCCTATGTTCCAACTTACTCTGATGCCCTTTCCCTTATGCTTATGGCGCGCACCGGACAGGGCGCAGCCAACGACCAGTCCACTCTGGAAGAGCCAAACACAGAAAATCAGGACGCAGTTATGGCAGAGCTGGAAAACGGCACCTCCGGTCTTTCTCTTGGCGATATTAAAAAAACAGCCCGGGCACAGGTGATTCCGCTGATTCGAAATGGCATATTTAACGAACGCGACGAAAACGGTTATCCTGTCAACTATCCATTCATTTCAGAATCTATGGGCGCAAGTGACACCGCATATGACTACACAAATAATGAGCACCAGGCAGTTGCACTTCAGGCTGCTCAGGAAAGTATTGTCCTTCTGAAAAATGACAACAATATTCTTCCACTTGCCAAGGACGCAAATGTTGCAGTTGCCGGACCGATATCGGATGCACGTTTCAAAACCACTTATGCGGTTGGACGGACTCCAGATCTGGAAAATGCAGGTCTTTCAATCGGCCGCGGTATGATGGCCGTTGCAGGAGAAGATACTATTACAATGACTTCCGACGGCAATATTATTGTGCTGAAAGCTTCCCAGAGTGGAAAATATGTGGTGGCTGACAAAAACGGAATACTTACCGCTTCTGCGGACACTGCCGATGAGGCATCCAAATTCGAGGCATATTCCTGGGGACAGGGCGACGGCTACAGCTATAAATGTGTAGATAACAATTCTAATAACGGACTATGGCTGAAATTCTCTGAAGACAGAGACGGAAATATTGAATTTGGAGTAGTGGGAACAGAAGAACTGAACGTTGCTGACACCGGACTTTCTGCAACTTCTTACACTGCAACTCTTCCATCTAGAATCAGCATTGCCACAAATGATGACGGTTCTTCAAATATTCTTCTCAACTGCTACAGTGAATCCTTCTTCGGCGCAGAGAGCACTTATTATAAAAACACCCGTCTTCTCACAACTGCAGAAGATGGCACTGTAGGATATACTGACCAAATCGTGGACAAAGACGGCCAGACCACCCTTGCAGCCGAAACACAAAACCAGTTTACCGTAGAAACCGTTCAGGAAACAGGAAGTGTAACGGTAAATGCAGGTGCTGACTATGCAGTAGTTGTCGTAGGTGCTCCTACCCGTCATAGTGCTGGCGAGGGAAGCGATCGAAGTGATCTTTACCTTGGAAAAGACCAGTACGAACTGATTGACAATATTTCTGCTGCTTATCCTGGCAAAACAATTGTTGTGATCAACAGCGTTTTCCCTGTAATTGCAGAAGAAATTCAAAATAATGAAAATGTTGCAGCAATTGTATACGCTCCATATGCCGGACAATATGACGGATATGCAACTGGACAGGTTCTTTATGGTGATGTAACTCCTACTGGAAAACTGACCTCCACCTGGTACGCAGATATGTCTGCATTCCCACTTCTGGATGATTACAGCATTCCAGACGGAACCAACAACACTACTGATCTGAACGGCATTGCCCCAAGATATACAGTTGATATTACCCAGGCAGACGCAGCAGCGACCGGACTTACTTACCAGTATACAAACGCACCTGTTACTTATGATTTTGGTTATGGACTGAGCTATACTACTTATGAATACGGCGAACTGAGCATCGGAGAACAAGACACTGACGGCAATTTTACAGCTACCGTTTCCGTAACAAATACGGGTGACAAGGCTGGGGCAGAGATCGTTGAGCTTTACGCTTCCAATCCGGATTCTACCTATGAAAATTATGCTCCTAAGAAACGTCTGGTTGCTTTTGAAAAAATTGAGCTTGATACCGGAGAGACAAAGGAAGTGACCTTAAAGGTTTCTGGTGAAGATATGGCACTGTGGAACAGCAACACCGATGAATATGAAATTGAAGCTGGAACTTATACTTTCGAAGCAGGTGCTTCCAGCCAGGATGTAAAAGCAACTGCACAGGCTGAAATCACAGGATCTGATTTTGATGGTCTTGATATCAGTGAACCAGTTTGCGTATATGACAAGAGCTTTGCTGCTTCTAATCTGACCTATAACGAGTATTCCAAAGCTCACACCGCTGAAAACCTGAAAAATGATGTGCTGGTTGGCGGATATTCAACTGTTATGGCAAGAAACGAAGGCGCATGGACAGCCTTGAATGGCGTAATTCTAGACGGCATTACCAAACTGACTGCTTCTGTTGCTTACGATGGCGAAGGCGAAACCGGAATCGAAGTTCACCTGGATTCTCCAGATGGCGAAAAGGTTGCAGAATTTAACTTTGGTGCGACTGACGTGAATACTTATACGGTGGATGCAGTTGAAGATTATGAAGTGCATGAGCTTGGTTATACAAATGTGGAAGCTGAGCTGACTTCCGAAGTTTCCGGAACACATGATGTTTATCTGGTATTTAAGAATGCAGATACACAGATTTACACGGTTCAGGGAAATTAAAATAAATGTCTAAAAAAGCCTTGCTGCAAAAGCTATAATGCTTCTGCGGCAAGGCTCTCCCCGGTGTAAAGACATGCTTATCTTATAATATATTTCGTACCTCTGCCTCTGCCCTCAACCATTATAATGCCTTTTTGCCCCATACTCGTCAACGCCAAAAAATATCATACCGCCATCGTAATTTGAAAAGGCGCTAACAGTTTTCAAAAAAGTGTTTGTAACATTTTCTTTAAACTCTATTGTTCGTGTTTCCTTCATACGATTCAGCTCCTTTTCAATTATATTTCTATTATTATATGCAAAAACGCGCAAAAAAACAATCGTATTTTTTACGATTGTTTTTTTGATTGATTTCAATTATTGTTTGTGCTCCTCCTGATAAACTACGAAGCAATTGTTCTGCTATGAGCAAGTAGCGAAGCGGACCTGGAATATCCGCTTGACTTACTTTATCACGGCAGATTATTTCCCGCAGCCAGGGGCTTCACTTGACATCCTTCCATATGTTACTATAAAATTTTCACCACCGCTTATTTCTCCAGCATATAATCCTTAATCACATCATGGTCTCTCAGTACCTTCTCGACTAAGGTGCCCTTAATTGCTTTCAGCAGAGGTTTCTTTACCAGATTCAGCGGTCCAGGAAGTTCAATTTCAAGTGGTGATCTGCCATCCATCAGTTTAACACTGGCATCAAGAAGTTCACGTACATCGTAAACACTGCCCCAAACTTCCGGAACACCACGGTCAACGCCCATAAGTCCGTATACAGCCTCCATAGCAGTACGTACAGAATACTCAGTTGTGAAAATAGTGTCTCTTGGAGTCTCAGCGAACTGTCCAAGGAATGCGAAGTTCACACAGCCATCCGGGATAACGTCCGGTCTGTCGCCTTTTGCTCTCGGCATGAAGAATGCTGTGATATATGGCATCATGGTCGGTACGCAAACTGCGCTGTTCTCAGCCAGATCCTCAATCTGATCAGTCGGCACACCCATGTGATACAGCCACTCTTCTGTAATCTCTTTACCGGTACACTCCTTCATCGGTTTCTTTATATAGTCGCCAGGTACATCTGTGAAAAGACCATATACCCAAACGCAAACCTTATCTTTATCCTGATCCTTGAACTGCCCCTGACGGTTGATGGTCCAGCTTAACAGCCAGCTGGAATCCTGACAGCTTACAATTCCGCCGGTAACAACATTTCCGCTCTTTGGATCTCTCTTACAAATATCTGTAATATAAGGAATGATCTTGTCATCCAGTGTAGTAACAGTTGCAGACTCCCAGTTTGTTTTTGCAATGTCAGAGCAGAATTTCTCCGGATGTCCGAAGGACGGATCCTGTTTTGCAATATTTTTCCAGAGACTCCAGCATCCGCTTGTACGAACCTCTGCATCTCCATTTGGAGCATGATTCTGGTCACCGTAAATAGTTCCCTCTGTACAGCTTCCGTTGGTAACAAATACATAGTCGTTCTCAGTAAGAAGGATTCCCTTCTCAACACCTTTTACTTTGCACTCAATAGCTGTTGCCACTTTCTTTCCATCGTGGATATCGAAAAGTACATTGGTAACCTCTGTGTTGAACTGGAAATCAACACCTGCTTCTTCCAGATATTTCTGCATTGGAAGGATCAGAGATTCATACTGATTATATTTTGTAAATTTCAAAGCACTGAAATCCGGAAGTCCGCCGATGTGGTGAATGAATCTCTGGATATAAAGCTTCATCTCAAGTGCACTATGCCAGTTCTCGAATGCAAACATAGTTCTCCAGTATAACCAGAATGTGGAATTCAGTACCTCATCATCGAATACATCTTCGATGGTCTTGTCATAAAGATCCTCATCCTTTGTAAAGAACAGCTTCATGATCTCCATGCAGCCCTTCTGGCTCAGGTTGAATTTGCCGTCTGTATGAGCATCTTTTCCCTGATTTACAGTTGCACGGCAAAGAGAGTAGTTCGGATCATGCTTGTTCAGCCAGTAATACTCATCCAGTACAGATGCGCCTGGTTTCTCCAGAGACGGAATGCTGTGGAACAGATCCCAGAGGCACTCGAAATGGTTCTCCATCTCACGTCCGCCTCTCATTACGTAGCCTCTCATTGGATCGAAGATACCGTCACATGCACCGCCTGCAATGTCCATTGCCTCCAGAATATGAATGTGGTCTCCCGGCATCTGTGCGTCTCTTACCAGGAAACAAGCTGCTGCCAGGGAAGCAAGTCCGCTTCCTACCAGATATGCATGCTTGTCATCTACGCCTTCCGGTTTCTCCGGGCGGGCAAATGCTTCGTAATTACCGTTTGTATAATAAATGCCCTTGCTGTTTTTCTCGTTTTTGCCGCGCTCTGTATTGCGGTAATTCGGGTCTACGTGTGCTTCTGTGATCTGTTTCTCCTCACGGCTCTTATTTGCCAGAACTGCTACTCCTGCACCAGCTGCGGCAAGTGCTGCCATACCTAATACGGAATGTTTCTTCTTTGACATAAAAATTACCACCTTTCATTCAGACTATTTATAATTTTCTATTTCTTAGTATTTCCTGTTTCTGAGTGTATTCTACGTCGAAAATAAATTTTCCTCAATTTACAAAACAAGGCAGATGACAAAAAACTTATCATCCGCCTGATTTTGTAAAGTATGTTATTTATTTTTCTCCATATTCCGCAAAGAATTCCCCACATTTCCGTGCATCGTCACAGTAATCAAACCTGCCATTTCTTCCGGGGATTCTTTCATTCCACGTTTGATCCAGTCCAGCATGACACCTACGAAGCTGTATTTATAGAAGTTTGCAATAAATTTCTTCTGCTCTTCTGTGACCATAAGATTCTCACTCTGTTCTTCTACTACGCCCTCGATCAATTCATAGGTAAGGGCATACAGATAATTCTCCACCCTCTCTCTGCTGACGGACCTGTATACATTTAAAATAAACGGCTTATTTTCCAGCACTGCCTCAAAAATCTGAAGAAGCCCCTCCTGCCAGGTGTCATAGGTCTTTTTCCCCTGCAAAGCCCGGGAGGCGTCCTCGATGCATGCCCACTCTACCAGATCATAAATATCCTTAAAGTGATAATAAAACGCCATCCGGCTAATGCCGCAATCTGTTGTCAGGTCACTGATGGTAATCTTATCCAGCGGCTTCTGCAGCAGAAATTTCTTCAAAGATTCTTCCAGTGCATTCTTTGTAATATTGTTCATTCAGATATGCTCCTCCTGATTATTCTGTAATCATTCCTTTCAGTTGCATATCCCTATCTTACCATAAATAATCTGCTTCCCGGTAAACTCTTCAAAGAATTTAGAAAAGTTTAAGAATCATGCAAACCAATCTCCTTCTTTACAGTAAAACTGCACCATGCCACAATAACCCCAAACCCAGCCAAAAAATTCAGCTGTTCAGCGCACCTATGCGCCGCAGCTATCATAAAAGGAGCACAATCACTATGGAATTAACCCTTGAAACCGGACGTCCTTCCGATACCACCGGAAGGCTTGAAAAAGAAATACGCGTATATGATTTTCTGGATTCCCTGAATATACCGTATCAGAGAGTCGACCACGAAGCTCTCATGACCATCGAAGCCTGCAAAGATGTAGACAAAATCCTGGACGCTGTCATCTGCAAGAACCTGTTCCTCTGCAATCGCCAGGAGACCAACTTCTACCTTCTCCTTCTTCCCGGAGACAAAAAATTCAAGACCAAGGAAGTTTCCTCCCAGCTTGGCGTAGCCAGACTTTCCTTTGGAAATGAGACTTATATGGAAAAATACCTGGACATCACCCCTGGCTCTGTAAGCGTCCTCGGTCTGATGAATGACAAGGAGCATCACGTTCAGCTGCTTATTGACGAGGATCTCCTGAAAGAGCCTTATATCGGCTGCCATCCCTGCATCAACACCTCCAGCCTGAAAATTGACATGAAAGATATGATGGAAAAAATTATCCCGGCAATGGAGCACGAACCGATCTTTGTGAAGCTGGGACAGGAAGAATAATTTTTTTCCCAATAAAAGAACTGCTGGACATCCATGGAAATTAAATTCCGGGATGTCCAGCAGTTCTTTTATTTTCCATGCAGCCTCATGCCGCACTTCTAATCCTTATTTACTCTTTCTCTCCTTCACCAGTGCAAACACACTCTGAAGCACAATAAAGAAGCAAAGCAGAATCGCTGTTACAATGTTTGACCAGGAGCTGATCAGCTTACCATTGGTCTTAACCAATGTAGAAATAGTACCGTTGATCAATACTCCGAACAGAGATCCAAGCACATTTCCCACACCACCGGTAAGAAGGGTACCGCCGATAACTGCGGAGGAAATGGCATCCATTTCCAGTCCGGTTGCCTGTGTGGTTGTACCAGCCATTGTGTTCAGGCAATAGCAGATACCGCCGATAGAGGTAAGGAAGCTGGAAAGTATGTAAGCTTTCATCTGAGTTTTCTTAACATCAAGTCCCATCAAAGTTGCTGACTGCTGGTTTCCGCCCACTGCGTAAATGCTGCGTCCGAAACGTGTATATTTCAGCATCAGATAAATAGCAAGTACTACGATCAGCGCTACCACAACCGTTACACGAAGATAAGGATACTGCATAATTCCTTTCTTGTTCAGATATCCCCCAAAAGGAAGGGAAATCTTGTAACTGGAAAGTGTGGTAAAAATCTTGTCGGAAACAATACTTACCTGCTCTTTACAGATCACAGCTGTCATGCCTCGCGCAAAGAACATACCAGCCATAGTTACAATAAACGGCTGAATTTCCAGATAGGAAATACAGAAGCCCTGGACAACACCGAACACGATACCAATTGCAAGGATGAAAAGCATCAGCACCGGACTGGTCCAGCCCCACTGCTCAATACCAACCGCAAGGATCATACAGTCCATAGCAACTACAGAACCTACGGAAATATCAATTCCGCCGGTAAGCATAACGCATGTCATACCTGCTGTAATACAGATCAGACCAGCGTTATTGATCAGGATATTCAGGAATGTCTGGAAGCGAGTAAAACCTTTGTCCGCATATACGATACATCCTGCAGCATACATTACAAAGAATAAAACAATGGTAATCAGCAGCAACAGGTTATTGCTGTTTATCTTTTTCTTTTTCATGCCCGAGCTGCCTCCTTTCCGGATTTCTTTGTCAGCTTTTTAAAGAATGCTTTGGCTGGCTCAGCCTGAATAACTACGATGATAATAACAACGATTGCCTTAAATACCGGCGCCTGTGCAGAGGAAACACCAAGTGCATACAGGGTTGTGGTAATCGCCTGAATGGTGTAAGCTCCGATAATGGAACCTGCCAGGGAAAATTTACCGCCGCCAAGGCTGTTTCCGCCAAGTGCTACGGAAAGGATAGCATCCAGCTCCATGTTCAGACCGATGTTATTGGTATCAGCGGAATAAATTCTGGAGGTTGCAACCATACCTGCAAGGCCTGCACAAAGACCGCAGATCGCATAGCACATCAGGATGATCTTTGAGGAATTAAAGCCTGCGATACGGGAAGCTTTTTTGTTAATACCAACACTCTGGATATAAGTTCCAAGTGCAGTGTACCGAAGTACAATAGATGCAATTGCCACACAAACTGCAGCAACAATAATCGGTGTGGGGATAATTCCGCAGTAACCGCCGAGCTTCTGGAAAGATGGTACACGTACATAAACGATCTGGCTGTTGCAAAGAAGAAGTCCTACCGCACGGCCTGCCGACCATAGGATCAGTGTGGCAACCATAGGCTGGATATTCATATACGCAACCAGGAAGCCGTTGAACATACCGCAGATCAAAGTTACCAGAAGACCTGCCCCGATACCAACCAGCAGCGGATGTGCATACTGCTGAACATTTACATTTCCATATCCTGCAAGGATCATACAGCAGACACCTGCGTAAAGACTCATAACAGAACCAACGGAAATATCAGTACCGCCGGAAGCTGATACAACCAAAGTCATACCGATTGCCAGAATTGCAATTTCACTTCCACGGTTCAGGATGTCAATGAGACGTCCGTAAAGCACACCGTTTTTAATGGAAATCATAAAGAATCCAAGGGGTGCACTGCCTGTTGCAATATCATATACTACGTTGATCAGCATAACCAGGATCATACTGAAAATCGGAAGGAACAGGCGTTTCTGCGTTAATTTTTTTATGCTGCTCATCACTTGTCACCTCCTGCAATTGCTTTCATTACGTTCATCTGGTTCATATCCTGCTCATCAATCTCTCCAACCTTCTGGCCGTCTCGAAGAACCGCCATACGGTTGCAGGTACGAAGCATTTCCTCAATCTCAGAAGAAATGAAGATCAGGCTCTTACCTTCATCTGCCAGCTTCAGAACCAGCTTCTGGATCTCTGTTTTGGTACCGATATCAATACCTCGTGTAGGCTCATCCAGAATCAGGAAATCTGGATTTGTGGCAAGCCATCTTGCCAGGATAACCTTCTGCTGGTTTCCACCGGAAAGCTGCTTGATCAGAGTCTCACGGCTTGCACATTTGATCTGGAGAAGATCAATATACTTGTCTGCGATCTCACACTGCTTTGCCATAGGAATCTTTTTCAAAATGCCCTGTTTTGCCTGTACGGCAAGAATGATATTTTCTCTTACAGAAAGGTCTGCAATAATGCCTTCTGCTTTACGGTCATCAGGGAGAAGTCCCATTCCAAGATGCATAGCATCAATTGGATTCTTTACTTTTACTTCCTGGCCTTTTACCTTCAGGGTTCCGGTCTGTGCACGGTCAGCTCCGTAAATGGCACGGGCCAGCTCGCTTCGTCCGCTTCCAAGAAGTCCGGTCAGTCCGATAACCTCTCCTTTGTGAATATCAAGATCAAACGGTTTGATGGTACCAGCGTGGCTTAATCCGCGGGCTTCAATAACCATCGGCTCTTTTCTCTTATCTCCAGTAGTCTCCGGTTTGATGGATGCCAGATCATCGAAATCTTTTCCCATCATAGCTGCTACCAGCTTTACTCTCGGCAGGTCTGCAATGTCATATTCTCCTACCAGCTTACCATTTCGAAGAACTGTGATTCCGTCACATACCGCATATACCTGCTCCAGGAAATGGGTAACGAATATGATTCCAACACCCTTTTCCTTCAGTCTGCGCATCATGGTAAAAAGCTTTTCTACTTCACGGTCATCCAGTGAAGAAGTGGGCTCATCCAGGATCAGCACTTTACAATCCATATCTACAGCACGGGCAATTGCGATCATCTGCTGCAATGCCAGTGAATATTCTTCAAGATTACGTGTTACATCAATGTCAAGCTCCAGCTGCTTCATCAGTGCTGCTGCCTGACGGTTCATGGCCTTTCGGTTGACCGTGCCAAGCTTTGTTAAAGGCTCACGGCCTATGTACAGGTTCTCTGCCACTGAAAGATTCGGACAGAGGTTTACTTCCTGATATACAGTGGAGATACCCTTTTTCTGGGCATCCATGGTATCTTTATTTACAATGGGATGATCAAATCCTTCCAGATAGATTTCTCCGGCTTCAAATTTATTTACGCCAGTCAGGCATTTGATCAGTGTGGATTTACCCGCGCCATTCTCTCCCATCAGCGCACGGATTTCACCTTTTTTCAATGTAAGGTCCACGCCTTCCAGTGCTTTTACACCTGGGAATGTCATGCAGATTCCCTGCATTTTCAATACTACTCCTGCCTCCAACGCGATTCCTCCCTTCCCGTTACGAGCAACATTTTTTCATTCTCCTCATTTGCCAGCAGGACTGCGCCACAGTCCTGTTCAATGATAAGGGGGAGGAAAAATCCGCCCTGGGACTTTCCTCCCCCTGTAAGTTCACACTTTTCTAATTAGTAAGCACGTCCGTCCAGAACTTCCTGAGTCATAGTTGTTGCATATTCGCTCTCGATTCCAGGTGCTACGAATGCCTGATCCTCAACAAGTGTTGTCTTCTCATAGTCTTCGCCAGCCTGCATTTTCTCGATAACGCCCTTAACGGTCTCAGCCTGGATTGGGTTACACTCAACGTCACAGTTGATCTTTCCGTCTAATGTGTACTGAAGTCCGTCATGTGTTGCATCGAAGGAAATAAGAGTTACATCTCCGTCTACACCATAGGTGATACCTGCTGCATCCATTGCATCCATTGCGCCGTATGCTTCGTTATCATTCTGGCAGATAACTACGTTGAACTGTCCCTCGTAGGATTTGATGAAGGACTCCATAACTTCCTGGCCGCCAGCCTGTGTGAAGTCACCGGACTGGGAATCAAGGATTGTCCAGTTGTCATGCTCGCCAGCTACCTGATTGAATCCATCTGTACGTCCAAGTGTTGCGGAAGCTCCTACGGAACCTTCGATTACAAGGATGTTAGCGTCTGCATCGCCAAGATACTCAGCCAGCCAGTTTCCTGCTGTGATACCTTCGTTTGTGGTGTTTGTTCCAACCCATGCGTCATATAAGTCATCGCTTGCTTCGATTTCACGGTCTGCAATGATTACCGGGATTCCGGCATCCTGTGCTTCCTGAAGAACGGTGTCCCAGCCAGCGGACTGGATCGGAGCAATTACGATATAATCCATATCTTTACTGATGAAAGTACGAACAGCTTCAAGCTGTGCAGCATTGTCATTGTCGCAGTCTACAAGGTCAAGGCTGTATCCAGCATCTTCTGAGAAAACATCCTGATAGTTCTGGGTGTTTGCTGTACGCCAGTCTGACTCATGTCCAACCTGTGCATATCCAACTGTTACCAGATCATCTGCATATACTGGCATAGCCATCATGCTGAGTGTTGCTGCTGCGAGTGCCATAACTGCTAATTTCTTTTTCATAGTGTTTGTTCCTCTCTTTCTTTTTAAAGGTTTTACGTTTTTCTTGATGTCTATAATTTAGCTGAAATCAACATAAAATTCAATATTACTTTCCGTGTTTTTGGCAGTTTCGTCAGTTCATCCAATACAGATTTTGTTATTTTAGTAGTGAAACAAATACAGATTTGTATTATAATGATTCCTAACCTGCAAAAGGTGGAATTTTTTACGGATTATATAGGAAAAACGTTTGTTTTCTTAAGATATCCCAGAAATATTCCTCTTTTTTCCCCGTTTTTCACTGCGGCAAACTGTCCAACAACGTATAAAAAAGTTTAACTTCCCGAAAAGAAAGTAAGATTTTCTTTGGTAAAAAACCAGGAAATTTTCTATTTATAATTTTTTACGGTAGGAAAAATTATGAGATTTTTTTAACACAGTAAATAATTTTTTCATTTATAAGAACGCTGCCGGAAAAACGGCACATCTATTCAGGAGGAACCTATGGCAATCAAATATAAATGGCTCACCGAACAGCTGCGGGACTTGATTCAGGAATATATTCAAAATGGAAGGAACAGGCTGCCCGCAGAACAGGAATTATGCGCCCGCTATCGGGTCAGCCGCCAGACCGTGCGGGCTGCACTGGCAGTCCTGAAGGAATCTCAGGAAATCCGCCGGATAAAGGGCAGCGGCTCCTATATTACCGGACTTTCCGACCAGGAATCCCGCAACGTGATCGGTGTCCTAATCCCAGATGAACAGCAGTACCAATACCCCGCTTTTGTAAATAACCTTCGCACAGCCCTGGCAGCCTACGGCTATACCTGCAAAGTTTTCCCCACCTACGGTCATCAGGATCAGGAACGGCAGATTCTCCAGTTTCTCCTGAAAAATCCTCTTCGTGCCATTCTTGCAGAACCTGTAAAAAGCGCGCTGCCCACTCTCAACACCGAGCTTTATCAGATGCTTCTTCAAAAGGGAACTGCCGTCTTTTTCCTGGGCTGTGCCTACCCTGGCCTTTCACAGGTTCCGGTTCTTTCCGGCAATCCGGATTACGGAGCCAGCCTGCTGGTACAGGATCTGGCTGCCAAAGGCCATACCTGCATTGCAGGCATTTTCCAGATGGATGACCTGCGGGGACATCAGCACTGCCAGGGCTTTCTGAACGCCATGGAAAATCAGGGGCTCTTGGTTCCGGACCGAAACCTTGGATGGTTTACCACAGAAGATCTGGATGATTTCAGGCAGAATCGGGATATCCGTTTTCTGCAGAAATTCCTGGAAAAACTCACTGCTGACTGTACTGCAATCGTCTGCGAAGATGACTTTATTGCCTGGCTGTTGTGGGAAAAGCTTTCCCTCTCTTCCTCTGCTCCATTTATGGAAACACAGCCCTCTGGCAGCATCTCCCAACTGGCATTGTCGGCCTTCAATACCAGTTATCTCACCGCTTCCGGGCTTTTGCGCGCCGCCACTTTGACCAGTCCAACCCATGAGCCCGCCCAGATGGCTGCCCGGATGATTGCAGACAAATTAAAAGGACTCCCTGTCTCTTCACAGGAAGTCCCATTGCAGCTGCTGCCGCCCAAATAAAAACGATTATGCGCTGCCCTTGCTTCTGTATTCCCTTGGACTGCAGCCCATATTTTTCTTAAACACATAGCTGAAATAATGAGGATCCTTATAGCCCACCTCCTGCGCAATCTCCCCGGATGACTTATCCGTTTCGCGCAGGAGCTTCTTCGCCCGCTCCATTCTTTTTCCAGTCAGATATTCCACAAACGTCTTCTGCATCTTCTGACTGAAAATAGCACTGAAATAATTGGCACTCATATTTACAGCTGACGCAACCTCGTTCAGGGAAATGCTCTCCCTGCAGCAGTTCTCATCAATGTAATCCAGGACCTTTCTCATGGCACTGGTCCCCTGGGATTCACTTCTCTCATCCCGGATGTCCACTGCTGCCTGAAGCATATCCGTACAATACTCCGCCACCTGGGAAGCTTTCAGGCATGTTTCCTCATATTTCTCATCAATCCGGCCCACATATTCTTCCTTGGCAACGCCAAGAGATTCCAGATACATGATAGTCGTAAAACGAATGTGAAGCACTACGTAATCCCGGAACATTCTGGATTCCAGAGCCTTGCTCATACCGCTTAAATACCCCTGGACAAAATCCTGGATTTCGCAGCTGGTTCCCTTGGTAAGGAAATCCTTTATGACTTCCGGATTCAGCTGAGAAGAATCTACTCCATCCAGCCGGTTCTCTCCCTGTGAGTTTACATAATTCTCCAAAGTCTTTTCCGTAAGAACATGCAGCCCTGGCACCATAAAGCGGTATGCAAAATAGTGGTTCACACTCTGATAGCACTGGGAAAGCAGACTCAGCCTTTCGACTGGTTTTCCCACAGCCACATACCACTCCAGCTGATCCTGGTCTCCGCAGGTTCTTTCCATATATTCCACACAGTTCCCGGTCAGCTCTTCCAGTTGGGACATTTCTCCTTTCACCAGAACGCCATAGCTGTTTACATTCCAGCGGAAAAGCAGATACTGCGGATAGCGCAGAAAATAGTGAAGCACTTCGTCCTGTTTTTTCAGGAAGCCTTCCATCTTGTCCTTATTTTTCTCCTGAAGATATAAGAATAGAAGATTGTACCCTGCTGCGGTAATCTCAATGGACTGGCGGTCTGCCTCGTCGTAAATCTCCTTAACGGAAAGTTCCCCTTCCAAAATTTTCTCCATAAAACGGCGTCTGGAAAACTGCTCGTACTCCTGGATCTCATTCTGAAACTGGGTGCGGTAATCCTCCTGTTCCTGGTCTTGTTCGATCTTATCCTTCAATTCAAGAAGAACGGTTTTCAGTTTCATCCTGGTTACCGGCTTCAGCAGATACTGATCCACTCCTACCTCTATCGCCTGTCTTGCGTATTCGAAATCATCGTATCCGCTGACAATGATGATCTTCATCCGCGGAAATTCCTTGCTTACAATTTTGCTTAAAGAAATCCCATCCATAAAAGGCATCTTAATGTCTGTAATCAGCACATCCGGCCTTGTTTTTCGGATTAGAGGCAGCGCCATCTCTCCGTCAGCAGCTTCCCCCACAAAGCGATATCCAAACTGATCCCAGGGAATCCTGTCACGCAGACCTTCCCGGATCACAGTCTCATCTTCAACCAGAAATACCTTCAGCAGCATCTTCATCCTCCCCTGCATTCTCCTGCGTATATACCCGTTCCGGAACATAATACGCTTTTTCTACTTCTTTACCTGCTTCCATATCCTTTATAACCTGTTCCACATATTTTCCCTGGTCCGGATTACACTGGACGTCAATGTTGATTTCACCGTTTCTTACCAGTTCCACTCCAGCATCTACCGCGTCAAAGGAAATCACTGTGATATCGCCGTTTACGCCAGTTGTTTTGCCAGCAGCATGAATAGCCTCCAGGGCTCCGAACGTCATGTCATCATTCTGGGACACCACCACATCAATATCCTCATATTTCTCCAGAAGCCTTGCCATCTCTTCTTTGCCTTTGGCTGTGGTAAATTCTCCGTCTACCTGTTCCAGAATATTCCAGTTATGCTGGATCTTTGCAGTCTCATTGAACCCTCTGGTTCTTCCAATGGTAGCAGTTGCCCCTTTGGTTCCCTGCAAAACCACAATGTTTATTTCATCCTCATCTCTTCCCTGTTCTTTCAGGTAATCCTCCAGCCAGTATCCCGCATCCTGTCCTTCCCGGATAAAGTCAGAGCCTACCCATGTGGTATAGAGGGAATCATCCGCTACCTCCACAGTACGGTCCATAAGGATCACCGGAATCCCTGCATCCTTCGCCTCCTGAAGCACAGTGTCCCAACCGGTTTCCTCAATGGGCGAAAGCACAATGTAGTCCACCTGCTGGGAGATAAAGCTTCGGATTGCCTTGATCTGGTTGGCCTGTTTCTGTCTGGCATTGTCAAAAATCAGCAGATAGCCATTGGCTCTGGTAAAAGCATCCTGAACAGACTGGGTGTGTGCGGTTCTCCACACGGATTCACTTCCTACCTGGGAAACGCCCACTACGATTAAGTTGTCATCCTCTGCAGGAGTTTCCTGCACATTGCCGCTTCCAAAAGGGCTTCCAAGAAGAACCAGCGCTACCAGCACAAATACAACCGGCGCCACAGCCCAGATGTTTTTCTTTATAAACTGTCTCATAAGCGTGC
Source organism: Blautia acetigignens (assembly GCF_025566865.1). Lineage (NCBI taxonomy): Bacteria > Bacillati > Bacillota > Clostridia > Lachnospirales > Lachnospiraceae > Blautia > Blautia acetigignens. The sequence continues at coordinate 53,058 of NZ_JAOQJM010000009.1, forward strand.
CCCCTCCTGCTGTGGCTGTACATTTGCGGCATTCTCTGCCGGGGCTTCCAGAATAGCAGGAATCACAATCTCCACCGTAGTTCCTTTGCCCTTTTCAGACTCAATCTTCATGCCGTACTCATAACCGAAATACATATGGATACGCTCATTTACATTTGCCAGCCCAAAGCCCTTCTCCGTCTCCTGACAAGGCTTCTCGATCTGCTGGCGAAGCTGCGCAAGTTCTTCCTCATCCATACCCACGCCGTCATCCCGGACAGTCAGGCGGATAATATCCCCCTCTTTTTCCCCGTGAATGTGAATGCATCCCTTGGCACGCTTATATTTGATTCCATGATAAAGCGCATTCTCCACTACCGGCTGAAGTGTCAGCTTCAGGATCTGATATTTATAAATTACCTGATCCAGCTGAATGTCATATTCCAGAATATCCCGGTAACGCATTTCCTGGATCTGCAGATAGCTGCTGATGTGCTTCTCCTCTTCCTTAATGGAAATAAACTCCTTGCCTTTGCTGAGAATCTCACGGAAAAAGTCCGACAAGGTAACAACCATTGTCACTGCTTCGTCTGGCTCATTGGATTCGATCAGCCACACAATGGTGTCGAGTGTGTTGTAAAGGAAATGCGGCTGGATCTGCTCTTGGAGGAGGCGCAGGTCTGCCTTTCGCATTTTGCGCTCATCTTCCTTCACCTTGTCGATCAGGGACTGCATATTTCCCGCCATCTTATTAAAGCTCACCGCAAGTTCCGCAACTTCATCGTCAGAATTCACCTGTGCCCTGGCATTGAAATCTCCCTGGGCAATTTTCTCCGTCACGGAATTCAACTGCCGGATGGGCTGAAGGATTCCGGAAACGATCATCACCGCACTGACAGCCACTACTGCAATCAGCACCGCGATCAGAATGCTGCACACCACCATAAAGCGTCCAATCTGTTTTTGCAGGGTGTCTGTAACCTTTTCCATGTACCGGGTCTGATAGTAAATGTAATACTGGATGTCATCCTGGATCAGCTCTGTAAGAATATAGATATTGTTATCCAGCATCTCGATATTCTCACTGTACCGGCCTCCGGCATCGATGCTGTCCACAATATCATCCACTCTTTTTTCCAGAGCATTGATGTTTCGCAAAAGACTCTCCAGCCACAGCTTACTTTCTGATTCTGTAGTGATTGCCGTAAGTCTGGTAAACTCACTGCGCAGTTCCTCGATCAGGACATATGGATTCTTCAGGCTTTTGTCCGACTCAATGTTATCCAGCGTCACATAGCCAACTACCAGTTTATAAAGGCTTTCATCCATTTCCTCTTTGAAATTCAGGTTATAATTGTTGGCAACTGTCATGTTGCTTACAATCTCCGAATATGTGTTGCTGTAGCTTGCCATGGAAGCAAGCAGATACATTACCAGAAGAATAAACGGCAGTGTTACCACTGCCGCTAATGTAAGAATTTTCTTTTTCATAAAGCAGAGCGTACCTCCCTTTATTCAAAATCCCGTATTTTTTTATATGCTCTCAAGCAGCTTCCCTGCATGGCTTCCCTGGGAATAGGTGGGCTGCTCAGCGGCTTTCGCCATCTCTACCGGAATATTTCCTGCAATATCCTTCAGACACTCCAGAAGAAGCGGGTTGAAGGTTCCGCATTCTCCGGCAAGGATCATCTCCATTGCATTCTCATGGGTAAAGGCTTTCTTGTATACACGCTCGCTTGTCAGTGCGTCATATACGTCCGCTACAGAAACTACCTGGGCGGAAATGGGGATCTCTTCGCCCTTCAGTCCATCCGGATAGCCTTTTCCATCGTAGCGCTCATGATGCCATCTGCAGATCTGATAAGCAACCTTCACAAGCTCCTCGTCCTGGTATACGCCAAGGCTCTTCAGCATGGAGGCTCCGATCAGAGTATGCTTCTTCATCTCCTCAAACTCTTCTTTGGTCAGTCTGCCCGGTTTGTTCAGGATCTTCTCGTCGATTCCCACCTTGCCGATATCATGAAGGGCAGATGCCACTGTGATCATGTACTGATCCGACCACTGCAGATGGTATTTATCCGTCTTCTGCACAAGTCTCTCCAGTAAAAGTCCGGTGAGCGTCTTGATGTGCTGAACGTGAAGTCCGCTCTCTCCATTACGAAATTCTACGATATGGCTGAGAATATCTACCAGAATCTGACTATTTTTTTCTTTTTCCCGAATTTGATCCGTTACAAGTGTGATTAGGTACCTCTGTTTTACGTATAATTTAATGGTATTATATACACGCCGATAAACAACCTTGGAATCAAATGGACGGCTGATATAGTCAGAGACTCCCATTTCGTAAGCACGGCGTATATATGATTCTGTCTCTTCACTGGAGATCATAATGACCGGAATATCTTCCAGCCAGTGATTTCGGTTCATTTCATCCAGAACTGCGAAACCGTCCATACCAGGCATAACAATGTCCAGCAATACCAGCGAGATTCCTGCGCCATACTGCCGCAGCATTGACAGACACTCCTCCCCGCTGCAGGCCTCCATAGTCTTAAAATCAGGGTGCAGGATTTCCGCTAGTATTTCACGGTTCAATTCAGAATCATCTACGATCAGAATCTGCTGCTTCAGCTCATTACGGTCAACCTCTGTACCGTCCTCATCCTGATTTCTTATTTCATTCGTCTCTGTCACTACCAGGTTCTTATGTGTCTTCGCCTGATACATAAAGCGGTCCGCTCTTCCCACAACACTTTCAATGGTCTCATCCGCACTGGCAATGGTACCTCCAATGCTTACAGAGAGCTGGATTCTGGCATATCCCGGTATGGTAGCTGCATGGATCCTGTCCAGAATCTCCTGCAGTCTGTGGGTAAACTCTGCCTCTTTCACATTGGGAATGATCAGAAGAAATTCATCCCCGCCGTAACGAACCAGAATATCGGTCTTACGAATGTATCTGGAGATCACCTGGGTTACTGTGGCAAGGGCCATATCGCCTGCCTTGTGTCCATATGTATCATTATGCAGCTTGAAGTCGTCCAGATCGATCATTGCAATTCCGGCAGGACCCTTCTGGTTCTTCAGTTCTTCTTCGAAATAGCGTCTGTTATAAACCTTGGTCAGCACATCACTGTACAGCCGTTCATTGTAGCCGGAAAGACTGCGGATCAGGCGGTCACGGTCGCCCTGTGCAACCAGGTAATTCTTATCCATGGATTTGAGCAGTTCCATCACATATGGCTTGCCGTCAATCTCCAGATATTTCGCCATGATCTGGTAAATATCATCACCGATGAACTCCAGCTTGGATAACTCTTCTTTTTTGTAAAAAGCATCCACGGCCACATGTCCCATGCACTGGTGCGTGGGATGCTGTTCCTCTCCACAATCATCCTCTTTTTTCAATGCGTCTACGGCCGCTTCGTCGTAAAGCCACACATCATCGAAAACCTTGCGATAACAGGCCATTTCTGTTTCTGCCTGTTCCATTGTAATTTTGTAATCTGAATCCATATTTTATCTTCCTCTTCATCGTGAAGCCTGTGATGCAAAAAAATGACCGCACAGCCACAGTCACTACCGGGCTATACGGTCAGCGCCAGCTGCAAATCAGATGGCATCATCTAATTTACTAATATGTTTATTATAATCAACCAAACGTTATTTGTCTATCTTTAGTTCGCCTAACATACACGCAAAAATAGAATTCAGATTAATTTTTCTACTAATTTTCTTAGTTCTTCTTCTGTATATGCGATGTAATCCGGTTCTGCCATACCAGGTGATACTGTATATCTGTGGTGATTCATCCAGATGGTTTTCCAGCCGGCATTTTTGGCCCCCGTAATATCATTCTCCAGAGAGTCTCCCACCATATAGGTATTGGCAGGATTCATTCCCCACTTCTCTTCTGCTATCCGGAAAATCTGCACATCAGGCTTAGCTACGCCTACGCCAGCGGATACGATCAGCTGATCCTCTGTAAACCATTTGTCCAGTCCCAATGTATGAAACTTCTGCACCTGGTGGGCAAAAGGGCCGTTGGTGATCACCCCCATTTTCACGCCGGCTTCCTGGCATGTATCTAACATTCCCGCAAGGATATCGGACACATGAAGATGAGACTGATTTTCTTTATATCTTGCCTGAAAAACTTCCGCCTGTTCCCGGGTAAAAGGGATACCCATATCCTTCATGGTGTTCTCAATTCTGTACAGCCTGGACTCGTGGATAGAAACCTGTCCGCTCTCGCTGAACAGAAACATTTCCGCGCTTCTTTTCCCAAAGATCCGGTAAAACAGCTCCGGATCCGGCAGCGCTCTTCCAAGACTAAATTCACACGCCGTAAGCAACGGTTCCATCTGGCTGTACAGCGTGTCATCTATATCAAAAACCAGAGAAATTTCTTTGTTCATCAAATCGACTCTTTTCTACACTTTTCTACATTACGTGATTCAATAATTATACCGTTTTACGTCAGGATGTGCAATGGATTCTTTGAGCGCAAAAGGCGCAAAAAAAGAGACCCACCTGTTATAGATGAGTCTCTGCAGTTTCAAATCCAAACCCGGAATCAGTCTTGAATTCCAAATTCAAACTGTATTTTATTTTTGTTCTTTAGTTCCAGCCTTCGCCATACTGAAGTCCGGCACCGCCTTCATTGTTCTGCCAGTCTTCTAAGAGATTTCCGTCCTCATCGGTTGCACCATCCTGATTCTGGGAATCCTTGGAGTCTGCATTCTGTGTATCCTCGCTCTTGCCAAGAGTTACGGTAACAGTCTCTTCTTTGTATTCTTTTCCGTCTGGAACTTCAATGGTAAGCTCAACATCCTCGCCTGGCTCGTAGTAGGAAAGGAAATCAACCAGCTGTTCTTTGGTAGTTACGGTCTTGCCTGCGAACTTGGTAATGATGGATCTTGCTTCGATACCAGCATCATCTGCTGCACCGCCCTCAGTAACCTCTCTTACCAGCACGCCTTCCGGAACACCGTAAGCTTCCGTTACCGCACTGTCAACAGTCTGAACTATGATTCCAAGAACACCGTGATCCTCAACCTTATCTCTGGTCTCCTCATTCATCAGACTCTCAATAGTATCTGTTACATCAGAAATTGCGATTGCATAACCAATACCCTCAACCTCTGTGGAAGCAAGCTTTGCAGAGTTGATACCAACAACCTCACCGTTCATGTTCAGAAGAGCACCGCCGCTGTTGCCAGGATTGATTGCTGCATCTGTCTGGATCAGATTGGTAGCGGAATTGCTGTCGCTGTCATAATCACCAACCGTATCATCAGAATTCAGCTGACGGTTTTTAGCACTTACAATACCGGTTGTTACGGACTGGCCATAACCAAGGGCATTACCGATTGCAACAACCTGCTCACCAACCTTCAGGTTATCTGAATTACCAATTGTTGCGATGGAAATTGCATCCATTGTGTCGCTGTCAATATCGTCCAGGGAAACTGCAACAACTGCAAGGTCTTTCTCGCTGTCATAACCTTTTACCTTAGCTTCGCATGCTGTACTGTCGCAGAAACCAACGGATAATGTCTCTGCACCATCTACTACATGGTAGTTGGTCGCAATCAGAAGCTCTGTATCATTCTTACCAATGATGATACCGGAACCGCTTCCCTGAACCTCTCTCTGCTCAGGAGAATAAGCACCGTACTGACCAAACATTCCATAGTAGCTCTGAACCTCTTCTACAGATTTAGTTGTAATGGAAACAATGCTTGGCATTGTCTCTTCTACAATATCAGATACATCCAGGCTTCCCTTTGCTGTACTTTCTTCCTTGGAATCGGAATCATCTGATTCCTTGTCGGATTTCAGTAATGTAACCTGCTCCTTGCTAGCTGCCTGTACGCTCTGCTCATAACCTGTCAGATAGTTCACTCCTGTATATGTTCCTGCTGCAAGACCACCTGCCAGTACTGCGCAAAGACTAATGCTTGCTGCCTTTTTCAGTTTTCTCTTTAATTCTTCATTTCTATTCTTCATGATAAAAGCCTCCTTTAGAAACTCTGTTATGTTTTCTTTCAGTAACTATTCTGCAGTTACTATTCCGCGAGGTGTTTTTTGTGAACGTAGTTCACAGAAAACCCGAGAATTGCGGCGCGAAATCATGCTTTGCATGATTTCTGTGCATCGCGGAGCGGTAATTGTGAAGGTACTGAACAATTACCTCTTTCATTTGATAGTTCACAGTATAGAGACAATTTGTGTTCTCTTTGTGGGAAAAATGTGTTTAATTTGTTAAATCCTGTTTTATCTTACCATTTAAAAACCCGGACTGCAAGGCAATCCGGGTTTTGGCCTGTCACTATATCGGGCAAGAATAGCAACCAATTTTTACTTGTTTGGCATGATCCAGAATTTCATGGTTGGGTAGCTGAGAACTACCTGAACCAGAATGTTCAGCACGTTTGCAAGAGTTGGTGCAAGTGCTTCGGAAATTCCGATGTTAATGAAAAAGCTCTGGCTGTAAGCCGGAAGTGCTGCGGAAACAAGTACTAGCACAACAGCAAGTATAATGTATTTCGGAACTGCTTTTTCAAACGCTGCATTAGATTTGAAAACCAGGTTCTTCTGTACGAAAAAGTTTACGGTCTGTGCTGCTGCAGTCGCAACCAAAAAGCTTAAGAATCCGCATAATCCAAGGTTGGACTCAATGTTGTCTGCGTAGTTGAACACCAGGAATTTAAATGGTGTGTTTGCAAAGCTTTTGAAGATAAAGCCTGTGCACAGCCACATAATGATAAAGTTTGTGATGGTTGCGCAGTTTGATAATACGTTGAATTTAATGAACTCCCAGATATTCGGATGGTCTGCGATTAACTGTTTGATTTTTCCCATGATAATACTCCTTATTCTTTATTTTTCTGTCTGTATGATTTCTTATTTCTGCTCTTCCAGGTCTTTCTCATACTGCTTGTTCAGCTTCTGGTTTCTGAAAAATCCGCTGATCACTTTTCCAAGTCCGCTGAAGTGGCCGTTTACTACTCTTACAAGACCTTCCACCATTTCCATGGAAACCATGCCGCCTGTCATCTTCGCGATGGCACGGAAAGGCATGTTGTACTGGAACAGAGTATTCAGATCCGGAACTCCGGCAGCTTCGCTCTTCTTCAGTTTTTCGCCCAGCTTCTTGCAGATGAAACGGGCAATTCCGCTCTTTGCATAATACATCTGGCAGAGGGCATCGTTCATGCCAAGCTCTCCGCTCCAGCTTCCGTCTGGAATGGAATGTCCCAGAATGGTCTCGAATTCTTCGTTTCCAACCTTCTGGATTTTTCCGTCCATATAAGAAGCAACGCGATTGGTATAATATGGCATTATCTCAGTGGTTCCGATAATAGCAAGTGTATCCTGAAGACGGATATCTGCGCAGCTTGCACCGATCATAATGCTGTAAACGCCGCCTTCCACTTCCCATTTGTTTGTTTTCATATTCCAGTAGCGGAATGTTTTGTCATCGAATTTAATGGTAACGGTCTTCTCTTCGCCAGTCTTTAAGAACACTTTTGTGAAGCCCTTCAGCTCTTTTACCGGACGGAAAACCTTTGCTCCCGGAAGTCCTACATAAAGCTGTGCGATTTCTGCACCGTCGTATTTTCCAGTGTTGCGGATAGTAAAGGTAACGCCATCCGGTTTTACCTGCAGATTTTCATACTCGAAGGTAGTATAGGAAAGTCCATATCCAAATGGATAATTTACCGGAACTCCTGCAGTGTCAAAATAACGGTATCCTACATAGATTCCCTCTCTGTACTCAGAATTGCGCTCCTGAGACGGATAATAATTGTAGGAAGGAGTATCTTCATATTTCTTGATATAGGTTTCTGCCAGCTTTCCGGACGGATTGATCTTACCGGAAAGAATGTCCAGAACCGCGCCTGCACCAGCCTGTCCCATCAGTGCTGTGTGAAGCAGCGCCTTGAAATGGTGATGCCATGGCATTTCAATGACAGAGCCAGCACTGATAATACCGATCATGTTGGCGTTTGCTTTTGCAAGCTCCTGGATCAGGTTAATCTGGTTCTGAGGAATGCGAAGGTGCTTACGGTCAAGACCTTCTGTCTCGCTCTTCTCATTCAGTCCGAAGAAGAACAGGACCACATCGGAACGGCGTGCAAGATCCACAGCCTCTTTTTTCATGGCTTCGTCTTCCTTGCCGTCACGCTGATATCCGTGAACGATTCCGGTTACGGAAATTCCGCAGGACTCCAGCATGTCCTTAATGGAATCCACTTTTGTGGAGTTTACCATGGAGGAACCGGCACCCTGGTATCTTGGCTCGAATGCGAAATCACCGATCACGGCTGCCTGAACCTTCTCCCCAACTGGAAGGATTCCGCCTTCATTTTTCAGAAGAACAGCACTTTCCTCACATGCCCGGCGTGCCAGCTTATGATGCTCTTCATGCAATGCCTTTTTGTCTGCCGCTTTTTTGTAATGCTTTGCATTCTCTGTTGTAGTAAGTACCAGATCAAGAAGCTCATCTACACGCTCGTCAATATCCTTCTCGCTGATCTTTCCGCTCTCTACGCTTGCAATCAGCTCTCTTGCTGCGTCAAGACCTGGGGTAGGCATTTCCAGAGTGGAACCGTTTTTCACACCAAGGGAATGATCGTTGGACGCGCCCCAGTCTGTGATAACAGAGCCGTCAAACCCCCACTCGTCACGGAGAATATCCTTCAGAAGATGCTCATTCTCGTTGGCATAAACGCCATTTACCTCGTTGTAGCTGCTCATTACGGTTTTGGCATTGCCCTCTTTAATGGCAATTTCAAAGCCTGTAAGGTAAATCTCACGAAGTGTTCGCTCATCTACAACCGCATTCATAGCCATACGGCGAAGCTCCTGGCTGTTTACTGCGAAATGCTTTGCACACGCTGCTGCACCAGTGCTCTGTACGCCGCGGATAAATGCTGCCGCCATTTTTCCGGAAAGATAAGGATCCTCGGAAAAATACTCGAAATTACGTCCGCAAAGAGGATTTCTTTTAATGTTCAGTCCCGGTCCGAGAAGAACGTTTACTTCCTCTTCCATGGACTCTTCTCCAAGTGCAACTCCTACCTTCTGCTCCAGTTCTTCATCCCAGCTGTTTGCCATGGTTGCTGCTGTTGGAAAACAGGTTGCCGGAACGGACGGGTTGATTCCCAGGTGGTCTCCTGCGCCAGCCTGCTTACGCACACCGTTTGGTCCGTCTGAACAGAAGATTGCCGGAATGTCCAGTCTTGGAAATTCCCTTGTCTGCCACTCGCTTTTTCCGCTAAGGAACGCGGCTTTTTCTTTCAGGGTCATGTTCTCTATAATATTCTGATACTTCATTTCCTGTAAAATCTCCCTTTCTGTTGTTTCTGTTTCACTCCATTTTTCTGAGTTTACTATAGCACAACCCCGCCTGAAAAAGACGGGGTTATCATAAACTGTCATTTTATTGCGCAAGATGTACATTTTTTAGTTCCCACTGCTCCAGAACACGCAAAAATCTCCTTGCCTCACCCGCAAATTCACGTTATACTAACCCTTATTAAAAACGTTACTCTTTGTAACACAAGCTGCTTTTTGCATCCGTACTACAGAGTTATTTTTAACAGGAGCTTCACCATGGAAAAACAGAAATCTTCAAAAAACACACCCAACCAGCAGACCCGTGAGAAAATCGTAAATGCCCTTCTCACCCTGATTAAAGAAAAGCCGCTGTCCACCATTACCATAACGGAGCTTACCCAGCTGGCAGGCGTTTCCCGAATGGCGTTTTACCGGAATTTCTCCACCAAAGAGGAAGTGTTTTCTTCCCATTTGAAAGACATTCTGCAGAAATATCAGGAAGAGGACCGCAAGCAGAATCTGCAGGGAATCTACTATGACCGCGCCCACATGATCCACTGCTTCGAATATTGGTACCAGTACCGGGACTTTTTTGACGGTCTTATCCACTGCGGCTTCGGCAATATTTTCCTGGAATACCTTACCAGATACATTATCTGGAAATGGAAAAGCACCTGCCAGGATGCCAGCCAGTATTACCGGCTGTCCGCCTTTGCAGGTGCTCTGTATAATGTTTATTTCTCCTGGGCTTACAACGGATATCAGGAAACGCCCCAACAGCTCGCCCAGATTCTGAATGTTCCATGCACTGAACAGCCTCCTTGCCGTTGGCAGCCTGCTCGGTGATAATCTGGTACTCTTCCAGAATGGTGCAGATGATCTCCATATTCAGATCATTGTCCTCTGCTACCAGAATCCGTTTTCCCGGGAAAAGAAGGGCCTTTTCCGGCACAGCTTCCTTTCTCTCATCCGGGCTTACCGGGCGCAGCCTGATGTTAAAGCTGAAGCTGCTTCTCTTTGATCTTGGATTCCAGCAGCGGCTGCAGCCCCTGAACCAGTTCCAGAAGGTTGCATTTTTCCTCCACCAGACGCATCTTTCCGCTTTCAATTTTGGACATATCCAGAATGTCGTTGATTAGGCCAAGAAGATATGCGGAAGAGTGCTGGATTTTTTTCAGGCAATCCATTCTCTGTGCCTCAGTCTGACCTTCCTTCAGGGCAATCTCCGTCATACCGATGATTCCATTCATTGGCGTTCGGATCTCGTGTGACATACGGGCAAGGAAATCCAATTTGGCTTTTGCAGAAAGGTCGTGACGCTCCAGATTTATGCGGTTCTGGATAATGGCGCTGATCTCTTCCAGACACTTGCGTTCCTCTTTTTTCTCAAGGACAGCCGTGTCAATCTGGCGAAATACAATACTTCCAGAGTACTGTCCATTGTCTGCCATATGGAATACAAGATCCTGGTTCCCATTGGCAAAAGGATGGATCAGCGGCTCGTTTTCCATTGTTTCCCCGGTCAGAAGAAGCTGCTGCAGTTTCAACGCCAGGATATCCAGCACTACCGAAGTATTTCCTTCCCTGTCAAACAGGTTCAGTGCAATGGAAGAAAGAGTCATTTCTTTCAGGCGTTCGTCTTCCAGAATAAATGGCTTGGACCAGTATCCCAGATTTGCCATGTTAATATTAGCATCCACATAATCCCCTGCAGTCACGTACGGCTGATAGAAAAAGTCATCTGCACTTCGGTTTCCATTTCCCTGGAACCGAAAATCTGTACGCCACGGAGTGTCCAGTGAAATGGACATACTCTGGGAAAGCTTCTTGCTTCCGCGCTCCATCTGCAGATCTGCGTAAGAAGCCGTTTTGGTCATTGGGTCAGAATCCCGCACCCAGAAACCATTGTATTCGCATTCTTCCTCCGTGGATTTATCATTTCCCAGCACCAGGAAGATTCCTGAAGTGGAATTGTACTGCAAAACCTCTACCATATCATAGAAAACAGCTTCCAGATATTCCTCCTGCACATCGTCAGAACCCAGAAATCCCTGAATATCCATCTCATGTTCATCCAGGAGCCTGGCCAGTGCAGCATAAAGCCCGTCACTTTCTTTATTTACGCTGCTCCACTGCTCGATCATGTCATTTTCCAGGACTACCTTGCGGTTCTCTACAGTGTGGCTGTCCAGGCCAATCACCGTGTCCTCCATGCTTGTACGGATTCCGCTTCACAGTCCGTCTCACCGCCTTTCCATCACATCTCATGGTTATGAGTTTGCTGCTGCATTTAAACTATTGCAGAATTCCTCATACCAGCTCTCGAAATTCTCATCGGTGAGATACTGCGCCAGTGCCTCTTCTTTACTCTGACCGCCTGCAACAGCTTCTTCCAGAACTGCTTTATCAGCTTTTGCTTTGTCAGACAGAGAATAATCCAGAATTTTACAGGTACTGTAACCATTTGCAAAATTTCCAGGAGTATAAAAACAGGTTTTCTGGAAAAATTGGATAGCTGCTGTCTTCTGTTTCTACAGAATCCGGGAAGTACACTGCAGATGAAGTAGAACCAGTATAAGCGATAACATCTCCTGTTTTCACATCATCTGAACGGAATTTTCCCAAGGAAGCAAAATAGCCTTTCATAAACGGCACGTAATAATTATCCCAGATACGGCGAACCAATTCCTTGTCTGTGTTAAGGGTTACTTTGCCGTCTTTTACTTCAAACAGTTCCTTACCCATCTGCTTCATGCTGATAAGAAAATAATTTGACATAGAGTCTCTGCCGTAAAAGGCTTTTCCATCGGCCGGGACATCCGGGGTCTGCGCGTCCGTCCACTCATAATACCGCTGCGCCACCTGGACAATTCCCTCTGTGGTGGCAAGCTCATCTACAGTAGTTCCAGCAGCCTCTGCAAAGGGCTCCCAGTCGGTCTTGTTGAGCATAGTGATCTCAGTGGATTTGGCCACAGGGAAAAGATACAGGGATCCATCCTGGTTAAAGTAGCCTTCCTGAATGTAGGAATCTACATATTTAGACAGCTCATCTTCTGTGAAATACTGGGAAAGATCGGCAAGCTTGTGATGTATGAGCAAGCTGCTCCTGCACCTCTTTGTTTTCCGCAAATACAGGTGAATGTAATAACAGCCATTCAAAACATTCCGGTAAAAACAGCTCCGCTTTGCTCAGCATTAAATCATACATATAAGGTCCTATTGCAGCACCATCTCCAATCAAAGTAATTCCTTTCTTTGCATACTTGGAAAGATTACTGTTTCCATGACTGGTTCTTACCTTATTTCTCTTTCGTCTTCGCGAAATAAAATATTTAACATATTTCAATACCTACCCCTTCTACAAAAATCAAATTATTTTTTCATTATAACCTTTAAAGATTATACTCCTTTCAGGAATCCAATTACAACCTTGTTTATTCGCCAATTTGTGACATGAATAGATATTTGGGCATAAAAAACAGGATCGCAGCGCATATGAAACGCTGTAATCCTGTTTGCATATTTTTCAAAGTGAATTTTATTTCTTCAAAGTCTCGTTCATACTTCCCATACGGTATCCCTGGAGATCCATGGTTACGTAGGTGAATCCGTATTCTTTAAAGGCTTTTACGATCTGCTCGCGGTTTTCAAGTACTTTTGGGAGCTCGTCCGGGAGTACTTCGATTCGGGCCAGGGTGCCGTGGATGCGGACGCGCAGCTGGTGGAAGCCAAGGTCCAGGAGAAGCTGCTCGGCTTTGTCTACCATGCCAAGCTTTTCTTTGGTGATGGTCTCTCCGTATACAAATCTGGAAGACAGACAGGCAAAGGACTGTTTCTCCCAGGTTGGAAGGCCAAGATCTTTGGAAAGGGCGCGAATGTCTTCTTTATATAATTCGCTGTGGCGCAGCGGACTCTTTACCCCAAGCTCTGCTACAGCCTGAAGTCCTGGTCTGTAGTCGCCGTTGTCGTCCATGTTGGAGCCTTCTGCTACTGCATTTAATCCTTCTTTTCTGGCAATCTCCCAGATTTTCTCGAATAATTCTTTCTTGCAGATGTAGCAGCGGTTGGTCGGGTTCTGGCAGAAGCCTTCGATTTCCAGTTCTTCGGACTCTACTGTGATGTGACGGATACCTTCTTTTTCACAAAAGGCCTTGGCTTCTTCCAGCTCTCTCTTTGGAAAAGAACAGGACATAGCAGTAATCGCCAGACATTTGTCCCCCAGTACATCATGGGCAGTTTTCAAAAGGAAGGTGGAGTCTACGCCGCTTGAAAAAGCTACGGCTACGCTTCCAAGGCTGCGTAAGTATTCTTTCAGGTTCTCGTATTTGATCTGCTGTTCTTTAGTTGCAGTTGCTTCACTCATTTGATTATCCTCCTATGGAAGTTTGATGCTGTTTATCACACTGGAAGGCCTCCTCCCTGCGCGAAATAACAATTTGGTTTATGTTACTATGAAATACCCTAGTATGTCAATGGGATTAGTTATAGTTGGGTTTAAGTATATTGTTTCGCCGTTGACAAAAAGGACTGCCGCGGTGAAATGCTTTGTTCAAACATATCCGTTACGACAGTCCTTATGTTTATTCGCTTTTATAATGTTCCGTTAAGACCGCTGCGCGGCAATCCGGAATTTACTCAGTAAACAGCGGTGTAGAATAATATCTGTCACCGGTGTCTGGGAGAAGGGCTACGATTACTTTGCCCTTGTTCTCAGGTTTCTTTGCATAATTTATTGCAGCGCTTAATGCAGCACCGGAGGAGATTCCTACAAGGATTCCTTCTTTGTGAGCAAGAAGTTTCGCTGTTGCAAATGCTTCGTCAGCTTCTGCTTTATAAACTTCATCATAAATCTTGGTGTTCAGAACTTCCGGAACAAATCCGGCTCCGATTCCCTGGATCTTGTGCGGGCCAGCTTTGCCCTCGGATAATACAGGAGATGTAGCAGGCTCAAGAGCTACGACCTTCACATTCGGGTTCTGCTCCTTCAGATACTCACCAGTTCCGGTAAGGGTTCCGCCTGTACCAACACCTGCGATGAAAATATCAACCTTGCCTTCAGTATCTTTCCAGATCTCTGGACCTGTGGTAGCTTTGTGTACAGCCGGGTTCGCCGGGTTCACAAACTGTCCTGGGATAAAGCTGTTCGGGATCTCCGCTGCCAGCTCGTTCGCCTTGGCAATGGCACCCTTCATACCCTTGGTTCCATCGGTCAGAACCAGCTCTGCGCCGTATGCTTTCAGAATGTTTCTACGCTCAACACTCATGGTCTCCGGCATGGTAAGAATGATTCTGTATCCCTTAGCTGCTGCAATAGATGCAAGACCGATTCCGGTATTTCCGGAAGTAGGCTCGATGATAACGGAACCTTCCTTCAGGATTCCCTTCTGCTCTGCATCCTCGATCATAGCCTTGGCAATTCTGTCCTTAACGCTTCCTGCCGGGTTAAAGTATTCCAGCTTCACAAGAACGGTAGCTTCCAGTCCAAGTTCCTTTTCGATATTTGTTACCTCAACAAGCGGAGTATTTCCAATTAATCCAAGTGTTCCCTTATAGTATGCCATATCCATTCCTTTCCCGGCTGCCCTGCCGTATCTGCCAAAACTGCAGTTTTTATACTGGCGAAATATTATTTTCAACTGTGGTACATATTGCTTTTTCATCCGTTGAATGGATATTACCACTATTAACCCACTATGTCAATAGGTTTTTAGGATTTAATGGATAAAATTAAAATACCAGGGCTCCGAAACCTTTTGTTCTTAGGGTTTATCCTTCTTATAAAACCTCATTTACCATATCGTAAGCGTCTTCCAGTGCATCCAGCGCCTCAGTAAGAGTATCCAATTTTCTCTGGTCTGCGCCGTCCTCGTCAAACTCCTGGATCAGCGCTGCAAACTCATCCTTCAGTTCTCCCATATAATCCGCAATCTGCTCCAGCTTCTCCTCTTTTTCCATAACTGCTGAAAGATCGATAATTTTACCCATTCTGTCATTTCCTCCTATTCGTCAAAATCATAACGCACAACCGCGCAGTTCTTTACTCCAAATGCTGCATATTCCTCATTTGTCATATCATGGAAATAGGACTGCACCATTCTGGCAATTCCATTATGTGCCACCAGAATATAAGTCTTCTCCCCGGACTCTGCTTTGATCTCATCCAGCAGATTATAAATTCTCTGTGCCAGATGAAGCATGGATTCCCCACCTTCATAGTTGCAGGCGAAAATTTCTTTCGCCTTTTTGAAATCCGCACCGTTTCTTGGCGTGCCCTCCCATTTTCCAAAATTCTGCTCAATCAGCCTTGGCTCCACTCTTCTTGGAATTCCGGTGATTTCGGAAATATATCTTGCAGTTTCTGCCGCACGAATCAGCGGTGAGTACAGAATCTCATCTGCCTTAATTCCCTCTTCCGCAATCTTCCTTCCGGTCTCCACAGCCTGCTCATGACCAAATTCTGTCAGCGCAATGTCTGTAGCACCGCAAATCTTATTTTCTACATTCCAGATGGTCTGCCCGTGTCTCACAAAATATAGATGTCCCATCCTTATTCCTCCTGATGTTTTTCCAAAAACTATAAAATTATCCTGTTTTTCCCCGCATGCGGCGTCTGGTGCTTCGCCAGCTGTAATCCGCAAAGGTTTCCTGTATTTCCCTGCGCTTTAAACGGCTGATGGGAATTTCTGTCTGATCCGATAATTTCAGCACATCGGTAGGCATTGCCGCAATTTCCCGCATGGAAACCAGCGCCCAACGGATAGGGCGGCAGAACTCTTTTTCCGGCAAAACCCTCTCAAGCTCTGCAACAGACATGGATACCTCCATCACGCCTTTTTTGGTGTGGACTTTTGCCCGTTTTCCATCGGCCTCCACATAAAGGATGTCGGAAAGATAAATGCTCTCTTCCAGCCGTCCTACTTTCACGTTCACAGTCCTCAGGGAGTAAACGCTGTCGAAAAAGCGGTCCAGGATTCCGAAAAGCTTTTCTTTTTTCACAGGCTTCACAAGGTAGTGGAGCGCTTCGATGTCAAAAGCTTCCGCTGCAAATTCCGTACTGGTGCTTTCAAACACAATCTGCACCCGGCTGTTCCTGACGATCAGGGCTTTGGCAGTTTCCATCCCATTGATGCCGTCCATAAAGATATCCATAAAAACCAAAGAATACTCCGATGTATCCGAAGCCAGAAATGCCTCACCGGAAGTAAATTCCTGGATTTTCACATATAAATTGTTCTTGTCTGTATACTCAGAAAGCAGATTCACAAGAACCTGGCGGTCTTCTTCCAGGTCATCGCAAACCGCAACTTTTATTTCCCCATTCATACAGTGTCCCTCCCGATTTCATAGCTCTAGAGCGTGCTTGAAAAAGGCTCTAGAGCAGCTTCACCAGCTCATATCTCTCATCAAACACAACTGAATCCCCTTCCTCAATTCCCCCGTCATAAAGCATCTGGTCCGCCTGGCGGGTCATCATTTCGCTTCCGTCCTCGCCTCTAAGAAGCACCACTGCCATAACCGGAGACCCCTCACTTCTCTCCTCACAGCCGAAATCCACGTCTTCCTGAATTTCCATAACCTTGTACTTCATCTTTTTACTGCTCTTTTCTTTTTCTGAAAAGGTACTCGTCCAATTCTGTCTTGATTTTCTCCGGAATCTCTCTGGAAACCGGACACACAACTGCATTGGCAAAACGCTCTGTGAACTTCGCCAGGAAATCAATATCCTTCTGCAGCTGCTCCATAGACATCACTTCCATCAAATCATAGCGGCAGTGGATTGGTGCCACATTGGAGCTTGCAAGACGGGCAAAGGAAAGGGCCGGAACACTCTTGTCCGCAAATGGAGTAGAGTCACTGGAATAAACGCCCTGTTTCGCCTCTACCGGGAATCCCACCTCTGCTGCCATATAAGAAATATAATGCGCCAGCTTATCCTCTGCAGAAACACATGCAATGAATTTTCCCAGGTAAGTTCCGATCATATCCAGGTTAATGTTCAGCGCCGCTTTTTCCAGTTCAGATTCATGGTCGCGAACATACGCCTTAGAACCCAGAAGTCCGCGCTCCTCACTGCCGCAGAATACAAACCGCAGTCCATAGTTCAGTTCCTTATCCTTCAGCTGCTCCATAATTCCAAGCAGACCCGCGCAGCCGCTCATGTTATCATAAGCGCCGTGAGACAATGAGGTGGTATCATAATGTGCACTAAGCACGATGTATTCCTCTCTTTTTCCTGGAATCTCCGCAATTACATTGTGGGATTCCCCGTCATACTCATGCTGGAAAATTTCCAGGCGGATATTTTTCACCTTGTTTTTCACAAGCTCCATAGCCTGGCCGGAATGGATCATAGCGCAAAGCACCTTGCGCTCCTCCCCAACTGCAGCCTCGCGAAGATCTCGCTGGTCAATATCTGTATTTGGATAATGCACGTTTCCGTACTGGAAAATAAGTCCCTTCGCCCCAGCTTTCATCAGATCATGGTAGCTGAAAAATCCAACGCCCTGATCCAACAGCACGATTTTGTCCTTTGCACCAGCCAGGGAAACCGGATCCATTCCCGGCATATAATAAAGCTCCCCTTCCACCACTCCGCTTCCGCAGCAACTAAGAGCCTTACATGGAATCTCCTGTCCATCCGCCAGCAGATGAACCTCTTCAATGTCTCCCATTGCCACCCGGAATCCTTCCAGATGCGCAGGCACTCCAAGCTCCTCACACTGGCTCTTCAGAAACTCTGCAACCTGCAGTTCCTCCTTCGTTCCGCTTGCATGAACGAAGTCTGTTGATTCAAAAATATGCTTTAAGTTCATAACCTTTTTGCTCCTTTGTCATAAATCTTCCTATCCCATGATTCTATCATTTCCCCCACCCGTTTACAATTAAAAAAGCTCCAAATCCATCTCCCGACAGATCTGAAGCCATTTTCAAAAATAAAACCCTCTTATCAAACAAATGGATTATAAAATCTTCCCAACTTTATCGTCACTGTCAAACTGATCACCAGCAGCAGGACGCCGATTCCCAGTACAATGAAATCCCTTCTTGCAAAGGGGCGTCTGGTGTACCAGGTTCGTTTTTTGTCTTTGCCGAAGCCGCGCAGCTCCATGGCGTTGGAAATGGTGTCGATTCTGTTCAGGCTGGTAAGGATCAGCGGAAGAAGGATATTCACTGAGTTCTTCAGCCTTGCAAAAAAGTGCTCATTTATTCCCAGCTCCACGCCTCGTGCCTGCTGTGCCTGGCTGATGCTGTGATAATCCCTCTGGATATCCGGGATGTACCGAAGGGCAATCGCCACCGAATATCCCACCTTATAGGAGATCCCAATGCTGTTCAGACTCACCGCAAACAGCCCAAGTAAGATCCAGGTATTATAAGTGAAATTCAATATATCCATATTCCAGCTGGTTCATATCCAGAATGGAATTCACCAGCGTCAGCAGATAATTGCCTTCTGTAGTAATGTTTTACAGAGACCGCTCCAGCCTTGCGCTGTCGTTCTTATACTTCTGTGCAATCTGCGTCATTCTCAGAACCACGTTCAGCGGAGTCCGAATATCATGACTCATCTTGGAAAAGAAATTCTGCTTGACCTCATTGGCTTCTTTGGCAGACGTAAGTGCTGCTGCAAGCTCTGCCGCAATACGTTGCTGTTTATTTTTACTCTTCACAGACAGCACTGACAGAATAACGAAAAACAGAATCAGGAAAATCGCTGCGAGCACCACCATCAGATAAACGGGATTATCAAACAGGAATGCCACTATGCTGGTTTCTGTTACCGCCTCCGTGTTTTTCTGTACAATCTCCTCGCCAAGCTGCCGGAAAATATCTGCCAGCGCTTTTTCCCAGAGTCCATAAAAGTGGTAATCATCCCTGGCATTGACTCCCATTTCCATGCTCAGGGCGGCACCTGGAACAATATCTACGCTTAAACGATTCTGTACATCATTTCTCGCCAGTTCCTGGGCTGTGTAGCTCATAAGCAGCGCACCGTCCACATTGCCTGTTGTAACTGCTTCAACACAGTCTTCATTGTTTTCCAGGGTTATAACTTCTACCTCCGGCCACATCTCGGAGATAATCTGTCTGATGGAAATATTGTTGCTTACCATTGCCAGCTTCTGGAATTTACTGGAGGAGCCACGCTTTCTAAGAACCGATACGGTTGTGGTCAGATAAGGATCTGTGGTTTTGTACGCAAAGGTTCCTTCCTTATCGTAGCTGCCGTCCACATCCATCCAGACATCCACGTCACCGGACTCCTGAAGCTCTGCAAGAAGCTTCGTCTCCTCATCTGTGAACTCCGTATTCTGATTCTGGGAACCGTAATATTTGTTGTACAGTTCCGCTCTCCAGTTCGGTGTTTCCCGGTTCATGCAGTCAATGGCATTGTCGATCTGGTCGATCAAATCCTGGTCTTCCCTGCGGGCCATTATGTAATATGGGGTCTGTCCGAAGTTCTCTATCACACTCTCATCTTCCAGAATGCGGATGTAGCTGTTTACCAGCGCATCCACCTCATCATTGATCAGTGCATCGGTAAGCTCTGTAGGAGTTTCATAATAAATAATCTCACAGTCAAAGCCTTTTTCTTTGGCAAATTCCTTGAAGCTGTCGTTATAGGTATGCCGTGCCAGAAGACCGATGCGCAGGCCATTGTAGGTAGAATAGTCACCGGCCACTACATCGTGTTGCCCACCTTCACGTTCATGCATGTGGTCGCTGTAATCGCCGGATGCTTGGAAAAAGCAAATTCCGTTTCTCTTTCCTCCGTTTTCCTTGCTGCAGTATAAATGTCAATGTCTCCGCTTCGCAGCATTTCCTCGCATTCCTTTGCGGTCTTGTCATAGCCTACATAAGAAAACGTGCACTGCAGATATTTGGAAACATCCTGCATCATCTCATAACCGTAACCGGAACGTCTCCCGTCCTCATCCTACATATGATAGCAGTCAAACGCATAAAATCCAATCTTATACTCCGGCGTATCTTCCTGCGGCACAGCCGCTGCAAACGTCTCGCAAGCCGTCATCAGCACCAGCAAAATCCCCCTGACCAGCGCCATTACTCGCTTCCTCATAACCCTTTCACCCTCATTTTCCACCATCTTCTTTCCAAAACAAAATATAAAAACAGCCTTCTAACATCATGGCTTTTTTTCTGATGTCAGAAAGCTGTCCAGGTCAGTTTTATAAATAAATTTTACAACTGTTGACCTTTAAGTTCAACTGGTTTTATAAGAATATTTCCATGCCAGAAAATGTGCCGCAGCTCTGGAAAAAACGCCTTTTTCTCCCATGCAGACATTGTATCCGCCACCCCTATATGATATCCTTATACACAGTAAAAATACACAGAGGAGGAACATCATGCAAATTGCAGTTTACGGAAAAGGCGGAATCGGGAAATCCACCATGAGCGCCAATCTGAGTGCTGCCCTGGCGGCCTGCGGCAGCAAAGTACTCCAGATCGGCTGCGATCCCAAACACGATTCCACGCGTCTTCTGCACCACGGCAGAAAGGTTGTCACCATTCTGGACTATCTTTTAAATACCCCTGAAGACGAACAAAAGCTGGATGATGTGTTAATGACAGGATTTCTGGACACTGGCTGCGTGGAAGCAGGAGGTCCCAGACCTGGAATGGGCTGTGCCGGACGCGGAATCCTGACCGCTTTTGATTTTCTCAACCAGTTCCACGCCATGGAGCATTATGACCAGATCGTATATGATGTGCTTGGTGATGTTGTCTGCGGCGGCTTTGCCGTTCCTGTCCGCAGACAGTATGCCAATGCCGTTTTTCTTGTAACCAGCGGAGAATCTATGGCAATTTATGCCGCCAATAACATTCTCTGCGGAATCAAAAACCTGAATCCAAATGGCAGCCAGATTGCCGGAATCATCTACAACAGCCGCGGCGTAGGCGACGAAAGCAAACGGGTAGAAGATTTCGCACAGGCTGTGCACCTTCCCATTCTTGCCCGCATCCCCAGAAGCAGCAGCTTTGCCCAGGCAGAAAAAGAAGCCATGACTCTTGTAGAAAAGGATCCAGACAGCACAGAAGCCAAGATTTTCCTCGAACTTGCAGGGAAGCTTTTAAACCAGCCCAGGCTTTATCCTGCTCAGCCATTATCCGAAGAGCAGATGGAATTATTTATGCGCGGCGACACCCCTTCCCAGGCCACAGCACCTGTTCAGGAAAAGAAGCCTGCAGTTGTGATTCCCCCAACACCAGCTGCGCCTTCCGGAACCAAGAAGCGGGCACTGTCTGACCCGTTCAGCCGTGTTCCTTTATACGGCTGTGCCTACCGGGGCGCAGTTGACCTTGCCATCCACATAAAAGATGCCGCCGTTCTCGGCCATGCCCCCAAAAGCTGCACCTGGTATGCCATCAATGGCTTCAGCAGCTACGCCAGGAGAGGCTTATATGAACGTGGAATCCTCTATCCCGCCTTTGTCCCAAGACAGTTCGAAAACACGGATATCACAGTAAATGATGCTGTATATGGCGGCATAGACCATGCCCGGCAGAAAGCACTGGAAATGGCAGCGCGGGGGATCCGCAATATCATCGCTGTTACCGCCTGCATTCCTGGATTAAGCGGAGATGACCTGGTTCCTCTTCAAAAAGAACTGAAAACTCTTGGAGTGAATATGTATATCATCCACACCGACGGAATCGAAGCCGGAGACTACAATGACGGCATGGCTCTCTGCTACAAAACCCTGGCCCTGGAAGCTGTGGATTCTGATGTGACACCAGAACCAGACTGCATCAACATTGTCTATGAACCCACCATCTCCTCCCAGACCGACAAGAACTTTATGGATCTTCAGGACATGCTGGAAAAAATGGGCATCCGCATCAACTGCCGTTTTCTCTGCGCTGAGTTCATGGAAAACATTCGCCAGTTTAAGAAAGCACCTTATTCCATTATGGCCCGTTATGATGAGCTGGGCCATCAGCTGCAGAACATATTTGAAGAGAAATATGGCTGCAAATTTCTGGACGGGGAACTTCCCAGAGGCTTTTCGGAAACCGCTGACTGGCTGCGCATGGTAGGAAGACTTTATGGCAAAACTGCAGAAGCAGAGCAGGTAATCGCAGAAAAACAGCTTCAGTACCGCAACCAGATTGATGCACTGAAGCCTTTGTATAAAAATAAAAAAGTACTCTTTTTCCTGAACAACAAAATTATCGACTGGATCTTTGAGCTGTCCCGCGATCTTGACTGGAATGTAGTAGACTCCATCCTCATCGGCAGCAAGGAGGACAGAACTATCGACTGGAGACACCAGTTCTCAAAGGACTGGGATGGAAATCTGGAATCCCTGAAAAAATCCATAGCAGAGAAGAAGCCGGACCTTATCATACTCAATCATTCCATTGCCCAGGCCTGTATTCCGGCTGATATCTTCACAGCAAATCTGTCCCGGGACGTTGGTTCCGGCTTCTTCGCAGGAACCGAATGCGCCCTGCGGTGGAGCCAGCTGTTTGAAAACTCTTTAGAAGGAAGGTGGAAGCATGACAAATCAATATTTGAGAAACTCTGTCGCTGATCACATCACAGGTGCCATCTCCGCCTGTGAAGGAATCCGAAACAACCTTGTAATCCTGAATGGTCCTATTGGCTGCAAAACTTACTACACCTTCAGCGGCGTAGATTCTGTAGTGCGAAGATCTGACCTGTGGAGTCTTCGCGGGGAACTTCAGCTGGAGGACGCCATGGATGACCACCTGCTGCGCAGCCAGTACTGTGTGGGAAGCGCCCGCACTCCGGCAACCAATCTGCGCTACACAGACTACATTTTCGGAACCGGGGAACAGCTGCACCGTGCGCTGAATGATTTTTTTGCGGAAAGAAAATACGACCTTTTTACTGTGATCCAGACACCCGGCACTTCTCTTCTGGGAGAAGCCTTAGAACCAGAGCTTGATGAGATCAGCAGTGAATTTCAGATTCCCCACCTTTTCATTGAATCTCCTGCCTTTTCAGAGAATTCCATGATTGGCTATGATGAGACCACTGTTCGCCTGATGGAGCTTTTATGCGACCGGACTTCATCTGGGAACAAAGATACCGCCACTCCCCGTGTAAATCTTTTCGGCTTTGACTCCCATGAGAAATTTCCGGAAGGCGGCCTTAAAGAAATCACCAGACTATTAAAACTGTGCGGCATTGAAGTTCATACAGCAGTTGGCATCAACTGCCCGGTCTCCGATTTCCGTACCATTGGGGAAGCAGATGCTAATATTATTCTCTGTCCGGAACGGTGCAAAAAAACAGCCGAGTACCTTCGCACTCATTTTAATGCACCGGTTTACGAAACAGGAGGCATGCCCATCGGCTTTGATCTTACAGAGAAATTTGTCCGGGAAATTTCAGAACTGCTGGGCACAGACTGCACCGCCGCATTAGATGACATTGAAGAAAACCGCGCCCGGGCTTTCTACTACATTGCACATTGCATGGGAAGCAGCGGTTTCCCCAAAGATCTTCGTTATGCAGCAGAAGGAGAACCTTCTGTCCTCTGTGGGTATGTAGATTTCCTTTCCGGTTATCTTGGCATTAAACCAAAGGCGATCCATCCTCTTTACACCCAGTGCCATACAGAAAATCTGATCCGGGAAAAGCTTCAGGAGCTTCACTGTGAAGATGCCCTGGAACAGGATATTGCAGCTGTCAATAATGTGCTTCTCCTGGCCGGCGCAAACACTATTGTGGAATTAAATACCTACAGCAATAACATTTTCGGAATTGAAACAGCCAATCCCGGTTCCGGATACATTCACGTAATTCCCAAAACATACGTTGGCTGCCAGGGTGCCCTGTACCTTCTCGAGCAGGTTCTAAACGGCACTAAATTGTTGCGGTCGTGGCTTTAAAGAAATACACCTGATTTCTTATCCATCAGAAGCTTGCACTGCAAGGCATAAAAAAGGTTGTTCGATACGCTCTCGAACAACCTTTTTCTAAAAACACCTGAATATTATTTCTTATTCCGTGAACTGAAAACAAGCCACCTTATGTCCCGGTTCTACTTCCTGCAGAGGCGGTACGTTTTCCTTACACTTCTCTGAACACCAACTGCATCGCTCTGCAAAGGCACAGCCCTTCCGGATTTTCAGAGGGCTGGGAGGTTCGCCCTTTGGCGCTGCAATCTCTTCATTCTGATCACAGTACACATCAAAAATAGAACCCAGCAACATTTTTGTATACGGATGCATAGCCTTCTCACCAAGGGTTTCGCTTTCCAGAAGCTCCACGATCCTGCCAAGATACATCACTGCGATCCGCTGGCTTACGCTCCTTACCAGAGCCAGATCATGGCCGATAAACAGACAGCCAATGTTCTTTTCCTCTACAAGCTTTACCAGCAGCTGCGCAATCTGATTCTGTATGGAGACATCCAGCGCCCCTGTTGCCTCATCACAGATCAGAAGCTTGGGCTGAATGGAAATCGCACGGGCAATTGCCACTCTCTGCAGCTGACCGCCGGAAAGCTCATGAGGATAGCGGCTGACGAATTCTTCTGGAAGTCCAACCTCCTGAAGCAGTCTGCCCACTTCTTTCAGACCTTCTGCTTTGCTGATCCCATCGAAGTTCCGCCTGGCTTCCATAAGATAGGTTCCCACCTTCATTCTTGGACTAAATGAACTTAAAGGATCCTGGAATACCATCTGGATATTGCGGCGAAAACGCCTTTTCTCGCCGCCTTTCAATCCGATATAATCTTTTCCCTCCAGCAAAACCTTTCCATCGGAAGTCGGAGTGATCCCGGCGATCATTCTGGCCAGGGTACTTTTCCCGCAGCCGCTCTCTCCTACGATTCCCAGGCATTCGCCCTTCTGAAGGGAAAAACTAACATGATTTACTGCATACAGTTTTTCTTTTTTTACCGGAAATGTTTTGTTCAGATCCATCACTTCCAGAAGAATCTCATTACTTTGCAAATCGTTTTCCCTCCAGCCTTGGCACTGCTGCCAAAAGACTTCTGGTGTATTCATGCTTCGGATGGAAAATCACATCATCCCGCTTTCCGAACTCCACCAGTTTTCCCTGACACATAACTCCAATCTTATCTGAAATGTAGGAAGCAACTCCCATGTTGTGGGTTACAAGAATGATCGCTGCCTGATACTGCTCACGAAGCTTTTTCATTTCTCTTACAACCTCTGCCTGGATCGTTACATCCAAAGCAGAAGTGGGCTCATCTGCAAGCAGCAGCTTGGGCCTTGCAGTCATTGACATGGCAATTCCCACGCGCTGCTTCATTCCGCCAGAAAGCTCAAAGGGATAAGAGCCAAGCACACGTTCCGGATCTGTCAGATGCATCTTTGTCAGCATCTTTTTCTCCAGTCCGCGGCACTCCTCCTTCGGCATTTTGCGATGAACCAGAATTGACTCCCGATACTGAGAATCCACGATACGGATAGGATCCAGGGAAGCTCCAACATCCTGGAAAATCATTGCAATTTCCGTTCCACGGATTTTCTGTAGGGAGCGTTCATCCAATTCCAGAATGTTTTTTCCCTGAAATAAAATCTTTCCGTCTGTTACCTTGCCTCCAGGAGGCAGGATTCCCAGAATCGCGCGAATTAAAGTTGTTTTTCCGCTGCCGCTTTCACCTACAATGCTGACAATCTCCTTCTCTCCGATGGAAAGGGAAACATCGTCTACAGCGGCCTTTTGCCCCTGGTAGCTGATCGTACAGTTCTCAATGTTCAGAATATCCATAATTATTCAGCAAGTGTCCACTTATTTGTTACAAGATAATAGTCAATCGGGAATACAGTTACATTCTCGATTTTGCTGTTTACCAGAGTTACATTCTCATTTGCATACATCCAGATTGCCGGAGCGTCATCAGCAAGAACTTGCTGTGCTTCTACGAATGCGCTTACACGGTCTTCCTGGGTAAATGCAGCATCCAGCTTGTCCAGAACTGCCTGGAACTCATCGCTGTGATATCCGCTGTAGTTGTCGCTTCCGCCATCAGACCAGCGGTTCATCAGATATTTCTGTCCGTCACCAGCATTTACAGTCTGCCAGTTCGGGGATACCAGCATATCGAAATCACCAGCTGCACGCTTGTCGCTTACGTTCTCAAGCATCTCGATCTGAACGTCTACACCGATCTGTTTCCACATATCCTGCAGAGTCTCGCTGACTGCAGTGGAGGAACCGTTGGAAATAGAAATTGTAAGGGAAAGATTCTCTCCGTCCTTATCTACGATTCCATCTCCGTCTGTATCGCTGTATCCAGCTGCCTCAAGGCACTCTTTTGCTTTATCAAGGTCATAGGTCTGTGCAGTTACTTTATCAGAATCATAACCAACAGACGGCGGGAATGCAGTTCCGATTGGAGAAGAATATCCGTTTCCTGCAACCTGTGCAACAACGTCACGGTCTACTGCATAGGATAATGCAAGACGAAGGTTCTTATCGGAAAGAGGATTTCCTTCGCGGCAGTTTAACTCGAAGTCGTTCTCTCTGGTACCGGTTACTTTTACGATGTTGATATCATCATTGTTCTCAACACGGCTGAGGGAAGTAGCATCCGGTCCCTGTGCAAGGTCGATATCTCCGGAAAGCATTGCATCTGCCTTTGTATCGCTTCCGATATTCTTTACAGTGATGCTCTTGATCTCCGGTGCTCCGTCCCAGTAATTCTCGTTTGCAACAAGCTCGATTTTCTCCTCAGATACATACTCAGATACTGCGTACGGACCTGTGCAGATCGGCATTGTGTCATAGTTGCTGGTGTCAGCAGTGGTGTCAACGATAACAGTCATAGGCTCTGTAAGCTGTGCTACAAATGCGCTGTACTCTCCGTCAGTTGTAAATACTACATATTCTCCGTCAACATCGATGCTTGCGATTTTAAGGTCTCCTCCACGGGAGTTGTTGTCGATAGATCTCTGAATGGAATCTTTTACGATTTCAGGTGTTAACTCTGTACCATTGCTGAATTTTACGCCCTGGCGAATATGGAAACGATAGGTTGTGTCATCTGTCTGCTCCCACTCATCTGCTAACTGTCCAACAATCTCCATGTTCTCGTTTACAGTTACAAGTGTCTCACCAACACCGCAGCGGGTAAGGTTCCATCCGCACCAGTCTGTTGCCGGATCCATACCTTCAATGTAAGTGAAAAGTGCCAGATTGATGTGGCTGTCGTTGTCAGCAGCAAATGTTGTAACACCGCTTCCCATTACGCTGCAAGCCATAACTCCTGCAAATAATAAAGACATTAACCGTTTTTTCATTTTGTTTTTTCTCCTCCTGTTGTTATGTGCATGTTTACTTTATCTATGTTCATCCTTCCAACCTCTGGGGCAGAAAGTAAACATCATTATTTTTTTCCTTTGGGATTCATCAGATCCTGAATACAGTCTCCCAATAAGTTGAATATAATAACATTTATCAAAATTACCATTCCCGGTGCCATAAGCATCCAGGGCGCTGAATACATATAATCTTTTCCTTCTGAAAGCATGTAGCCCCATTCCGGCGTAGGCGGCTGGGAGCCAAGTCCTAACAGGGAAAGTCCTGCAATCGTCAGAAGCTTGCTTCCAATATCCTGGGTGATATTTACCAGAAGGGAAGGCATAACATTTGGGATAATGTAGCCTGTCATAATGCGGAAATTGTTGGCTCCGCCCAGTCTGGCCTGTTCTATGTAGGTATTGTTCTTTATGGAAAGAACCAGGGAACGGCTGATTCTCGCGTAATAAGTCCATCCAGTGAGGGTCATTGCAAGGATCAGATTGGGAAGTCCTGTTCCCAGGAAGCTAACCAGTGCAATTGTGAAAATTGATCCTGGAAAAGCCATGAGCATATCGGAAAGACGCATCAACACTGCATCAAACGCGCCGCCCCAGAAACCGGCTGCTGTTCCCACCAGAATTCCCACAACTGAAATAATCGCAGTCACTGCAAAGGCAATCAGAAGAGAAGTTTTTCCTCCATAGAGGATTCTAGAAAAAATATCTCTTCCCATCTGGTCTGTTCCCAGAAGATACTGTTTGCAAGGTGCTTTCAATAAATCGGTATAGTGTGTTTCAAGAGGATCGTATGGAGCAAATTTCCCGGCAAACAACGCAAACAATAGGAAAATCACTGCAAATGCTGCCGAAATTCCAAAACGGATCCATATTTTTTTCTTACTCTTCATGCTGTACGGCTCCTCTCCTGATTCTTGGATCAAGCCACTGATATGAAATGTCCACCAAAAGATTTACCAGAACGTAAATGCATCCCATCCACATAACATATCCCTGGATCAGCTGATAATCTCTTCCGGAAATAGCAGCCACAGCCGCACTTCCAATTCCATTCCAGCTGAAAACCGTTTCCACGATCATGGTTCCTCCAAGCAGGCCGCCGAAGGACATTCCCAGCATGGTTACTACTGTAAGCAAGGAGTTGGGAAGCACATGGAAAAAGATGGTGCGGAATCTTCCCACGCCTCTGGCCTGACAGCCATTGATGTATTCTTCGTTCATCTGCTCTACCATTACCGCCCGGATTCGCCTTATATAATATGCGCTCATGCTTAATGATAAGGTGATGGCTGGCATGATCAGGCTTTTGAAGGAATCTGATCCGCCAACCGGAAGCCAGTGCAGATTGACTGCCAGCAGATAGATCAGCATCATACCGCCCCAGAAGCTTGGCAGTGAAATTCCAAGGAAGGACATAAACCGGATAATATAATCTGCTGCCTTATCCTTATACACTGCTGATAAAATTCCCAGCGGAAAAGAAATCAGAAGCATCAGAATAAAAGAAGCAACTGCCAGCTTAATGGTATTGGGAAGCTTTCTTCCAAGCACCTGGGAGACCGGCTGTGCATACTTTACCGACATTCCGAAATCACCGTGTAAAGCTCCCTTCAGCCAGCTTATATACTGTTCGCCGAAGGATTTGTTTAATCCATATTTTTCTTCAATCTTTGCAATTACTTCTCTGTCATGACCAGCACCCATGGATTCCGCCAGCTGCTCTGCCGGATTGGATGGCAGAATATATGTAAGTCCAAAGGTCATAATGGAAAGTCCAAACAGGATAATTACAAGTGAAACTAGTCGCTTACAAATTTCTTTTTTCACTTTTTCAGCCTTTCTGTGCTACAATGCAAAAGCTCATTGGCAGCGGACTGCCAGAAACTTCTACCTGTATTTTGCGAAATCCCAGGTCTACCAGTTTACCAAAATCCCATGCCGGGCGGTCAACCTGGCTCATGGGCAGTTTTTTCGCAATTTCTTCCATAATATGGAAATCTACATTTTCTTTGTTATGGCGTGCGTGACAGCCCTGATTCTCTTCGTCACCGTACAGCTTCTGAAATTCCTGGTACATCTTTTCATATTTCTCGCTGAAATAATGGCGGTAGTAATTTCCATCTTCCAGAATCAGAATTCCGCCTTTTTTCAGAACCCGGCTTACTTCCTCATAGGCTTTATCCGCATGCTCCAGATTCCAGAATACATTTCTTGACACCACTGCATCGAAGCTGTTGTCCGGAAATTCCAGATTCTGTACATCCATCTGCTTAAGATCCGCCTTCAGATTTTCCGCATCCAGATTTTTTCTGACTTCTTCCAGCATTTTGGGGCTGTAGTCCACGGCAGTTACCTGATATCCCATAGACGCTAACAAGGTGGTAAAAAATCCGGCACCGCAGCCATCGTCCAGTACCGTGCACCCTTCTTCCAGAGAATTGCGGAAAATATTTTCCCAGTGCTTTCCCGGTTCTGTCTTTCGCTCTTCCATACTGGCATCAGAAAATCCGCCAGCTCTCATGTCCCAGTATGTCTGAATATCCTTCAGTAATTCAGCCATTTACCTTTGTCCTCTCTGTTTTTTCAATAATAAAAGCCGCTGAAGACACAGCGGCTTAACGGCATAATATTTCTATTACACGCAACCTCTATACTGTGACTCGCAGCAAAAGTTCTTCATTCCGGCCGGTATTCTGGCTCCAGCGTCATCATACTGCTTTCCCTTCCCGATTACTCAGTGGATATAAAAGCATACTCGACTGTTACAGCTACGGCATAGCACAGGATTCTCACCTGTTTCCCGTTTACTCCGCCGCGTTTTACAAAAACGTGGCAGGCACCAAAATGGTTTCTTTATTAAATTTTTATACTAAAATCATGCAAACTGAGTTTAATATAATATTTTGCATTTGTCAATGAAATTGGCAGAATCCGCGATTATTTTACTAAACAACCACTTCCAAAATTCGTTTCCCATCATAACTGATTTCCCGGATTCCGGTCTTTTTAGACTTATTAAAATTAAAGCTCAGCAAATATCCTTTTTCCATCTTATAAAATTCCAAATATTCAAAAAGCTGCTGCTCTCCACGGGTATTATATTCGTTTCCCCTCCAGATTTTCAATTCAATTATAAAGCGTTTTCCCTTATAATCAACGATTACATCCGTCCTTCTGCTATCCCTGGTTCTGGCCTCAATATAATAATTTCCCGTTCCATTTATAATAGGTTTTAAATAAAGTAAGAAAAGTTTTCTTCCATTTTCCTCTATAAATTTTTGATCGTTTTCTGCATATATTTCTTCATAATGCTCACAAAATTTTTCCATCACCAGATCCATCGGAAGCATTCCGGACACAATAAATCGATTACGTTCTATCCCGGCATCCTTATACAATTCACTGTTAATCGCCATTTCCGCCAAAAACAAATCATATAATTGTGTTTCAAAAATTCGATTGGATACTGCAGTAAGCCCATTCCTATCTTTTAAAAATCCAAAAGTCACTCCCAGATTAACTAATGGATTTTCAATCTTAAATGGGAAACTTACTCCGCCAAACAAAATACTTTGGAGCATTTCCTTCAATTTCGGATAATCTGACAGCTTTTTCACCATATCGTCAAATAGTGTGTTCTTTTCTCCCAACAGCATCTTCACCGCCGTAAGAAGCCCATCCTTACTCCAGCCTTCCTTCTTAGTAGGAAAAAGCTCACTTCCCGAAACTCTTTCATCCACTAGCTGACAAAGCCGTGACACCAGATATGGATAACCGGAAGTATAATTGTACAAAAATTCACTTACCTGCTCTATATCCATTCCAGTTTTAAAATCACTCTCATATTCCAGCAGCATAGCTCTAATATCCTGGATGGAAAAGTCCATACTTATATCAAAATCTACTGCAATATTCCATGGACTGTTATATTTTGACTCTTCTTCAGGATGTATTTTCACCTTCAAAGTCTTTATATCATATACGCCTGCCAAAACAACCGACTGGAAAGTCTGATCTTTTCCCTGCTGCATACGAAGATACTTTTCGCGAAGAAGCCCAAGAAATGATAAAAAGATCTGATTATCTGAGCTTTTGTCCACCTCATCGATCATAAGGATCACTGGCTGACCGCACGCTTTACACAGGGAACTGATCTTTGCTCCCAACGAGCGCAAGGGAAATTTTTCCAAAATAGGCTGATACCATTCTTCTACTATTTTCTCATCCGCATTTTGTTCTTTCAAACAATCGCCTATATCCAGCATAAGACCTTCTGCCAGACTGGAAAGTGACTGAAAATATTCATCCGCAGATTCAAAGCTCAGACTCAATACAATATAATTCTCCCTTAATCTTTTTTCAAGCAAATAGAGTGTGGTTGTTTTTCCATATTGTCTTGCACGATTTATGGTAAAATACTGCCCGTTTTCAATGTATTCACTGATAATCCGGTCAATTCTGCCACTGATATCTACCATATAATTCTTTTCCGGAATACATGTTCCTGTAGTGCAAAACCTTTTCTTCATACAAACACCTCCTCCATCTGTCATTTATAAAAAAGTATACCCAATTTTATTCCTGTCCGCAATCCGCCAATTAAATTTAAATTACCTCGATCTGGCAGGCCTTCATGGCTTCCAGTGCTCTCTCGTGGCTTTCCGGGGTTACTCCTGCGCAGCAGAGGGAATCTACAATGATCGGCACCTCTGGAAGAAATGCTTTGAGCAGCATAGCATTGGAGATGACGCAGATGTCGGTGCAAAGTCCCACCAGTGTAATGCTGTCGATGGCTTCTGATTTATTGAACTCCTTCAGAACTTTTCCAAGAGTTTCACTGCCGAAAGTAGGCTTGTCAATGGGACCGGACTCCAGAAGTTCCGCGATCTCCTCGCGGATTTCCCAGCCATAGGTTCCCCGGATGCAATGCTCCACCGGGAGCTTTCTGCCCTCCTGGGTCTGCAGGTAATCTCCGCCATGTGTATCCCTTGTAGCCAGAACAAGTCCATTGAAATTCTTCACTCTGTCTACCACATTGGGCACAATTGCTTCCGCCTCTGGCGTGCCAAGCGCCCCGTCTATAAAATCATTCTGCATATCGATCACAACTAAAATATCCATGCTGTTCCCCCTTTGTGTTTTTCACGCCCTGATAAATTCATCATAATTTTTTCGAAAACATACTTTTTCTTACTATATCACCTTATCCGAATTTCGTACATACCCTTATACAAGAAAGCCGCTTCTACGGGACACAAAAAACAGCCGCCAGGCCCTGTATAGGGTTGTGACCTGCCGACTGCTTTCCTTTTTCATCTTACCCTTTAATCAATACGTTAGAGGTGTTTATCTTTTATTTTTGAAACGATAGCGGAGAAATTTTTATCATCATCCGTACCAAAGTTTTCACGTTCTTTTTCCCTCATGGTACGGTTCTTGCGATTGTGTATAGAAAAACCCTTTCTTTTCCGACTGTAAACATAACAACGAAATAAATGACGATTCCAGGCTGAATTGCAGAATCTGCACCCAGTGCAAAATTGCACCAGAGTACAAGACAAAGCCCTGTTACAAGCCATATCCAGTCAGGTATTCCAAAAGGCTGACTGGTATACAGCCTATGAAAGGGAATTACCAGAAGACCGCCTACAAGAGTTCCGATCACCCGGTTAATTCCATTGTGGAAGCCCTCCTCAAACTGGCTTCCCACCCCGTACACTGCACCGATCAGTGCAAAACAGGGATTTCGCCCTCCCAAAGGATATTCATAAATAACAGAAGTAATCAACACTACCAGAGCTGTACGCCACATACGTTCTGTCAGACGGGGCGATTTGAAGTTTTTCAGCGGCGTAAGCTGCCACTTGTTTTTCACTTCAGCTCTGTCCAGCATTTCCTGTGGTCCCATTCGCAGCACTCCTGACTATGCCGTTATCAGCTGGTTTTTTTGACCCCAGCCTGATTCCTACAGTGTCTTATGGCAGGTACGTGCAATAACATCAAGCTGCTGTTTCTTTGTTAAGGAAATAAACTTCACAGCATAACCGGAAACACGGATGGTAAAATTCTGATACTCCTCTTTTTCCGGATGCTCCATTGCATCGATCAATTTCTCTGTGCCAAATACGTTTACATTCAGGTGATGGGCATCCTGTGCAAAATATCCGTCCAGAATCTGAACCAGGTTATTCTTGCGCTCCTCATCCTCATGTCCAAGTGCATACGGATTACATCATCATACATGTTTCTGCTGCCTGCACTGCCATACGGATTCCACCGTAAGGCATAAATGCACGTTTCAGCGGCTTGTCTGTCTGAAGACCTACAATCTGTTCCAGATCCTTCATATCCTCACTGATATAGCCAGGACCATATGCGGTAAGTCCGGAAACCACTTCTGTTTCACATTCCAGCACGCCGCCTTTCTCGCGCTCTTCCTTCTGAAGCTTCTGAACATGGTTCCATAACTTTTCTGTTCTGGATGTAGGACCTGTCAGAAATGACTCGTCACCATCATATGGTGTGTAGTTTTTCTGGATAAAGTCACGGACATTGATTTCTTCCTGCCAGATTTCTCCGCGAAATCCGTCCCATGCTCCATTACTGTCAAACTTTCCCGGGGCTGTCATTGGCATTGCCTTTCTCCTCCTTTATTTTGTGTAAGCTTTTTATTTGATAAATTTAACTTCCGGATAGATAGCCTGCTTTGCAGCTTCTTTTCTCTCGTTGA
Source organism: Blautia acetigignens (assembly GCF_025566865.1). Classification (NCBI taxonomy): domain Bacteria; kingdom Bacillati; phylum Bacillota; class Clostridia; order Lachnospirales; family Lachnospiraceae; genus Blautia; species Blautia acetigignens. The sequence goes on from NZ_JAOQJM010000009.1 coordinate 87,409, forward strand.
AAATTACCTTGTTCTCTTCGAACAGGTTGCGTCCCTGTGCATCGATGGATACGATCAGCGGACCAAATTCTTTTACCTTGTTGCACCATAAAGTCTCCGGCATTCCAAGCTCATCCCAGTGATGCTCTACAATCTTCTCAACCTCTGTTGCAGCTACTACTGCACAGCCAGCCGGGAATACGCAGTGGATTGCACCAAATTCCTTACATGCGCGCTCTGTGTTCGGGCCCATTCCGCCTTTTCCTACGATCACTCTTACGCCTGTTAATTTGGTAAATTCATACTCGAATTTCTCCATACGCATGGAGGTTGTCGGTCCAACAGAAACCATTTCGTAATTATCCTCTGTTCCCTCAATCTTGCGGACAATAGGACCCGCATGGAAAATTGCTTTGTCTTTGATGTCATATGGAAGCTCTCTTCCATACTCAACCAGACGGCGGTGAGCTACGTCACGGCAGGTCATCAGATCTCCGTCCAGCCAAACAATATCGCCGATTTTGATATCAGCCAGGTCTTCTGCACTGATTGGTGTAATAAGAACTTTTTTATCTCCTCTGATTTCGATCATGATTTTTCCCTCCGATTATGCGTTGAATTTCCATGTGGAATGTGTATCACAGGTTACTGTAAGGTCAGAATTTACAATAAGGTGACCACGGCGGTGTGACCAGCAGCCTACGTTTACTGCAACACCGATTGTGGATGGATGACGAGCTGTGTTCTCAATGTTTACTCCCATTACAGAATATTTTCCGCCCATTCCCTGCGGTCCAAGGCCAATCGCGTTGATTCCGTCTTCCAGAAGCTTTTCCATTTTTGCTGCGTTTGCGTTGTCATTGTGAGAACCGATCGGACGCATCAGGGCTTTCTTGGAGTTAAGGGCTGCGGTCTCTACAGAGGTTCCTACACCTACGCCAACAAGAAGCGGAGGACAAGCATTCAGTCCATATGTTGTCATCTGGTCCAGAACGAAATCAGTAACGCCCTCATAGCCTGCGCCTGGCATAAGTACCATTGCTTTTCCCGGAAGAGTACATCCGCCGCCTGCCATGTATGCGTAAATCTCACATTTATCACTGTTCGGAACGATATCCCACCATACAGTCGGAGTTCCTTTTCCAACGTTTCTCTTTGTGTTGTACTCATCGAAGGTCTCTACTGAGTTGTGTCTTAAAGGCGCTGCGAAAGTAGCCTGTACAACTGCTTCTTTGAGAAGTGCTTCCAGTTCATTGATGTAAGGGAAATTTGTTCCGCATTTCAGCCAGAACTGAAGAACTCCTGTATCCTGGCAGCTCGGACGGTTCAGCTCTACAGCCAGTCCCTGGTTCTTGGTCATTGTCTCATAAAGTACCTTTGGAAGTGCTGCGCTTTCCTGGGAACCAAGCTCTTCCAGCTTTGCTACTACGTCATCCGGTAATTTTTTTCCAATATGGGCAACAAAATCTGCTACCATGTCTGTTAATACTTTAACTCCATTTTCTTTAGTCATGATTTACCTCCTGATTATTAAATGGTTGATATTTTTGGCATTTGATTTTTGGTTATTATTTATCTAAAGCAGTATAGTTCCTGCTTTATTTCCTCATCTCTTACGGATAGAACGGGAAAAGGATCGGCAGTAAGATCATACAGATCACAAAGGATACCAGAATCAGCGGCAAGCCTGATTTCACGTAATCCTTGAATTTATATCCTCCAAGTCCTACTACCATGGTGTTTGCAGGCATTCCAATCGGTGTTGCATATGCACAGGAGCCTGCGATTACAGTCGCGATAACCACTGCTCTTGGATCTGCTCCAAGGTTGTTTGCAAGGGAGACTGCAATTGGAATCATCAATGCGGTAGTTGCTGTGTTTGACATAAAGTTTGTCAGTGCACAGGTTACAATGAAGATTACCAGAAGAAGTACGATCGGGTTCGGATCTGCACCAAGAAGTCCAACGATCTTGTCTGCAATCAGTTCTCCGGCACCAGTTGTGTCCAGTGCTTTTGCCAGTGTCAGCGATCCGCCGAAAAGAAGTACAACCTTCAGGTCGATGGAAGCCAGCGCTTCTTTTTCAGAAAGAACTCCTGTCACTACCAGAACAATTGCACCGATGCATGCGGAAAGCTGAATGCTGATTCCGATCACTTCCTCGAAGATCATTGCAAGGATTACAAGAACCAGAACTACTAATGAAACGATCTGTTTCCATTTTGGAACATCACTGAAATCTTTCTGTTCTTCCACTGCTGCCCCTGCGACGCCTTTTCCATCCGGAAGGAACTTGTATCCGATGAAAATGAAGTAGAGGATTCCAACGATCAGCATCGGAATTCCAACTGGTGCATACATGAAGAAGCTTATGGAAAGTCCCATTTCCTGGAGTGCATTGACTCCCATCAGGTTTCCTGGTGCGCCGATGATGGAAAGATTTCCGCCAAGTGCTGCTGCAAATACCAGCGGCATCAGAAGGCGGCTTCTTGAATAGCCAGATTCATCGGCGATTCCACAGACTACGGGGATCAGCACTGCTGCTGTACCTGTGTTGGATAAGAATCCTGACATCACGCCTACGATGACCATGATCGCGATGATCAGTGTTTTTTCTGTTCTGGCAAATTTGGTAACCAGACCTCCGATTTTATTTGCCATTCCTGTTTCAAATAGTGCCTGTCCTACTACGAACATTCCGACGCAGAGGATTACGTTGCTGTTTACGTACTGTGAAAACGTTGTAGATACATCCAAAACTCCGGTGATCGTCAATCCAATCGCACAGATGGAAGCAGTGAGCCCAAGTGGAATTTTTTCGAGGATGAAACTAATGATGGTGAACACAAGAAACAGCAATGTGATAGTTGTGTGAGACATTTCTGTACTCTCCTTTCACGTGTTTGCTTTTTTTGTTTCGCATTTTTTCGCTTTGTATTTCTTCTGTCTCTATTTTCCGTCTTATTTTTCTCCTGAAAAGTATCGGCCGTACACGTTTCTTTTGATGACTTTATTATAGCCTGTGTACCTGTAAAAAAACAAATTAATGGGTTGCATAACCCCATAAAAATTTTTTATAGTCTCAATTTCCAGGTGTAGTTTTTGTGCAATATTGCTATGAGATAGCAATTATTTGAAATAAATATGGAAATTATTATAGGTATGTGGTATTTTTAAGAGGAAATGAGCCAGAAAGATATAGATTTCAAGACTTTTCTAAATCAGAATAACCACTTGGATTTGCTTTATGTAAACCTTACTTTATACAAAAATGTAATTTAGAGGTGCCTATTATGACTCTTAATCAACTCCGCTACTTCTGCACTGCCAGCCGCTGCCACAGCATCACCAAAGCAGCCGAAGAATTATATGTCACCCAGCCCACCGTGTCCGTAGCCATCCGTGACCTGGAAATCGAATTTGGAATCAGTCTTTTTTACCGGAAAGGAAATCAGCTGATCCTTACCCAGGAGGGAGAGGCACTTTACGAAAAAGCCACCTACATTCTTCAGTACTGCACCGAGCTTCAGGCTGACTACTCCAGCATGGCAAGAGTGAAACCGCCTCTTCGCATCGGGATTCCGCCCATGCTGAGCACGGTCTTTTTTCCGGAACTGCTCACTGCCTTTCGCCGGGAGCATCCGGAAATTGCTGTCGTTCTGGAAGAATACGGCTCTGTCCGCGCCTGCAATCTGGTTCAGGATGACACCCTGGATCTGGCTCTGGTTAATATGGAGCAGTATAATATTGATAAATTCCATAATGCGGTTCTGGCAAATGACCAGGTTGTTTTTTGTGTGAGTAAAGACCACCGACTGGCGGACAAAAAATCGGTTACTACCAAAGAAATGTCAAAAGAAGATATGGTTTTCTTCAACGCTGATTCCGTGCAGAACCAGCTGTTAAAAACACGGTTCGAAATGGACGGCTACACGCCTAATATCGTCATGCGCAGCAGCCAGATCTACACGACCCTGCAGTTTGTAAAAACCGGAAAATACGGCTGCTTCCTTTATACCAGCATGACTGACAAATTTGCCAGCTCCGGGATCGTCGGCATTCCCCTTAATCCGCCTGTTCGCGTAAAAATTGGAATGGTCTGGAAAAAGGGAAAATACATCAGCGGAGATATGCAGAAATTCCTGAACTTTACCAGGATGTACTACAGGGAACATCCGCTGACGCAGAAGAGTTCTGCGCCGTAAAGTTAATCATCAGAATACAAAAAGATACTACTTACCAGTAATATACTCATAAGTAGTATCTTTCCAATTTTACTAAATAAAGTACTCAATAACCTCTTCCACCGGCACTCTGGTTTTCTCATTATAAACCAGCACAGCCTCCCGGGCATTTACTTTTCCAAGGGCATACAGGACGTCTTCTTCACGGTTGAAATACCGGAAAGGCACTTCCCGGTTGTATGCTCTTGGATGTTCCAGATCAATGAGGATATCTTTTTCCTCGTAAGGCTCATCCCAATAATAAGGATCAAACAGCAAAATACTGCCGTCCTTCACTCCGGTAAGGAGCACATAATGGGGTTCATCCAGAAACAGTCTTACCACGGCTGCCCCGCCATGACTCAGTGCCTGGTTAATCCTACTCCCCGGACCTATGTACACCTCAGATCCCGACAAATATTCACTGCTTACCGTCATCATCCCAAGGTTCCCAAACTCATTCAGCCAATTGGAAAGAAACATCATGGCCGCCCTGGATGTACCTCTTTTTCCCGGAATGCCTTCTTTGCTGTAGCAGTCCAGACAGTAAAGCATGGTATTTCGGATCACCTCCGGCGGGATCTCATCCCTGTCAAACAGATAAATAATCGCATTCAACATGGATGTGGGTCCGCAGTCATATTCTGAAATCTGATAATGCAATGGATTTTTCACGATTTATGCCCCCTCTTTTGTACAACTCCTCAAATAATATGTCATTATAAAAATGCTACTTACAAGCATGATACTTATAAGCAGCATATTATATGGTTCCTGTTTTTTCAATAAGAAATTATATTGTATTTCCCTTCCGTCACAAACAGCTTATTTCACTGGAATCTTAAACACAATTTTCTTCGCAGGTGCCGGCTCGTCTGCTGCAACTCCTGGCATGTGTCCGTCATCCGGTGCATAGAAGCCGAACATTCCCGGCTCCAGTACCGTATACCCCTGCCATGGACCAGCCACATAAAGAATAGAATCACTCTCCGGTGTCATGTCATTCTCCACTGTAAGATTCCGCAAAGAAGCCCAGTAGATTTTCTCTTTTCCCTCTATTAGATACTGTAAATCACAATATTTCTTGTGGGATTCCATCTGTGAGCCCTCTAACGGTCTTGTAGTATAACTCTGCACAGAGGCAAACACACCATTTTCCAGATCATATCTGCCCGCCGGAAGATTTTCCTTCTTCTGCTTCTCAATAAATGCCAGAACCATGTCTGCATACTCCTGCAAATCTCCATAAAGATGCAGCTTGTCCGCATAATCTGTAATCATAAAAACTTCCCCCTCCATTTTTTACTTGACTGCTTCATCATCGCAGTCCTCTGTTTTTCAGGTAATTTGATTATATTAGTTTAAATGGATTCGCGCCATTACATTTTGCCTGACTTCTGATTTTCTTTTCGAGAAAATACGTCTCTACAGCCACCGTCTCAGCACATCCCTGAGCCGTGTCATGTCCAGTGGTTTGGAGATGTGTTCGTTCATTCCTGCATTTTTGGCAAGCAAAATGTCTTCTGCAAAGGCATTGGCAGTCATGGCTACAATGGGGATAGTTTTTCCGTCCTGTTTGTGGAGCGAACGGATTGCTGCCGCCTGCCTGTTCTCCCCTTCAGTCCATGCCAGCGGAGAAATTGCTATGGATTTAAACTGCTTCTCATTCATTGTGCAGTACTCGAACCGGAAAATATCCTCCGGCTTTTTCAGCCTGCTCCTGATATTTTCCGGGGAAAAGGCCTCTTCCAGGGTAAGCTCACTGGAAACCGTCTTAAACTTAGACGCCATAGCTGCCACAATTTGATCCCCTGGCTGATAAGCTTAAGATTCTCCTGCATCTGCATTTCGCCTTTACCGCTGATATATCGAAACCGATCATTTTCAATATAAGCACAGTTTTTTCCATAAACCACATTTTTCAGTGATCCAGAGGTTCTGTTCATAAATTCCTCATAGCTGTACCCAAGATTATGCAGGAAAAATTCACTGATATAAGCAATCGTCAAATTTTCATCATAATATCCTGCAATAAAACCAACGGCGTGATTGTGGTAAATTGTTGATTGTATTGCAGAATAAGCTTCCTCACTAAGCTACAGTTCCTCAACGGAATACAAAAGTTCCTCTTTATATAACTGTTTCTTCATTTTCACTCTACTCCATCTATATAAAAAAACACATACTGCAGCATTCGCCATAGTATGTGTTCCTATCCCGATTATTCTGCAGCTGGCTGCCATTTTACAGGCCCTATAGTTTTGCGTCACAGCCTTTCGACTGCTTTGCCCATTTATAAATTTGTTTAGAACATTGTATACAATCTCTCTCTGAATTGCAATTGTTTTTCAACAGGTTTCCTAATTTATTTTTATCCGTTTTGCCATTTCCTCACGAAAGAAAAACCTTGTAATTTGTTTCTAAATATAGTACAATTGTACCTACAGATTTGTCCTGTTAGTTTAACGGATAAAACAAGCGCCTCCTAAGCGCTAGCTGTGGGTTCGATTCCCGCACGGGACGCTTATCTAGGAAAGCGGGTGAAACTCCAACGGAGGTGTTGGAATTTCACTCGCTTTTTGTTTTTCCCAGACTGACAGCTCAAAATTTATATCTGCATCGGAGGCATTATATGCTGACAATCATATACGGAGACGAACCGCAAAGTATTTACAATACGAATGTTTATTTTAAAAATACTTATGATCCGGAATGGTTTGAAACAGAACTTGCCAGAAAAATGGTTGAAGATATTGATCACTCAAATATTTTAAGCAGTGAATGTATTAGCAGTCCTGTTCTGGGACAAATCCCACCAGAAAGATTATCTGGCGGAGTCAAGACTTTGTTATTGATTCTAAATGAGCCAGACAAAATTTTTAATGCATCTGCATGTGGTGATAATTGCGCAAAATGGCTGTTAGAAATTGGAAAGATCAAGGACATAACAATTAATCTCAGGCATATGATGGACTTTGGAAAAAATACTGCCTTTGAAATAAAAGTAAAAAACGGAGGCGAACTTGTCCATTCCATGCGTGAACTGCTTCCAATAGCCAGTAAATATCTAAATGAAATGAAACCGGAGTGATAAGCATGAAAGGTTCTCATAGAATAATTGTTGAATCACGAAAAGTAAAATATGATTTTATTATAAAACGAAATATCACAATTCTTACAGGAGACAGTGGTTCAGGAAAAACCGTATTAATTGATCTCATTCATGATTACAGAAGATACGGTGCTGACAGCGGAGTACAACTCTCTTGTGACCGTGCATGCCGTACAATTGATAGTGAAGACTGGGAAAGAGAATTAAAAGAAATTTCAGATAGCATCATATTTATTGATGAGGGAAATCGTTTTCTAAAGTCAAAAAAATTTGCAGAACTGGTACAAGGTTCTGATAACTATTTCGTAATTGCAACCCGCGAAAAGCTTCCAACGCTTCCCTACAGCATTAATGAAATATACGGTTTTCGTGAATCCGGCAAATTCCATAATACCAGACAGACTTATAACGAACTGTATCATTTATACGGTGAAATTTCCGCAGAAACTACCATAGTTCCGCAAATGATAATTACAGAAGATTCCAATTCCGGTTACCAATTTTTTTCTGAATTAGCAAAAGCTCAAAAGATTACTTGTATTTCAGCAGATGGAAAATCAAATATCATTCAAAAGCTGGAAGAAAATCGAGATATAAAAGGAACAAAACTTATTATAGCTGATGGAGCTGCTTTTGGTTCTGAAATGCGTGAGCTAAATGTATATTTAAATAACATCGAAAATGCGGCGCTATATGCGCCGGAATCTTTTGAATGGCTGTTGCTCTCATGCAATATTATACCAAATATAAATGTGCAAAATATTTTGCAAAAACCGGAAGACTATATAGAAAGCAAGGACTTTGTCAGCTGGGAAAGATTTTTTACTGCACTGCTGATAGATAAAACCAAAACTTCTTCTGTATGGTCTTACACCAAAAAGAAACTCTCAAAAGCATATTTGTCTTCTAAAGTTATAAATTCAGTAAAGAAATTTATGAAATTGATTAAATGGGTATAATCGCCGGGCCACTCGCTTCAAGGTGGCTCGGCGATTATCTATAAGTCTGCTTAACTTACTTCTCTTTCATCTTAAACGCAGCCTTTCCATTTTGTTTCACGTTATACAACGCGGAATCGGCGTTTCGGCACAGGGAGATGAAATCTTCGCCCTGATCTGGGAAAGCGGCTCCGCCGGCGCTGGCTGACAGCTGCACCTGTTCGCCGGTTGGAAGCGTCAAGTGAGAAATCATCCTCTGGAAATCTGCCATATAGTTCTGCACTTCTTCCACCGTCAGGTTCTTTAAATAAACTACAAACTCGTCACCGCCATATCGGCCGATAATACTTTCCGCAGGGAAACACTTCTTCATGGTTTCTGCAAAATGCTTCAGGCAGAAGTCTCCATTATTATGTCCATATGTATCGTTATAGCTTTTGAAATTATCCACATCAATAAAAATGAAAACCCCCGGCGTCTTTTTATACATTTCATCTTCCACAGACTTCTGAAATGCCCGGCGGTTAAGGATTCCGGTAAGAAAATCTATAGCGGACAGTCCCATATAAAGCTGTTTATCCTTTTTTTCCAGCTTCCCGATGCATTGACATCACCGCTGCTGATACAGGTAACATAATTCTGTGAATTCGCATTTAACAGCTGAACACTGATTTTTCCCTGAAGCAGTTCATAAACTCCCAGCTGTCTGAGGTTCTCTATCATAATAGACACATACAGACTGTGAATCTGCGAGGAATCCTTCACCGGGACAAAAACTGTCATAATCATATTTCCAGTCTGGCTGGACTGATAGGGATCTGAATTAAAGGATTGCTCTGATTCCAGTGCCTGCTGATTCAGATTCTTCTGCAGACGCTCCAGAATTTTTTCCGGTGTCTCCCCTTCCATGGACTGAATCATTTTCACATCTTCCTGTACATAATTTTGCAGGTATTCCATGGAATCATTCATTTTTTCCGCATACAGGCTTGTGATCAGTTCCAGATGTTCGGTATTATACTTCCGGGCAATTCTGCTGAGATGGAAGTACGCGGCCACAATAATGGCCAGACAGACGGCCAGATATAAAATAAACAGTAATTTTTTTCTCGCTGTCCGGGTTGGAAATACAGGTATAATCCACCACTGCTGATTCTTCTTCCGCCTGAGCCTGATCTGTTCCTGAATTTATCCCCAAGTTCTGGGAACAGCCTCCCAGCAGAAACGCGGCAGATCCCAATACAGCAGCCAGGCCTAGCTTTATTTGTTGTCCTTTAAAAGGTGATTTACTTTCAAACATTTGTACTTTCATAAAATCTCCAGATAGTTTACTGCTCTTTTTTACAATTATATACCCCGCCCAAATCCGCTGTCAATCTAAAACAAAGCCGACAGAGTTTTTTGTTCCCTGTCGGCTTCTGCTGAAAATCTTAATTATTTTTCTTTCCCATGCGGTGTTCTTACTTAAAAATGCAGCTGTCCCTGCAGCCAGATCAATCCCTTGAAACGCCGGCCAACTTCCGGTTCTCCAAGAAGATCGGCTTTGTTTATGCAGACATCAAACTGAATATCATTGCACTCAATTGTCATCTGGCATAATTCTTCGCCTGTGAGAATATTTTTGAATGTGACATATTCCAGGATTTCTCCCATAATACTGTACTGGTCACACTCGATTCCATGAGGCATAAAATAAGAATCTACAATGGTAAATACATCATCTGTCACAATACGCTCGGAAATCATGGAATACGTGTCCATATCTTCCATGGTAAGGTCTTCCATGGCCTCCTCATCACCGTTTCTGGCTGCTGCGATCAGGTTATTGCGGTTCTTTGTCAGCTCCCGCTCTACTTTCACAGCTTCCTTATCCTTCTGCACCGGGAAAAGAATCTTTCCTTCTCTTGCAAGTCCGGTAATGGTCAGCGGCTGTCCCTCACGTAAATTTCCCTTATATTTCTCCAGCATATATTCTGCCGGATTCTGCAGATAAAAGATCAAAGTCACACCAAGACGCAAATCATCGCATGCACCTGCATAGGACTCTTTCTCAGAATGTCTTTCCACAACTACATGCTCCTGGGTCGTGATTCCTGTGCCGCGAAAAAATGGAAATGTATATTCCACGTGAAACTCATTTTCCTCGTCATACTGCCCACAGACTGTAATTCCGCAGTCGCAGCCATAATTCTTGGAATATTCCACAAAAACTCCGTCTGGATGATTTTCTACCGCAATTTTTTCATCGTAAGTACTCATCACATCCCGGATAATTTCCTGCATTTCCTTGCGTGACTTCACTTTCGAAAAGCCAACAGCTCTTAAATAACTGTGCACACTATCACCTCCCTATTCTATGATTTAGGCTTCTTATTTCATAATGTTTTTGTACGATATGATATGTTCTCTTCTGCCGTTTGTGACTGTTTTATTTTTCGTCCGCAAAGCAGAAATTCAGTTTAAAGTTCTGTTTTACGGACTTTGTTGTTTCTTGTCAAATTAAGTCTTATTTATTGGACTTTTTCTCGATTTTTGTCATTCCGCCCATGTATGGCTGAAGTGCAACTGGAATATTTACGCTTCCATCTGCATTCAGGTTATTCTCAAGGAATGCGATCAGCATTCTTGGCGGAGCAACTACTGTATTATTTAAGGTATGTGCAAGATATTTCTTGCCATCTTTTCCATTTACACGGATTTTCAGACGACGAGCCTGTGCATCACCAAGGTTGGAGCAGCTTCCTACCTCGAAGTATTTCTTCTGTCTTGGAGACCATGCTTCAACATCAAGAGATTTCACTTTCAGGTCTGCCAGGTCACCGGAGCAGCATTCCAGTGTACGAACCGGAATATCCAGGGAACGGAACAGATCTACTGTGTTCTGCCACAGCTTGTCAAACCACATTTTGCTCTCTTCTGGTTTGCAAACTACGATCATTTCCTGTTTCTCGAACTGATGGATACGATATACACCTCTCTCCTCAAGTCCGTGAGCACCTTTCTCTTTACGGAAGCATGGAGAATAGCTTGTAAGAGTTTTCGGAAGCTCTTCTTCCGGAATGATCTGGTCGATAAATTTACCGATCATGGAATGCTCACTGGTTCCGATCAGGTAAAGGTCTTCGCCCTCAATCTTGTACATCATGGCATCCATCTCAGCAAAGCTCATAACGCCAGTAACAACGTTGCTTCTGATCATGAAAGGCGGTACGCAGTATGTGAAGCCTCTGTTGATCATGAAATCACGGGCATATGCGATAACTGCGGAATGAAGTCTTGCAATATCGCCCATCAGATAGTAGAATCCGTTACCAGCAACACGTCTTGCGCTGTCAAGATCGATTCCGTCAAAAGCTTCCATAATCTCTGTATGATATGGAACTTCGAAGTCCGGGACAACCGGCTCACCGAATTTCTCAATTTCTACGTTCTCGCTGTCATCTTTACCAATCGGTACAGATGGATCAATGATGTTCGGGATTACCATCATATCTTTCAGAAGCTCTTCCTCTACTTCTTTCTCTCTCTTGGAAAGCTCCTCGATACGCTCGCCGGACGCAGCAACCTGTTTCTTAACTTCCTCAGCCTCTTCTCTCTTGCCCTGGCCCATAAGAGCACCGATCTGTTTGGAAATTTTATTTCTCTCTGCACGGAGTGCCTCAACTTCCTGTTTGATCTCACGGTTCTCTTTGTCCAGCTCCAGAACCTTGTCAACCAGTTCCAGTTTGCTGTCCTGGAATTTGTTTCGGATGTTCTGCTTTACCACTTCCGGATTCTCTCTCACAAATTTAATGTCTAACATGTCTTCCTCCTGTACTGATACGTTTTTTGTATCTGTTATTTTTCATTTCTTTTATTTGTGAATTATATAGACAATACCGCCGGCGGGCGACATGCCTGTTTATTATTTTTTGCTGATTTCTTATTGCTGCTTCAATCTCTGTTATATAGGAAAGTTTCTGTAGAAAACCTTATTCATCTTTCTCAATATTTTCCAGACCGAAATTAACAGCTTTTCGTAAAGCTTCCAGTTCTTCCTGGCTCAGCATCACATAGGACTCTCCCTTTACGATTTCTTTCAGATAAAGGAAGCAGTTGTCTCTGCTGTGCACTGCATTCAGAATAACACCTGAATTATCCTGATCCAGAAGTGCAAGCGCAAAGCTCAGTTTACCTCCAACGTCATCAAATGCATCATACTTCTCAACGCCATATTTACTGAACATGGTTTCCAGATGGTGTTTGATCAGATTGATGTCATGTTCATGATCTTCTTTCGCTTCATAAAGACGATCGATCTGGGCAAATTTGCGTACAAATACTTTTTCAAGAGATTGTGCGTCACTGCCTTTCATGAACACTTTGTATTTACGTTCCAGGCGGCTGATCCGCATCTTGCTGCTGAATACATTTACAGCCAGAACGATTGTCAGAATCAACAGTAAAATAATAATGATGCCAGGGTCCATTCCCAGGCTGTCAAAAATACTGCTCATGCACACTCCTTATCTTATTGATTCAAATAATTCAATGATTCTTTCCAGTTCGTCTCTGGAATAATATTCAATTTCAATTTTACCTTTGTTGTTCTTCTTTCTGTGGATGAAAACCCGGGTTCCTACGATTCCCTTCATTTTCTCCTCGAGGCTTTCGTATATTGCATCTTCCGCAGTATTTACCTGCTTTTCCGCTTTTTTCTTAGGCGGTTCAACAATATGTTTCACAAGTTTCTCTGTTTCGCGAACACTTAACTTCTCGTCGAAAACCTTCATTGCCACGCTTGCCTGTTTGTCCTTGTCAGGAATAGCAAGGATGGCACGGGCATGTCCTGCTGAGATCATCTCGTCAATGAGCATCTGCTGAACTCTTTCGTCCAGCTTCAGAAGACGAAGGGAATTGGTTACTGCAGTTCTGCTCTTGGAAACTCGCTCAGCAATGCTGTCCTGTTTCAGTTTAAACTCATTGATCAGGCGTTTGTAGGCCATTGCCTCCTCAATCGGGTTTAAGTCTTCCCGCTGAATATTCTCAATCAGGGAAATCTCTACAACCTGCTGGTCGTTAAACTCTTTGATAATAACCGGAACTTCTTTCAGGCCAGCCAGCTTGGCAGCTCGCCATCTTCTCTCGCCTGCAATGATCTCGTAGTAGTCACCTTTGTCAGATACCAGAAGCGGTTGTAAAATACCGAACTGTTTAATGGACTCTGATAATTCTACCAGAGCATCCTCATCGAACTGTTTTCTTGGCTGAGTTCTGTTCGGCTCTACTTTCGAGATTTTCACAAGCATTTCTGTTTTCTTTACTTCTGTCGGCGCATCTGCAGTCATTTCTTTTTTGTCTGAAGCGGGGACTGTAGTTTTTACACTCTCAGCCTCCTGCTTTGGATTTACTTCTTTTGTAATGGGCTTTGGTACTGGTTTCTTCTCTGCTGGTTTCTCAGGGAAAAGAGCATCCAGTCCTCTTCCAAGTCCTTTCTTCTTGACTGCCATTATTCAACCTCCCTGTTTATCACTTCTTCTGCAAGAAGGCGATAGCTTTCTGCTCCGGTAGATCTGGGATCGTAAATCGTGATCGGCTGTCCATAGCTTGGAGCTTCTGCCAGTCTGACATTTCTTGGGATAATTGTCTTGTAAATATTCTGCTGCAGATTTTCCTTAACATTCTCTACTACCTGCAGTGACAAGTTGGTGCGCGCATCATACATAGTGAATACAACGCCTTCGATTTCCAGGTTGTTGTTCAGTCTGTCTTTGACCAGATCAATTGTATGTATCAACTGTGACAAACCTTCCAATGCGTAATACTCGCACTGGATTGGAACCAGTACGGATGTGGCTGCTGTAAGTGCATTGATGGTGAGCATATTGAGAGATGGCGGACAATCGATAATAATATAATCGTAATTGTCCTTTACTTTATCTGTAATCTCTTTCAATATGTATTCTTTATTGTCGATACCGACCAACTCAATTTCTGCTCCAGACAGATTTACATTAGACGGTATTAAATCCACATTTTCTACTACATCTTTTACAATTGTTGTCTCAACATCTGACTGTCCTACCAGAAGTTCATATAAGGTATCTTCTACTGCATTTTTGTCAACACCTAATCCACTGGTAGTATTTCCCTGAGGATCCATGTCAATCGTCAGAACTTTCTTTCCCTGTTCTGCAAGGCATGCCGAAAGGTTAATCGCTGTTGTTGATTTACCAACGCCGCCTTTCTGATTTGCAACTGCAATCGTTCTGCCCAATATCAACCCTCCCTTTCATAAGATTTTCGAATTGCTTCACTTTTCCATAGTTTCTTCAATCCTATCATAGAACTATTGCTATTATAACACTTTTAAAATTATCGTGCCACATAATGTTTCACGTGAAACATAGAAAATGCCTTTTTATTTTGTAAAAATATTGTCTATTTTTATCTTTAAAATTATTATACCCACTTTGAATGTAATTCAAACGGGTAGGTGATATTTATTAATGATAGGCTCAATACTTTGTAAAAGGGCGGTTTAGGTAATCAAGGCGGACGCTTTCCCCCAGGTGTTCCGGGGGAAATCTGGTTGTTGAAATCTATTGCTCCACAGAAGTGAATGCAATGCGCATGAAATGTTATGGCTTAAAGTTACAGCTAAAACTGATTCCAAGATAATCGGCTACATAACATCCTGTAAGAACACTTGATATTACTGTGCATAGAACAACGGATCTTAATTAAATTCTTCAGATTTTATCTCTACTCCCGAAATGACCACTTAATAATAACGGGCAGATATTGTGTATTGGTTAAAACTCTCCCCAGCGCCAGTGAAAAAGTATCGTTTTAGCGCATTCCCCTTACCAGTAACCAGTGAGCTCGCAAGGTATATTCGTGAGCAGGTCATTTCAGGAGCGGTCTTAACGTAGACGAGATCCACTGTCTACGGAGACTTAGCATCGAAGGCTCTCCTGAGATGCTTAGTCGCAGTTGACAGTTAGCTTGGCGGAGTGTTGCGACGACCTGCGATGAATATACCTTGTGAACTCGCGTCCGGGCAACGATTGCTTCACTAAGCCGCCCTTTTAGATATCAACCGCAGAGTGTACAAATCCCACAAAATTATTGTAAAATTCACCTGTAAGGCGTATAATATACATACAAATTCAAAGGAGGTTCTCTATAAAAATGAAAGAAAGTAAACACAAACTTTTGACTCTGGCTGCCTTAACCACTATCGCTGCTGGTGTCATCCATCTGTCCAATAGAGTGATTGTTGCCTCTTCACAATTAAAAGAAATGCTCGATTTTTCCAACCACAACTACTACAAATGGCGTTTCGGAAAAATATATTATACAAAGAAAGGCACCGGTTCTCCTATTCTTTTGATCCACGATGCCATGCCTGGTGCAAGTGGATATGAATGGTCACGTGTTGAGAAACATCTTGCCCAGGAGCATACAGTTTATACTCTCGATTTGTTAGGATGCGGACGTTCTGAAAAAGCTGGAATTACATACACTAATTTCCTCTTTGTACAGGTCATCTGCGATTTTATCAAGAATGTTATTAAAGAAAAGACTGATATAATTGCCAGTGGCTTCTCATGTTCATTTGTTACTACTGCTGCCGCATATGACAAAGAAAACATTAATAAAATTATGTTTGTCAATCCTGTAAGTATGGCTTCCCTGGCCCAGATTCCTACTCAGAAAGACAAAATATTTAAATTTCTCGTAGAACTGCCAGTGTTTGGAACCTTTATTTATCATATAAATGTTTCACGTGAAACAATTAGTGATTTCTTCCTGGATAAGCTTTACTACAATCCATTCCACGTAGATGGTGATGTTTTGGACGCTTACTACGAAGCTGCTCATAAGGGTGGTTACTATGCCAAGTATTTATATTCAAGCCAAAGTGCTAAATATATGAATATTAACATTCGTCATGCCCTCAGCACACTGGATAACAGTATTTATATTGTAGAAGGCGAAGACGAGTCAAACGGTGCAGGAATTGTAGAAGACTACTGTAAAGCTAATCCAGCAATTGAGTCCGCAACCATTCCTTATTCCAAGCATTTCCCACATATTGAAAACGTAGAAGCGTTTCTCGAACAGGTTGGGGCGTTTTTCGATTAACGCCATTTATTTTTTATATAACAATACTCGCTTTTTCTTTTGTTATTTCAAAGTCTTGAAATGTTTTTTAATAACATTTCAAGACTTTTTCATTGTTCACTTATTCATTTTCTTATCTTTTGCACATTTTGTGATATGTATTTTCATCATAATATTATCTTTTTCTCGCTATTTATCTCTTTCTTTGCGCATTTCATCTAATATATTGATATTTTTTATTTTTGGCAGGATTATTTTTCCTAATTAGGCTGCACGTATTTTGTTATTATTTTTATATTTCCTCATTGTTTTGTTTGTTGTTTGCACAATGTGTTTTGGATTGTGCCTAGAAAAGTTTTTCTGTGAAACAAAGCACGTGAAACGCAAGAATAATCTTTCAGGCGTATTCTAATGTAACGTTCCCTGCGCGCTTATTAGTAAGGCGTATGTTCTGACGCTTTTATTTTATGTCGATTTTCATTGCTATTTTCTTTTGCAAGTCCTATTTTTATCTCTTTTGCTTTCAAAAGTGCTATTTTTAGTACTTTTATTATTCTTTTATTGTGGCAGTCCACATTTTCGTGCTTTTAATATATTTTCCGACATTATTTTCGTACTTTGTAAGTGGATTTCACACGACTAAAGTCGCGTGCTCCTCAGTCGCTTTAAGCGACAAGGCTAAATATCGGCGGATACGCCTGTAACTTAGGATATGCGCAGTCATGCGCTTTTCCATGCCAGATATGGCAGGTTCCAACATCACAGGTAGTCCGCTGTATATCTGCCTGTGTTTATGCTGCTCTTAAAAGTTCCATTTCTAAAAATAATTCTCCTAAGTCCGCATATACACATGAGATCCTACGCTTTACTGAAGGGACTTTTGCCTCCAGTAAAGACCTTTCCGTTGCCGGAAGGGGTTTTAAAAGTTCTCTGATAAAATATCTTGCCCCGATATTATACGATGCTGACAGATCACAGTTATATCTTTTTCCGGTCTGGAATACACAGAGGCTGTGGTTTTTCGGGTCACGGGATACCCTTCCGGAGCCATCATATGCAAGCCTGCTTGTATCCCATGCGCAGACTCTGGATACCCGCATCCCTTTTCTATGTGCCTGATGTTCACAGCGTTTCTGGATATCCCGTTTTCTCCACAGATGCAGTTTCTGTTTTTTCTCTCCGGATATCTTCCCCTGCATTTCCAGATATTCGAATACGATCACATCTGCATGGTTTTCCTCTGCATATCTTATGATTGCACCTGCGATCTTCTTTCCCAGCTCTATATTCAGGCGTTTCGTATATGCCCATCTTCCCCGTGACTGCGCAGAGCCGTGTTCCCTCTGGAACTTCCGGATCCGTCCCAGCGTGCGATACATCCAGTCTTTTTCACTGGGATGATTGATAAATCTTCTTCCCAGGACAGTTCCGTCTGCCCGCATAATGGTACAGACTGCATCGGTATTGATCCCCAGATCCACACTGCAGATGACCTGTTCTTTTACCGGTGTTTTTGTAAGTGTTATTTCTTTCGTATAGGAAAAACGCAGGAAATATTTATGGTGTCTTTTCTCCAGTATCGGGGGCAGATGCCTTTTTCCCCGACCAGTTCTTACGAAGATATTCCATATCTGTATGGTTTAAACGCACACAAAACCATTTCCAGTCATGGCCATCATACAATTTCAGATATGCTTCCTCTTTTCCTTCTGCTCCCTCTCTGTACATGACACCACGGTAAAAAACAGGCATGGCATGATTCTCATACACCAGTTTGGGCATCCCTGTTTTTTCCCCTGACTTTGTCCACAGATCCATCCGTGTTTTGTAAGAAGATACACTTCCCAATGCATGCCGGATTGCAGCTCTTCTGAGGTAGGATGGCATCTTCGGGAAGCGGAAGTCAAAATCAAAACGTGCAGGATTTTTTTCGTAGTATGCACCAGATGCTCTGCGGCATTAAAACGCCTTTTAGCATCCGGGATCTCTTCCAGTTCTTCCCACACCTGCTCATATATTTCTGTCAGATAGCTGACCGCAGACCGATAGAGTCCCAGTGTCTGGCGGATCGGGATATTCTGTTTTCGTGCTTCTACGCCATAGCTGGATACTGTCTGCATCTCTTTTCCTCCAACAAACCATTTCTTCTGTCAGGCTTTTTTCTTTTTCCTTTTGTCCTTCGATGTAAACAAGCAGATGGATATGGTCCGGCATCACCTCCATTGCCAGGATCTGAAATTTATATTCTTCTGCAAGATCCTGTAACATTTCTTTACATTCTGTATCGATTCCATTTTTTAAAACCTTTTTCTGTATTTTGTACACCAGACAAGATGATACTGCAAAGAACAGCCATATCCCCTACCATATGAAAGTTTGTTATATCTATATCAAATATATCTTTTCCATATAAATATTATATCATATGTATCTGTTTGTGTAAACGTTTGTTCTGTTTTTTGTAAAAAAATTTGCGCGTCTAACTCATCACTGGAAGTAACGAGAATGCGACGCGCAGTTATTCAAAAACAGTAAAGATGCATGATAGTAAAACACATTCCGCGATGCAAAAGTAAGTTTCCGCAGAATGTCTATTTTTTTGTGAAACCCAAAAGAGTAAAAGAGCTCCGATGCAAAACTAGCATCTTAGTTTTACATCGAAGTTCTTCAAATTTGCCGCATCAAAAGCCAGCTACATCAAATTATTTTATTTCTTATCCAACCCGTTTTCGCAGTCTATCATTCTGCAGCATCTGTTTCGTCTTCCGCCAGGCTATTAGAAGCAGCAGTTCCCTCTTCTTCAGTGTTATCATCCGTATCACTTGTACTGTTCTCCTCTATCCCTGCAACAGTTTCAAATGCCTGGAATAATTCTTTCGCTGTCATTTTGTTTATCAGATATGTTTTTCTATCTGTAACGGCAGCATAGTAATTGGTATCGTAGGAGTAATATTCTACGGTTGTTTTATTTCCGTCAACATCTGTGAAATCTACTGTCATTTCAGGGTCTGCGTTTGACTCAAATTTGTCAGTAAGTCGTTTTTGTGCAGCCAGGTTGATCAGTTTATTGTAGAAAGTGGTAAATGTAGCACCGTCCAGCTCGGCGCCATTCAATTTATAGGACAATGTTACAGTCGCGGAACTTGAGGCATCCTCAGCACTGTCATCTGCACTGTTATCTACATCAGCCTCATCACTGCTTTCCTCTTCTTCCGAAGATGTTTCACGTGAAACATTTACAGTGTACTCATCACCTTTGTAATTTACATCCAATGTTTCCAGGTTATTAACTGACAGATAACTTACTGTCAGATCCCAGAAATCGGCAGCTGTTTTTCCCAGGAAGGTGTCCAGCGTATCTTCTGAAATTGTATAGATTTCATTGCTGTCATTTACGCGTACATATCGTCCGCCGTCAGATGACTCATCGCCAACCTGAATCACAAGCTCGCGATCAACCATCTCGGTCTCAACCTCTTCCTCAGAATCTGTGTCAGCTTCATCTACAGCCTCTTCTACATCTCCCTCGGAATCCGCAGTAGCTTCGTCTGTATCTGTATCGTTCGCACTTTCTGCATCATCATTTTCTGCTGTGTCATCCGCCGTGCTCTCCTCAGAATCGGCAGCTTTTTTCTCATCCTGGTTCGCATTCTCAGGTGCCTCTGTAGCGTCCTCTGAGCCGTTTTTAGCCTCATTTTTCTCATCAGCGGAGTCTTTCTCGACTTCTTCCTGATAATCCACCGTAATTTCAGCATAAGGCTTATCCAAACCATACTGAGAAAGCTCTTCATCTGAGCAGTCGTAGTTAACAAAGCTTGCATATGCCATGCCAGAAACGGCACTTGTCAGGGATGTAGTTTTTGCAGAATCTGCCTTTTCCGTGTTGCCGTTTTCTGTTATGTTCCAGAAGTTATTTTCATCCTTTTCAATGCTATAGGAAAAATCTTTTCCATCCACAGACACTTTACTTATTGTGGAGGAATCCACTGTTGGGAAAGTTCCGCTCTCAGCAAAGTCATACAAGGTTCCTTCAAAGGACTGGAATGTGGAATTGCTAACTACATAAACAGTGGAGGAATCTTTATCCAGGTCAATGTATTCCTGGCTGGTAGAATCATTCTCCATGCCAACGCGAATAACCGTTTCACTTCCATCTTCCATTGTCACTGTGATTGTATTTTCCGGCTGATCCAGCTCGTACTCAGAAGCGTCTTCCACATCTTCCAGTGTTCGTTCCGCTTTCACAGAGCTCAGGGAGCTGATCAGAGTATCCATTTTATCCTGGTCTACAGGAAAAGCAGTCTCATCGCTTTTCACCCAGGAATCTCCATCTTTCTCAAAAGTAACTTCTTTTTTATCCATTACAAATTTAACAGATTTTACATCATCGGACGCAATAGAAATAATCTCCTGAGATTCCTCCTCATCGGCTTCTGCCTCTTCGGCATCCTGCTTCGCCACGTAGGTTTTTACACCTACGTAAGCTCCGCTGAGAACAACCAAAACGCCCACTGCTGTAATAAGATTTACAGATTTTTTCTTCATCAGGCTTTTCTCCTCTTTAACCAGATCATAAATCCAACTAACAGGAATGCTCCCGGAATCAAACCAATCACACAGATCTTCCAGAAGCTTGCATCATATGCTGTCAAAGTCAGATAAGATACTTCCAGGCTCTTGGACGGGATAGAGACTGTTGTGCTGTCCTCCGTGTCAACAAGAGCACTTAAGGAAGCCATTACCAGTTTCTCATTTCCGCCGGAAACCATCTGGTTCACCTGGCTCTGAAGTAAATTTGATGTTGAATAATAAATAATGTGCGTTTCTTTATCAGTATCAACAGTCTCTGTAATGCTTACACCCAGATCAAACGGACCATCAACATCTCCATCTTCTTTTGAAAGAGTTCCGCTGTTCACATCCGTCTTGGAATAAGCACTATCAGAGGTTGTGAGAAGACTTTCAATCGTTACAGTATCTCTTACATCTTCTGATTTCTGAATTCCCTGTGCGTATGGCATAAGAATATAATATCCAGAAGAAACAAGATCAGAAGTAATGTCTGTACTATTTATGGTAGGTACCAGATAATATGGCATCTGTGCCGCATAGTGCTGGGAATCTCCCTCAAACACCAGGCCATCTACTCGATTTACACCATAATTTTCAAGTACAGCGTCAAAATTCGGCATTTCCTGTCCGGTGTAATCAGAGAAAATCATTGCTTTTCCTCCATTTTCCAGATACTCGATCAGCGCTGTTTTCTCATTTTCTGAGATATCGGTTGTAGGCGCATCAATCAACAGACAGCTCGCATCCTCTGGAACGCTTCCCTCTGTAAGCAGATTCAGGGACTTAATCTCCATGTTGGCTTTCTCAATGTCTTCCTTCACTGTGGAATCCAGATCCTGCTCTCCATGTCCCTCTAATGTATACATCACCGGCAGGTTCTCGCTGGTTACATATGCAATGGCACTTGTAATCTGTCCTTCTCCATCGAACCCTGTTGTCTTATAACTGTATGTGTTGTAATCAAGGGATGATTCGTATATATTGTTATAATTTACAACTTTATTCCTGTCACCGCATACAATAATCAGACTGTTGGATGATAAATTATCACTTGTGTATTCACTGATAAATTTCGGATTTACCACCGGGTCCTTCTGTTCTACAGTAATATGATCAGACTCATCTGCATATCTCTGAAGCAGGTTGCTGATGTTTTCGTCCTCACTTCCTCTCTGGGCAATCTGATATATGATCACATCTTTGTCCAGATCCTTCAGCATTGCTTTTGTTTCATCTCCGATTGTATAAAGTTTTTCGGAGCTGATATCAAGCCGGGTGTATTTAGAAGGAAGATTTCCAACTATCATATTTATAACAATAATGATAGCAACAAATACAACAATCATAATAGAACTGTAGCTTCCATTTTTCAGATACTTTTTGTTAATTGTATCTTTAAACTTTTTCCTTTGTTTTTTGCTACTATTGTTATTGTTTTCTGTCTTCTCTACACTTTCCGTATTTTCTTCGTTTATGTTGTTATTGTTATTATTTTTCTTACTAAAAAACATTTCTTCCCACCTCCTTAATTCCAGCGTCTCTTCAGTATTGTCTGCATGGTAAGGAATATGCAGATTGTAATTACAGATACAAAGTACAATACTCCAGTCACATCAAAAATACTGTTTGTGAAATTTTCAAAGTGAGAGCTTAAATTAAATACTTCCATCACTTTCTGGATTCCGCCTTCAAACACACTGGATTTTACTACATAAATAATCACCAGCACAGCCTCTCCAGCTACACAAATGATACCTGAGATCACTGCATTTTTGATCATGCTGTAAATCATAAGGCTCAGTGCAATGATCAGAAGTCCAAATGTTACGCATGTGGACATTGCGGTCTGTGAAAAGAAGGATGAAATACCGTTCATCATATAAAATGCGAACAAAAATACAAAGGTCAGAACCGCAGCAATTACCTGGCTCTCAGTGATTGCTGAGAAAAATACGCCGATTGCAATGTTTGCACAGCCCAGAAGGAAAAATCCAAGGAGCGCTGTGTATGCGGATCCAAAAGCTACTGTTCCGAACTTTGACATAAGCAGCGGATAAGTTGCCAGAACTGCAACAGGAATTGCATAAATGGTAACAAGTGCCAGATATTTTCCCATTACAATGCCGAACACAGATACCGGAGAGGTCAGCAGCAGCTGATCGGTTTTCTGTTTTCTTTCTTCAGCAAGTACACGCATGGTCAGGATCGGCACTGCGATCAGGAACACAAAGGTCATAGCATTTAATGTGTATTCAAATTTTGGATATGCTGCTGTAAGCTGATATGCGGAGAAATAAATTCCCGCAATAAGCAGTACAAAGAACATAAACAGATATCCAACCATAGAAGTCAGGTAGCTTTTCAGCTCCCTTTTATAAATAGCAAGCATGGTTTACTCTTCCTCCTTTTCCTCATCGGATCCGTTTTCTTCTGCTTCACTTTCCCCAGAATCTTTTTCATTCAGATAGTTTTCTGCATCTGCAGCGGTTTTAAAAAACGGCTTTCCTGAATTCTTTTTCTCCGGATTTTTATCTTTCTTCTCACTTTCCGTAAGTTCAAGGAAAATCTCCTCCAGAGATACTTTCTTAGACTGCATTTCAAGGATCGGACAGTCAGCATTTACCATGCTGTAGAATACTTTCTCACGTACATCCGTATTCTCCTCTGTGCCCACTGTGACGCTGTATACGCCTTCTTCTGTGCTCTTTGTATCTTTCTTAACCGTAACCTCTTTCACGCTTTCTACGCTCTCTAAAGCGGCTCTGATGGTGTCTTTCTGACCCTTGACAAGAAGATTCAGGTTGTTGGAGCCTGCTGCCAGTTTTCCAAGATTCTCAGGTGTATCGCTGGCTACCAGCTTTCCATGGGAAATAATCAGCACGTAATCACAAATTGCACTGACTTCGGAAAGAATATGGGAGCTTAAGATTACGGTGTGTTTCTTTTTCAGGCCTTTGATCAGCTCTCGGATTTCGTTGATCTGTTTCGGGTCAAGGCCTACCGTTGGCTCATCCAGAATAATGACTTCCGGGTATCCAAGCACAGCCTGTGCAATACCAACCCTCTGTCTGTAACCTTTGGAAAGGTTTTTGATCAGACGGTTTTTCATGTCTGTGATTTTTACCATATCCATAATTTCTTCGATCATGGATGCTTTTTTAGCTTTCGGAATTTTCTTCAGATCTGCAACGAATTTCAGATATTCCAGAACTGTCATATCAAAATAAAGGGGCGGCATTTCGGGTAAGTATCCGATGCATTTTTTTGCCTCCTCAGGTTCTTCCAGAATATCATGACCATCAATTACTACTGTTCCCTCGGTGGATGCAATATATCCGGTTATCATATTCATGGTTGTGGATTTTCCGGCGCCGTTAGGACCCAGAAATCCGTAAATCTTACCTTTCTCAATTTCAAAAGAAAGGTGGTCTACAGCGGTATGGTCGCCATAGCGTTTTACCAGATTTTTTACTTCAATCAAGTTTCTTTACCTCCTTCAAGTTGCAAGCATCAGGAGTATCCCTGACAACTTTCTATGATAATTCTATGTACAAACTGTGAGGAAATTTAGATGATTGTGTGAGAAAAGTGTGATTATTTTGTGTTGGAAATGTGTTTTGGAAAGTAAAAAATTCCAGGCAGCAAAATCTGCCCGGAATCTTCTTTTTAAGACTTACGCCAGCGGCTCTTTAGAGGGCAATCCAGCCTTCCTTGGATACTTCTTTGCAGTTGGTTTTACCTTCTTGATTACGACGAAAGAACGGTCCATATCAGTGTCCATAAGTGGGAATTTTACCACGTCCTGAACTTTGCCGCCGAGGATTTTTACGGCATTTTCGGCCTGGGTAAGTTCCTCGTCGATCTTACCGGATTTATAGGAAATAAAGCTTCCGCCTTCTTTTACAAAGGGGATGCAGTACTCGGAAAGAGTACTTAAATTGGCTACAGCGCGGGAGACGCAGAAGTCGTATTTCTCCCTGTGCTCTTTCTGTTTGGCGTAGTCTTCAGCTCTTCCGTGGACTGCGGTTACGTTCTTAAGCCCCAGCATTTCAATTACCTCATTCAGGAAATTTACCCTTTTGTTCAGGGAATCCAGAAGGGTAATCTTCAGCTCCGGAAAGGCAATTTTCAGTGGAATTCCAGGGAATCCGGCGCCGGTTCCAATGTCAATGACAGATTTTCCTGCAAGCTTATTCTGGTCAAAATTACTTACCTTTACAATCGAAAGGCTGTCCAGGAAATGCTTCAGAATTACTTCCTCATACTCGGTAATTGCAGTCAGATTCATCACCTTATTTTTCTCCACAAGGTACTCATAATAGGTGATAAACTGCTTTTTCTGGTCCTGGGAAAGGGCAATTCCAAGCTCTTCAAGGCCTTTCTCAAAGAGAGTTAAATCGTATTCCATATATGTCTCCTTACGTTAAACTGCTTTTTATTTTTATCCGTTAAAACGTACCAAATTAATGATTCTTCCCGTACTGCTCCATATACACTAACAGTACCGAAATATCAGCCGGGGAAACGCCGGAAATTCGGGATGCCTGTCCAATGGAAACCGGTCTGTAAAGTTCCAGTTTCTGGCGCGCCTCAATGCGCAGGCTCTTTACTTTCTCATAGTCCAGATTTTCAGGAATCTTCTTAGCTTCCAGCTTCTTAAACTGCTCTACCTGCTTCATCTGGCGGCGAATATAGCCGTCATATTTAATATTAATATTCACCTGTTCCTGCACATCCCAGGCAAGCTCCGGTCGATTCTTGTCAATAGGAGCCACATCCTCATAAGAAAGCTCTGGTCTGCGGATCAGTTCAGCAAGGCTGATTCCGGACTTCAAAGGGGTGCTTCCCTTGCTTTCCAGAAGGCTCTGAACAGCCTCTGTCATACCTACATTTGTATTCTCAACACGCTGGATCTCTTCTTTGATCAGGCGCTCTTTTTCCACTACTTTTGCATAGGTTTCATCATCCACAAGACCTACTTCCCAGCCTTTTTTGCGAAGTCTCAGGTCCGCATTATCCTGACGGAGAAGCAGACGATACTCTGCACGGCTGGTCATCATACGGTACGGTTCATGGTTTTCTTTGGTAACCAGATCATCAATCAAAACGCCGATATAAGCCTCAGAACGATCCAGGATCAGCTGGTCTTTTCCCAGTACTTCCATGGCCGCATTGATGCCTGCGATCAGTCCCTGGGCTGCTGCCTCCTCGTATCCAGAGCTTCCGTTAAACTGCCCGCCGCTGAAAAGTCCTTTGATTTTCTTAAATTCCAGTGTTGGATAAAGCTGTCTTGGATTGATGCAGTCATACTCGATCGCATAAGCATTTTTCACGATTTTGGCATGCTCAAGGCCTGGTACGCTGTGGTACATTGCCTCCTGCACATCCTCCGGAAGGGAGCTTGACATACCGCCAATATACATCTCATTTGTGTACATGCCTTCTGGCTCGATAAACACCTGATGTCTCTTTTTATCTGCAAAACGAACTACTTTATCCTCAATAGACGGACAATAACGTGGACCAGTTCCCTCGATCATACCGGAATACAGCGGGGAACGATCCAGGTTCGCGCGAATAATATCATGGGTAGTCTCATTGGTGTAAGTCAGCCAGCAGGATTTCTGCTCAATCTGCACGTCCTCCGGGTCTGTGGAAAAGGAAAACGGCACCACTCTTTCGTCACCGAACTGTTCTTCCATTTTGCTGTAATCAATGGTATTTCCTGCAATTCTGGCAGGTGTTCCGGTCTTGAAACGGAACATTTCGATTCCAAGCTCCTTCAGGGAATCGGTCAGATAATTTGCCGCCTGAAGTCCATTGGGGCCTGTATAATTGCTTACATCACCGTAAATACATCTTGCCTTCAGGTAAGTTCCGGTACACAGAACAACTGCCTTACAGTGGTAAACTGCGCCAGAATAAGTCTTCACTCCGGTGATTTTCCCATCCTCAACAAGAAGCTTGGTTACTTCTCCCTGGCGGATAGTCAGGTTCTCCTGATTCTCCAGAGTCTTTCTCATTTCGTTGCTGTATGCCTGCTTGTCGGCCTGGGCGCGAAGGGAGTGGACAGCCGGACCCTTGGAACAGTTCAGCATTTTGGACTGAATGAAGGTCTTGTCAATATTTTTTCCCATTTCGCCGCCCAGGGCATCCAGTTCACGTACCAGATGGCCCTTAGAGCTGCCCCCTACATTGGGATTGCAGGGCATCAGTGCAATACTCTCTGCACTGACTGTAAACATAATGGTATCGAGCCCCAGTCTTGCGCCTGCAAGTGCTGCCTCACAGCCTGCATGACCTGCACCAACCACTACAATGTCATAATTTTCTTCCAGTGTTTTCATGATCAATCTCCTCGTATAATCTACACATCCATTATTTTCCCATACAGAATTTACTGAAGATCTCGTTCACCAGATCCTCGCCAACTTCCTCTCCTGTAATCTTTCCAAGGCTTGCGTAGGCAGCCATCAGATCAATGGAAAAGAAGTCCTCCGGCATGCCGTCCTCGATGCTTCTTCGCACCATGGAAAGGCTTTGGGCTGCCTCCTCCAGTGCCTCCTTGTGGCGGGCATTGGTAATATAAACCTCATCATTAAAAGAAATCTTTCCGCTGAAAAACATGGACTTAATCGTCTCAGCAAGCTGGGTGATTCCAGTCTCTTCTTTGGCAGAAATGGGAATCACTGGATGAGAAGTTCTCTCTTCCAGCGCCTCCATGCTTACTGCAGACGCAAGGTCTGTTTTGTTATAAAGCACAATGGCTTTTCTGCCTTTCAGCATCTCTATGATCTCTTCATCATTTTCGTCAAGAAGTGTGGAACTGTCAACCACGTACAAGATCAGGTCCGCATCTTTTGCCGCCTCACGGGCACGGGATACGCCGATTTTCTCCACTACATCCTGGGTTTCACGGATTCCCGCAGTATCCACAATTTTCAGCGTGATTCCATGAAGAGTGATGTACTCTTCCAGAATGTCTCTTGTGGTTCCCTCAATATCCGTTACAATGGCCTTATTTTCCCCAACCAGAAGGTTCAGAAGGGAAGACTTGCCGGCATTTGGCTTTCCTACGATAACAGTCTCAATTCCCTCTCGGATGATCTTTCCGTCTGAGGAAGTTTTCAACAGGCCGTCGATGGATCTCTGTTCTTTTTCCACAATTCCGAGAAGCTTCTGTGGATATCCATCAAGGCTGATGTGCTCCGGGTCATCAAGTGCTGACTCAATAAAAGCAATTTCATAAATCAGATCATTCCGGATCTCCTTGATTGTCTTCTGGACAGAGCCTTTCAGCTGGCTCATGGAACTTCTCAGGGCATATTCATTCTTCGCCTGGATCACATCCATAACAGCCTCTGCCTGGGAAAGGTCCAGTCTGCCGTTGAGGAATGCCCTCTTGGTAAACTCTCCCGGGCCGGCTATTTTAGCACCGTTTTTCAGGACGGTCTCCAGCACACGGTTCATGGCATAGACACCGCCATGACAGTCAATTTCTACGGTATCTTCTCCTGTGAATGTTTTGGGCGCGCGCATAACCATAACCAGAACTTCATCTACCGCTTCTTCCCCATCATAAATATAGCCATAGTGAATGGTATGGGTGGGTACTTCTTTGATCTTCTTTTTCCCGCCCTTGGAACGGTAAATGCGGGATATAACGTCCATGGCTTCCGGGCCGCTGATTCGGATGATTCCGATTCCCGAAGCACTCACAGCAGTAGATATCGCTGCAATTGTTGTATTCATGTGATTTCCTCCATGTTTGATTGCTTCTCTTATTATACAAAAAAAATTATCCCAGGGAAAGACATGAAAACAAAAGCCTAATGCTTCCGTTCTTCCATCTTTCACCTGGAATAACTTAATCATTTACCATCTTTTTAATTTTACTACAACGTGGCGGTATGGCTCTTCGCCCTCGCTGACAGTCTCCACATACTTGTTGCCCTGAAGTGCTGAGTGAATGATTCTTCTCTCATATGGGTTCATTGGCTCAAGTACAACTGGCTTTCTTGTCTTCTTAACCTTGTAGGCAATTCCTCTTGCAAGATTCTCCAGAGTCTCCTTGCGGCGTCTGCGGTAATCTTCTGTATCAAGCTTCACCCTGATATAATTGGTCTTGCCCTTGTTTACAACAAGGCTTGTAAGGTACTGCAGGGAGTCAAGGGTCTGTCCTCTCTTACCGATCAGGATTCCCATATCCTCTCCTTCAAATGCAACCTCAAGGCATCCGTCATTTGTGTTGTATTTGGAAGTGATCTCCACTTCGCCAAGATTCATGGATGCAAATACATCGCGAAGGAATGCAATTGCTCTGTCCTCAATGTCTTTAATCTCAGCCGGATCGGTGATGATCTCAACAGGCTTGGACTGCTTTGGCTTCTCTTCTCTTGGCATTTTTTCTTTTACAGGTTTTTCTTTTGCCGGACGTTCTTTAAAATTTTTCTCTTTTGCAGGGCGCGGCTGTTTTTCCTTTGTATCTTTAAAAGGTTTTGGCTCTTTCGGCTCTTTTACAGGAGCTTTTTCTTTCACCATCTCACTCTTTTGAGCCGGCTTCTCAGCTTTTGCAAAAGCCTTAGGTGGCTTTTTATTGTGCTCTTCTTTAATCGCATCAACCTTAACAGTATCTACGATTTCCTGTATTTCATCCTCTTCAGAAACAGTATTGATCTTGCGTGCTTTGATAATTGCCGGTTTGCTTCCGATACCAAAAAATCCGGAACTACCTTCAGAAACCACTTCAATATCCAGCTGATCACTGGACACACCTAATTCGATACACGCCTTGGTGATTGCTTCATTCTTCGTTTTTGCTGAAAACTGGATAAACTCCTCCATCTATGAAACCCTCCGTTCCCGACCGTTACTTCTTCTTGTTTCTTTCGTCAAAATCCCTGACCATATTTGCTTTTGCTGTAATACTTCCAGCCTTCGCATTTCTTGCTTTCTGGTAGGATTCCTCAACTTTTCTGGCTCTTTCTTCTGCATTTGCATTGCTGGAGCCTTTGTCAATCTTGGTATTAATATTTTTTGTAGACTGATTTGCCTGATTGGTAATCTTCTGCGGTGGAAGTCCTTCTTTGGTACGCTTCTTTTCAAGCTTCTTCATGTTTTCATTAATCAAATCATTAATGTCCATCTTATCCAACAGGCGGTTAATCACCAGCTGCTGTATGCTTCTTACAACTGCACTGGCAATCCAGTAAATACCAAGACCTACCGGGAAAGTAAAACAGAATACAGCTGACATAAGCGGCATAACTGTATTCATAGTCTTCATGGAAGCCTGCATAGTATCATTACTGTCACCAGAAGCTGCTGCCTGCGGCATCAGTTTATAGCTTAGCACCTGAGTAGCCCATGAAAGAATAGGAATCATAATTGCAGCAATTGCCAAAGCTATGGAAGCTCCTTCAAAAGCAGCCTTAATGTAATTCAATGGCTGGTCTGCAATGTTAAGTCCGAAAAAGTTCTGCATCTTTGAAATCTCAGCAGCTGTTGTATTGATAGTATCTGAAAATCCGCTGAATTGATTCATAGATGCAAGATCCTTCCACTGAGAAGGAGACAATGCATAAAGGAAGTCAATCACAGAATCACTGGTAGCCTTACCATTATCCAATGCAAGCTGTACACGGGTCATTTTATTGTCTGTAATAAAATTCTGAATCAGATCTGTATATCCGCTTACGCCAATAATCTGATCGACAAGACCTGTAAATACAGTCTTTACGCTTCCAACATAACCCGGAATTTTGTAAATTACCTGCCATAATGCCATCAGGACAGGAAACTGAATTAACAGCTGAACACAGCTTCCGGTAGGTGAAACACCGTATTTCTGATATACAAGCTGAGTTTCTTCCTGCATTTTCTGCATGGATGCCTGGTCTTTTTTATCTTTGTATTTCTTCTGAATCTTCTGAAGCTCTGGCTGCATAACACTGCTTAACTTAGAGAACTTTTGCTGCTTAACCTGCAACGGTGTCATAAGCAAATAGATAATAATACTAAAGATAATAATACAAAGACCCAGGTTCTGAATACCCACCAGATCCAGGACTCTGTAAATTCCATCCATGATCCAGCCCATAATTGAAGCCAGCTGACCAATAATAGGAATACTGCTCTTCGTTAATAAAATCATATCCAAGTTTGTTTCCTCCTAGGCTTTAACTATTCAATTGTCAATGTTTTGCTGTATATAATTCCGGCTTACAATGTCATTTATTGTACTTTTATTGTAAAAATATTATCTTATAAATCTATCATTGTAAAAAGAACACTTTACAGCACCTTTTATGGTACAGGGTCGTATCCACCATGTGAAAAAGGATTACAGCGCAGAATTCTCCACGCTGCAAGAAGCCCGCCCTTAAGCGCACCATATTTTTCGATTGCTTCTAAACCATACTGAGAACATGTGGGAATATAAGGACATTTTGTTCTCTTCATCGGCGATATATATTTCTGATAGAGACGAATCAATCTGATCATAATATTTTTAGGTTTCCATCTGTTCATAATATGACCCTCCCACGGAACGATCTGCGAGTACTACTGCTCTCCTGCCTGACCTGATCCGTTCTCTGATTCTTCTGAATGAACCTCAGCCTCACGGCGGATCTTCATTCTTCCTGCAAGGTGCATAAGTGCACTCTCGATCTCCTGGTAGGTCCTGTCCTTGGCATTTGGCCTTGCGACCACTACAATGTCCAGCCCCTGACGAAATGATCTCTCATTCAGGCGATAGCTCTCTCTGATCAGTCTGGTGACTCTGTGGCGTACCACACTATTCCCTACTTTTTTGCTTACTGATATTCCCAGACGATTCTCCATGTGCCTGTCATGGTTCTCAAGCACATACATCACCAGATACCGATTTGCCTGTGATGTTCCTTTTCGGTATACTCTTTGGAATTCGTTATTTTTCTTTAAGGAGTCTGAGTATTCCATCTGATTCTCCTTTTGCTTATTTTCATAATGCCGCACTCGCTTTATCTTAGCTGTATAAGGCGACATATTCTGATTATTTCTTTATAGAAGAAAAGACCACAGAAACTGCGGTCTTAACGGTCTTAAGCAGATAACTGCTTTCTTCCTTTTAATCTTCTGGCAGCTAATACTTTACGTCCGCCTTTTGTGCTCATACGAGCTCTGAAGCCATGGACTTTCGCTCTTGATCTTTTTTTCGGCTGAAATGTCATTTTCATAGGTAAAGCACCTCCTTTATCTATATGGAATTTAAAATTATTAACCTAATCAGAACATCATTTCAATTATATTCATAAATGCGTCCCTCGTCAAGCAAAAATTCTTGCAAAATTAAAATTTTTATATATTTTTAGTTATCCACTTATTTATCCACACTGTGCATAACTTGTCCTAATTTTGAGGTTTACGTAACATTATCCACATTTTGTGGATAACTTGTGGATAACCCGTGGATTTTCTGCAAAACTATCCACTTTTTAATGTTGATTTTTACGCATTTATTACAAAAAACAGCATCTTTCGAGGGGTTTCGACAGTGGATAGAGTTATGCACATAAATTTCAATTATTGAAACCTGTAAAACCATGTTATGGTAACCAGTTTAGTTATCAACCTTGTTATCCACATTTATCCACACACAAAATGTTGATAACTTTGCAGGTTATTCACAAGATATCCTCCTGGTTTTCCATGGGAATTTTTCATTATCCACTGTATTTTTCTTTAATTGTGGATGTATTGTGGACAATTCTACACGATTCTTCCTTTATTTTTTCTTTTTTTCCGCGTTCTGCTACATTTTTACCCTATCTCCTCAGGTCTTCCACCTTTATGTGGATTACTCTTCCATTTTTTCGTAAAAAATCCGGAAAATGTGCATAATTTTCTTATTTATATAAGAATTTCTCATTGCTAAAAAACGTGATTTATTATAATATATATAAGGATATTTATGTCCTTTAATGGCTTCTGTATCGGGGAAACCGATTATTTCCCTCGATATGTTTATAAATCAGATGTGTTACGGGAGGAAAACATGAGCACAGTAATAGAAAAATGGGATGAAATCCTGGAAATTGTGAAAAAGGAGCACGATCTTTCCGATGTTCGCTTCGATACCTGGCTGAAACCCCTGAAGGTTTTCGATGTAAGTGGAAACGTGGTTACCATTATCGCATCTGATCAGGTACGTTTAAGCTATATTAATAAGAATTATAAGCTGCCTCTGCAGGTTACAATAAGCGAAGTTACCGGAATGACGGATTGTGAAGTTAAATTTATCCTTCCAGAAGATGTTCCCACCAAGAAATCCACTTCCGAATCCACACCTGATCAGAATAACCGTTTTAAGGACAGATGCGAAGAAGCAAATCTGAACCCGAAATATACATTCAATACCTTTATTGTGGGCAGTAACAACAAGCTGGCACAGGCAGCAGCCCTGGCCGTAGCGGAATCTCCGGGAAATACCTACAATCCGCTGTTTATCTACGGTGGAGCAGGACTGGGCAAGACCCACCTTATGCATTCCATCGCCCACTTTATTATTGAAAATGATGATGACAGCAAGGTTCTCTATGTTACCAGCGAGGAATTTACCAATGAGCTAATCGAGACGATCCGTAACGGAAACAATACCGCTATGAGCAAATTCCGTGAGAAATACCGTAACATCGACGTCCTTCTTATTGATGATATTCAGTTTATTATAGGAAAAGAATCCACTCAGGAGGAATTTTTCCATACATTTAACAGTCTCTACAGTGCTAACAAGCAGATTATCATATCTTCCGATAAACCGCCGAAGGATATGGAGATTTTAGACGAGCGCTTCCGTTCGAGATTCGAATGGGGCCTGATCGTAGACATTACTTTACCGGATTACGAAACCCGAATGGCTATTCTTCATAAGAAGGAAGACATGGACGGCTACAACGTAAGCGAAGATGTTATCAAATATATTGCCAATAACATCAAATCCAACATTCGTGAGCTGGAAGGTGCCTTTAATAAAGTAGTTGCATATGCAAAGCTTGAGAAAAAAGAGGTAACTCTTGAGCTGGCCGAGCAGGCACTGAAGGATATCATCGCCCCCAATGAAACCAAACAGATTACCGCAGACTACATTATATCTATGGTAGCAGAGCATTATAATGTAAGCACTGCAGACCTTTGCGGAAATAAGAGAAGTTCCAAGATTGTTATGCCAAGGCAGGTTGCCATGTACCTTTGCCGCGAAATTCTGGCGATCCCGCTGAAAAATGTAGGACAGTATCTTGGAAATCGTGACCATACAACCGTTATGCACGGTGTTGAGAAGATTGAAAAGGAGCTCCAGACCAACGAACAGCTGCAGAGCACAATCGATACTTTAAAGAAAAAAATTAATCCACAAACTTAACACATTTTTTCCACATTTCATGTGTATAAGATGTTGATACTATGTGTATTAATGTGAATAACTTTTGCCTTAAAAATCGCGAATGTGGTTTTACACAGGTTATTCACACCCTAATCCAATAGTTTTACACGAAGTTATCCATATCCGAAACCCTTTTAATCACTGGGCGGAAGGGAGTTTTTCACATATTCACACCCCCTACGGCGGATACTGCGGATATCTTCTTAAATATATTTAATGAAAAACCCATTTTCTCCAGAAAGGAAGTTATACACATTATGAAAATCATTTGCTCCAAAACAAACCTGTTGAAGAGCGTCAGCATTTCATTAAAAGCTGTACCCTCCAAAACAACAATGCCAATTCTGGAATGTATTCTGATTGATGCAACTGCTAACCAGATCAAGTTTACAACCAATGACATGGAACTTGGAATCGAAACAATTGTTGAAGGTTCTATAGAAGAAAAAGGTATGGTTGCTCTGAATGCAAAGATCTTTTATGAGATTATCCGCAGACTTCCAGACAACGATGTTACCATCAAAACAGATGATAAATACACTGCAACCATCACTTGTGAGAAAGCAAAATTCAATATTCCAGGAAAATCTGGTGAAGATTTCGCATATTTACCGATGATTGAGCGAGATGACCCCTTAACTATCTCTCAATATACATTAAAGAATATGATTTATCAGACAATATTCTCAATTGCAGTCAACGATAACAACAAATTAATGACTGGTGAGCTGTTTGAAATTAAGAACAATTGTCTGAAAATTGTTTCCCTGGATGGACACCGTATTGCGATCCGCAAAATGCCTCTCAAGAAAGACTATTCTGACCGCAAAGTTGTGGTTCCTGGCAAGACTCTGAACGAGATCAGCAAGATTTTATCCGGAGAAATGGATGATGTGGTAAGTATTTACTTTACAAATAACCATATTTTATTCGAATTTGACCAGACAATGGTAGTTTCCCGTCTGATCGAGGGCGAATATTTCCGTATTGACCAGATGCTTTCCAGTGATTATGAGACCAAGCTTTCCATAAACAAAAAGGAATTTCTGGATTGTATCGATCGTGCCACACTTCTTGTAAGAGAGGGAGACAAGAAACCAATCATTATTCATATCACAGATAACAATATGGAGCTGAAGATTGATTCCGCTATGGGTTCCATGAATGAGGACATTGATATTGAGAAAGAGGGAAAAGATATCCTGATTGGATTTAATCCCAAGTTCCTGATCGATGCCCTTAAGGTTATTGATGATGAAATGATCGACATTTATCTGGTAAACCCGAAGGCACCGTGCTTTATCAGAGATGAAGAGGAAACTTACACATATCTAATCTTACCAGTTAATATAAATCAGAACCAGGCAAGATAAAGCTGGCTTTTGGTAAGACAGGAAAGGCTGCCGAAAGGGCAGCAGGAGGTATATTTTTGGAAATCAGAATCAGAGATGAATTTATCAAGCTGGGCCAGGCACTGAAACTGGCTGACCTTGTTTCCGATGGTGTTGAAGCCAAATATGTGATTAACGACGGGCTTGTGAAAGTAAACGGAGAAGTGGACACCAGAAGAGGCCGCAAGGTTTATGGCGGTGACGTTATTTCCTATAACGGCCAGGATGTGAAGGTTCTGTCAGGAAACGAGTAATATGGCTTATATTGAATCCATAAAATTAAGCAATTTTCGAAACTATGAGTCATTGGAGCTTTCTTTTGACAAAGGAACGAATATTTTCTACGGGGACAATGCCCAGGGAAAAACAAACATTCTGGAATCTGTCTATCTTTGCGGGACGAGCAAATCCCACAAAGGAAGCAAGGATAAAGAAATTATTCGGTTTGACCAGGAGGAATCCCATATCCGGATGATGGTAGGAAAGGATTCCATGACCTACAAGATCGACATGCACCTTCGGAAAAATAAAGCCAAAGGTGTGGCAATCAACGGACTTCCCATCAAGAAGGCCAGGGAACTGCTGGGAGTGGTGAACCTGGTTTTCTTTTCCCCGGAGGATCTGAACATTATCAAAAACGGACCGGGAGAGCGAAGAAGGTTTATGGATGCAGAGCTTTGCCAGCTGGATAAGCTGTATCTCACGGATCTTGCAGACTACAACCACGTTCTGAATCAGAGAAATAAGCTTCTGAAGGACATGTACAGGCAGCCAGAACTTGGTTCCACTTTGGATGTATGGGACATGCAGCTGGTTACCTATGGACGGAAAATTATTGAAAAAAGAAGAGAATTCGTGGAAGCGCTGAATGAGATCATCAGGGAAATTCACCGGAATCTTACTGGCGGCATTGAGAATATAGAAGTGATCTATGAGCCAAGTGTGGAGAGTGAAGAGCTGGAGCAGAGTCTCTGGCGGAACCGTGACCGGGATCTTCGGATGAAAATGACATCTTCGGGACCGCACAGGGATGACCTGATGGTTTCGGTAAATGGAATTGATATCCGCAAGTATGGCTCACAGGGGCAGCAGAGGACGGCTGCGCTTTCCCTGAAGCTTTCGGAGATTTATCTGGTGGAGAAGATCGTTCACGACAAACCGGTACTGCTTCTGGATGATGTGCTTTCCGAGCTGGACAGCAGCAGGCAGAATTATCTTCTTGAAAGCATACACGATATCCAGACCATGATCACATGCACTGGCCTGGATGATTTTATCAGTCATCAGTTTCAGATCAATAAAGTTTTTCATGTTGTGGCGGGACAGGTTTATTTGCCGCATAAATAAGCTTGCGAAGTAGAATAGGTTATGCTAAACTTGCAGTAACTATGGAAAGTTGGTGAAAATTTTGGATAAAGAAGAATTTCGGGTTAAACTTGAAGAGATTAACCATTTAGTAGAACAGAAAGATTATAAAGGCGCTATGAATGTAGTCGACAGCATTGACTGGCGCCGGGTAAAAAATGTTCGGACACTTTGTGTGGTTGGTGAGATTTACGCAGCCAATAAGCGCTATGAGGACAGTAAGGAAATTTTCCTCCTTGCTTATCACAGAGCTTCTATTGGCAAGAATATTCTTTATCGCCTGGTAGAGGTTTCACTGAAAATGGGAGATGTTTCCGATGCGGTGGAATACTATGAGGAGTATAGAGAGGTTGCGCCGAATGACAATACCCAGTACATTCTGAAGTACAAAATTTTGAGAGAGAAGAAAGCACCTCTCGCAGAGCAGATCAAGGTTCTGGAGGACTATAAGGAGAAGGAATTTACCGAGAAATGGTCCTATGAGCTTGCCAAACTGTATTATCAGGACGGAGACAAAGAGAAATGTCTTGAGCTTTGCAATGAGATCATCCTCTGGTTTAATGAAGGCAGCTATGTTATGAAAGCCATGGACCTGAAGCAGCGTATGGGTGCCCTTAAGGGTGAAGAGAAAGAGCGCTATGAGCAGCAGTTTGTGCCCAAGCTTCTGAAGCCTGAGGATGTGGACAGCATCAAGGTAGAGGCAGAAGAAAAGTCTGCTGAGCCTCAGACTAAATCAGGTGAGCAGGAAATCGAGAGCATTCAGATCAAGTCTGAAGAGCTGGATGAGGTGGAGAGTCTCCAGGATAAGATTTCCAAAGGTCTTCGTGATATTTTCGGAAGCCGCAAGATGGAAGAGACAGAAGACAGCATGGCTTCTTCTGTGACAAGCGAAGAAGTTCAGGAAGAAATGCTCCGTGATCCAGCAACTGAGAAAGAGTACGCAAGCGTACCGGAGCTTGAGCCGGAGACCGGAAAGGTGAAAGAAGAGAAAAAGGTTGAAGTTGAGGAGAATCCAGCAGAGCAGGATTCTGAGGCTGATGCCGACAGCAGTGCAGATGAGGCTGCGGAAGGTGAAAGTGTTGAAGAGCCTGAGACTACTGAGGATACAGAAGAAGCTGTAGAGGAAGTTGCTGAAGCAGAAACAGATGCTGAAGAAACTGCAGAAGAATCGGTTGAAGCAGAGCAGGACACCACAGAAACAGAAGAGGAGTCCCAGGAGGCAGCACCTCTGAAAATGCCGACCCTGAATATTCCGGAATCCATGAAGAATATGAATCCGGATGAAGTGGAAATTCCAAAGGCACCTGCACAGAATAATCTTTTTGGCGATGACTCTGAAGAAAAAGAGGAAGCAGCGGAAGAAGAGAAGCCGGAAGCTGATCTGAAGGATTTCAATCTTGAGGATACCATCCTTGCTGCTGCATCCGCACAGGGAATTGAGATTCCGGACGAGCATCCGGATGAAGCAAAAATAGAGGAAGAGAACGAGGAAATTGCAGAGGCTGCAAAAGAAGTTCCGAAGAAATCCCATAAGAAGAAAAAACCTGTTGTACAGCTTGAAGAAGAGGAATTTTTAAGTGAGGAAGATCTTCAGGCAGCAGAGGATGAATTCATGAACGGACCAGCTGGACGCAGAAATGCAGATGAAGCTATGTCTGAGGACGAGTTCATTGCCAATATGCTTAAGGAAAGCATGGGACAGGATGAAGACGAAGTTCCCAATATTGCAGCCGTAGAGGATGCGAAAGAAGTGGATGATGATTCTGAAGACGATGAGTATGACGAGGATTCCGAATACGAGTCTGAAGATGAGGAAGAAGAAGCTGAGAAGGCACCTCTTAGTGAGGAAGAGGAACTGGAGCAGTTCATCGATTCCATCCAGCCGAAGAAGAAAAATAATCCGTCAGATATTATTCCGAGGGAGAAAACTCTTACAGATGATGAGAAGAAGCTGTTTACATACTTTGTAAAGGTTCCGGGAATGAAGGAACAGCTGATCAGTGCACTTTGCGATGTGCAGATGGCAGCAGCTGACAAGACCTCCAAGACTGGAAACGTCATTGTTATGGGCGGCAAGGAGACAGGTAAGACCAGACTGATCGCAAGCCTGATTCCGGCAATCTGTAAAGAACTGAATCTGCCGGCATCCAAGGTGGCATATGTATTTGCAGACCAGCTGAACGATATGGAGATTGCGAAAGTAGTGAATAAGCTTCGCGGCGGTTTCCTGGTTATTGAGAATGCCAACCAGCTTACTGCAGAGACAGTGGAGGTTCTGGATAAAGCTATGGAGTTCCGTACAGACGGACTTACTGTGATCATTGAGGATGAGAAGATCGGAATGCGCAAGCTGATTGCCAGATTCCCGAAATTTGCGAAGAAATTCACGTCCATGATCAACATTCCGGTATTTACCAATGACGAGCTTGTAAACTTCGCAAGAGTTTATACGAAAGAAAATGGATTTAAGATCGATCAGATGGGAATGCTTGCATTGTATAATCTGATTGGTGTGAACCAGAAGGAAGACCAGCCAATGAACATCGGTGCAGTGAAGGAAATGCTTGACACTGCAATGGCGAAATCTCAGGGCGGACTTCTGAAGTTCAACAAGAAAAAGAGAGTGGACCGTGATGGATTTACGGTTCTCTATGAGAAAGATTTTGCGAAATAAATAATGACAGAGCAGTGGTGCTTAACCGCTGACAATATTTTAAAGAAAGAGGAAATGAACATGACCAGACCTTATTTAGGAAACCCGAAGTATACCATTGAAGTCCTTCAAAAGTATAATTTTGCTTTCCAGAAAAGGTTTGGTCAGAATTTTCTTATCGATACTCACGTTCTGGAAAAAATTATCGATGCTTCCCAGATTACCAAGGATGATTTCGTTCTGGAAATTGGACCTGGTATTGGAACTATGACCCAGTATCTGGCGGAGGCCGCCAGGGAAGTTGTGGCTGTGGAGATTGATAAAACATTGATTCCTATTCTGGAGAATGACACGCTTAAGGACTGGGATAATGTGACTGTGATCAATGAGGATATCCTGAAAGTGGATATTGCGGCGCTGGCGCAGGAGAAAAACGGCGGAAAGCCCATCAAGGTTGTTGCGAATCTTCCGTACTACATTACCACACCGATCATCATGGGACTTTTTGAGAATCATGTCCCCATTTCTTCTATCACCATTATGGTGCAGAAGGAAGTTGCGGACAGAATGCAGGTTGGACCAGGAACGAAGGATTATGGCGCATTGTCGCTGGCTGTACAGTATTATGCGAAGCCCCAGATTATTGCCAATGTTCCGCCGAACTGTTTTATGCCAAGACCAAAGGTGGGAAGCGCTGTGATCCAGCTGGTGCGCTATGAGGAGCCGCCGGTACAGGTGGAGAATGAGAAGCTGATGTTCAGGCTGATTCGTGCATCCTTTAACCAGCGACGCAAGACACTGATAAATGGGCTGAAGAATTCACAGGAGCTGGATTTTTCCAAAGAAGAGATTGAGAAAGCTATGGCTGAGACCGGAATTCCGGCAAACGTAAGGGGCGAGGCTCTTACATTGAAGGAGTTTGCGGATCTGGCGAATGCGTTTCATAAATTAAGATAAGAAGGAAGGTAAGAACGGGGCTTTGGCCCCGTTCTTAATATCTGCGGATTGCTACGCAGTTTAGCTGCTCCCGCAATCCTACAAACATTCAGAATCCGCTGATTTACTGCGTAAATCGCTACTTCTTCATGTTTGTGGGTTCCAAGTTTAAAAGCGTTACCATGCAAACACGCTCTAACGCTTTTAAGTTTGGAACCCTGATATTACAAATAAAAATCACCCGGTGGCTAGACGGGTGATTTTTATTTTGTCTCAAATATATTTTTTAAAAGGAAGGAGAGTCAATCACTTCTAAGTGACTGACATATGAAAAAGAAATTTTATAAAAATAATGTTGGCTGTTATTATTTTTATGATGTTAGTATATCGGGAAAGTTTGAAAGAATCGTGTTTATCTTATGAAAAATTAGTGAACGAAATTGAAAAGATTTGTAACCGCTGGAAAAAAGCCCCTTTTTTGAGCATTAGTTATAAAAATATTATGAAGTTTTTAGATGCATTTTACAAATTCAAAAGAGGAATGTAGTATAATAGGCTGGAATCTGGAAGAGAATGAGGTGTGTATATTTGAATGGTTTTGGGACGAAACAGGACAAATATACCAGATATGAAGAGGTATCAGCTCATTTGTGACCAGTTTCAGGTAATTTGTGAACGAAACGTTAATCAGGAGGTAACTATCATGATAAAAATGAAAAAATCAGCAGCACTTATTCTTGCAGGAGTTCTTGCATGTTCCGCACCAATGCCGGTTATGGCATCAACAGACACTGAAGTGGTAGAGAGTCTTCTTGACAGCGGAATTGATTTTCTTGCTTCCGATCCCCAGAAGGCAGTTGATATTATTATGTATGCCAAGGATCTTGTTGACCAGCAAAATATTACAGATGACCAGGTAAGAAGTGCCATCACTCAGGCAGCAGACCATTTCAGTGTAACCTTATCCGATTCCGAGGCAGATTCTCTTGTTTCCGTTGTACGCAAGGTTCTGGATGCACAGATCAATGAGGATGCACTGAGAAGTGATGTAAATTCTGTGTACAACAAACTGAAAGATATGGGTGTGACAAAGGATGATGCCAAGGGTCTTGTGGCAAAACTAATTGATTTTGTAAAAGGATTGTTTGAATAAAAATAAGAAAATGTGCAAAATGTATAGCTTTATCAAACTAAAGTGTGAAATGTGATGTATTATTTTTATAAAAATAGAGGAAAATGAAAAGACAAATTGTGCAAATAAACCAAAAGTTCATTAATAGTTCATATTTTGTTCATAAGTATCTGATACTATATAATCAGTTCGAAAGAACACACACAGAAGACGTTGTAATGACACCATTACACATAAAATTTTTTCATAATAATCGCCCCGGCAGCCACTGTCGGGGCACTCCTCGTTTTATACGGGGATTTTTTTATTTGCAAGGAAATATTGGTGTGCTATAATGAAGCCAAAAACATGGGCGTAGCACATGTTTTTGGCGCTACGCAAACGGAGCGCAGCGGAATTCGCGGTTTCCGTCGGGCAAAGCACATAGTTTCGCGAATCCCGCGGTTTTTCCAAATTAGGAAAGGAGTCATAGGTCATGGCAGAGACAATG
This sequence comes from Blautia acetigignens, assembly GCF_025566865.1. NCBI lineage: Bacteria > Bacillati > Bacillota > Clostridia > Lachnospirales > Lachnospiraceae > Blautia > Blautia acetigignens. The sequence goes on from NZ_JAOQJM010000009.1 coordinate 129,731, forward strand.
AAAGATTACGAAGCTGAACTGGAAGCTTCTTTTAAGAAAATTGAAGAAGGCGACATTCTTACAGGAACAGTTGTGAGTGTAGATGATAAAGAAATTATTGTAGATCTGAAATATTATGCAGAAGGAATCATCCCGATAGAGGATTACAGCAGAGAACCTGGATTTAACGTAAAAGAAGAGGTACATCCAGGAGATGAAGTTTCCGCAACAGTAGTAAGAAAAGATGACGGAAACGGCAACATCCTTTTATCCAAAGTAGAGGCAACAGATGTTCTCGCATGGGATAAATTAAAAGAAATGAAAGCTTCCGGCGAAGTTCTTGACGTAGTTGTAAAAGGCGTTGTAAACGGCGGCGCAGTTGCCTATGTAGAAGGCGTGCGCGGCTTTATCCCTGCATCCAAGCTTGCCTTAAGCTATGTAGAAGATACCAACGAATACCTGAATAAACATATCCAGGTTCAGGTAATTGACGTAGATAAAGAGGACAAGAAGCTGATTCTTTCAGCCAAAGAAATCCTCAGAGAGAAAGCAGAAGAGGAAAGAAAGAATAAAATTTCCAATATCCAGCCAGGCTTTGTAACAGAAGGAACAGTAGAAAGCCTTCAGCCATACGGTGCATTTGTAGACCTTGGAAACGGCGTATCCGGACTGGTACATATTTCCCAGATCTGCGAGAAGAGAATCCGCAAACCATCTGAAGTACTTGCTGTAGGAGACAAAGTAAAGGTAAAGGTTACTGCAGTAAAAGACGGCAAGCTGAGCCTGAGCATCAAGGAAGCAACCGATATGATGGCAAAAGAAGTGGAAGAAGAGGAAATCGAAATTCCACAGTCAGGAGAAGAAGCAACCACATCCCTGGGCTCATTATTTGCAAACATTAAGCTGAACTAACAGAAGGAAGAATGTGAATGAAGAATCAGAAAGTATTTGTAATGGGACACAAAAATCCGGATACAGATTCCATCTGCTCCGCGATTGCTTATGCTGATATCAAGAACAGAACCACTCAGACCAAGCGCTACATTCCAAGACGCGCAGGCCAGATCAATGAGGAGACCCAGTATGTGCTGAACCGTTTTGGCGTGCAGCCGCCAGCCTATCTGGGAAACATTGGAACGCAGGTAAAGGATATGGACATTCGTCCGAAGCCGGATGCAGACCGCACCATGTCCCTGAAAAATGCCTGGGATATGATGCAGAACAAGGGAATTGTTACCCTTCCTATCTGCAACAGTGATGATGAACTGGAGGGAATCGTAACCATCGGAGATATTGCCGATATTTATATGGATACCAAGGACAGCTATCTTCTTGCCAACGCCAGAACCCAGTACAACAAGATCAAGGATACCCTTGACGGTGAGATTGTAGAAGGAAACGGACACGGTTATTTTACCAAAGGAAAAATCCTCATCGGAACCGCAGATCCGGAGATGATGAAGAAATACATCGAAGAAAACGATATGGTTATTCTTGGAAACCGTGAAGAAGATCAGCTAAAAGCAATTGAGATGAACGTAAGCTGCATTATTGTGGGAATGAATATCCAGGTAAGTGAGAAGGTAATTCAGAAAGCACATGAGAGGCAGATCGTTATTATTACATCCCCATATGACACTTACACGATTGCCCGAATGATCAACCAGAGTATTCCGGTAAATTACGTGATGAAAAAAGATAATCTGGTTACTTTCAGCACGGAGGATTTCACTGATGATATTCAGGATGTTATGATCAAGCACCGTCACCGTGCTTTCCCGGTTATCAATAAAAGGGGAAAATGCGTGGGAACCATTTCCAGACGAAATTTCCTGGATATGCACAAGAAGCAGGTCATTCTTGTAGATCACAATGAGAAAGACCAGGCTGTTGACAATATTGAGAAAGCAGAAATTCTTGAGATCATCGATCATCATAAGCTTGGTTCTCTTGAAACCATGAAGCCTATCAACTTCAGAAATGAGCCGGTAGGCTGTACAGCGACAATCCTTTACCGGATTTATGACGAGCAGAGACTGGAAATTCCGCCTAAGATCGCGGGACTTCTTTGCGCTGCTATTATTTCTGACACCTTAATGTTCCGTTCTCCGACCTGTACACAGCAGGATAAGATTGCAGCAAGCGCCCTTGCCCTTATTGCAGATATCAAGATTGAAGAGTTTGCAAGAGAAATGTTCAAGGCAGGAAGCAATCTGAAGGATAAGGCACCTGAGGAAATTTTCTATCAGGATTACAAGAAATTTATTGCAGAGGGAAATGTGGCATTTGGTGTTGGCCAGATCAGCTCCATGGACGAGGAAGAGCTTCAGGAAATCAAAGCCCGCCTGAAACCGTTTATGGTAAGCGAGTGCGGCCGTCATGGAATTTCCCGTGTTTACTTTATGTTAACCAATATTATGGACGAGTCCTCCGATGTAATTTATTACGGAGAGGGCAGCGAGGAGATGGGAAAAATTGCGTTCCAGCAGGAGCCTGAAGATGAATGCTTCCACCTCAAGGGCGTAGTTTCCCGTAAGAAGCAGATGATTCCGGCTATGATGGAGGCTGCTCAGGTCATGGCAAATGATTTCAACTAATGCCCATTTATTTCACATAAAAGAGGAGTAGAAATATGGCAAAACAGACCTGGAAACCAGGCAATATGCTTTATCCCCTTCCAGCTGTGATGGTCAGCGTTACAGACGGAGAGGGCAACGATAATATCATAACGGTGGCGTGGGCTGGTACTGTGTGCACTAACCCGCCAATGGTAAGCATTTCCGTTCGTCCCAGCAGATTTTCCTACGACATGATCTGCAAGACGAAGGAATTTGTCCTGAACCTTACCACAGAGGAGCTGGCATACGCTACCGATTACTGCGGTGTGCGCTCCGGCAGAGATGTAGACAAATTCCAGGAGCTTCATCTTACCAAAGAAAAGGCAGATCATGTGAAAGCACCAATGATCGGAGAGTCACCTGTAAATATCGAATGCAAGGTGAAAAAGATTGAGAAGCTTGGTTCCCATCACATGTTTCTTGCTGAGGTTGTGGCAGTGCATGCGGATGAAGCCTACATGGATAAAAACAATAAATTCCAGCTGAATCTATCCAAACTGATGGTGTATTCCCATGGAGAATATCTGGGCCTTGGCAAAAAGCTGGGCACGTTCGGATACAGCGTAAAGAAGGGGAAAAAACGCGCAAAAACCCGAAATAGGTAACAATTTCTTAATGGGATTGCAATAATGTTTATTCTGTGTTATTATTAAAGGGAATATCGAATGAAAATAAATAATATTACATTAATTGGAATGCCCGGTGCAGGTAAAAGCACTCTGGGCGTTGTTCTTGCGAAAATACTTGGATATGAATTTTTAGATTCAGATCTTTTAATACAAAAAGAAGAAAAAAGACGTCTTTATCAGATCATTGATGAAGAAGGCGAAGAAGGTTTCAAGGCCATCGAGAACCGTGTAAATGCGTCTATAGAAACGGAAGACACTGTAATTGCTACCGGAGGAAGCGTGGTATACTGCAGTGAAGCGATGGAGCATTTGAAATCAATTGGAAAAGTAGTGTATCTCAGACTTTCCTTGGAGTCTCTTGAGAAAAGACTTGGCAATCTTAAGAAAAGAGGCGTACTTTTGAAGGAAGGGCAGACTCTTAAGAGTCTGTATGAAGAGCGTGTTCCCTTATACGAGAAGTATGCAGACATTGTGGTAGATGAAGAGGGGAAAGATTTGGAAGCAAGTCTGCAGGCACTTTTGGAAACACTACAGAAAGAAATAAATAAGTAACTTGGCAGGCTGCTGTTTATGGTGGTCTGTTTGAACTGTAGACAGAGGAGAGCCAGGAGCTCGTGGAGTAAGAATAATAGAGGTGTGTTATGGAACAGTATGTGATTAAAGGTGGAAATCCGCTTGTAGGTGAAGTGGAGATAGCAGGTGCGAAGAATGCTGCCCTTGCTATTTTATCAGCAGCTATCATGACGGATGAGACCATCCTGATCGAGAATCTGCCTGACGTTAGAGACATCAATGTTTTACTTGAAGCAATTGCAGGAATCGGTGCACAGGTTGACCGAATTGACAAGTCAACAGTTAAGATCAATGGTTCTACCATTGGGGATGTAAGTGTAGATTATGAGTACATTAAGAAGATTCGTGCATCATACTATCTTCTTGGTGCTTTGCTTGGCAAATATAAAAGAGCGGAAGTTCCGCTTCCAGGCGGATGCAATATTGGAAGCCGTCCAATCGACCAGCATCTGAAAGGATTCAGAGCCCTTGGTGCCAAGGTGGATATTCTTCACGGCGCAATTGTTGCAGAGGCAGCAAATCTTCATGGCAGCCATATTTTCCTTGATGTGGTTTCCGTTGGAGCGACGATTAACATTATGATGGCAGCATCCCTGGCACCAGGCCGCACGATTATTGAGAATGCAGCCAGAGAGCCTCACGTTGTAGACGTTGCCAATTTCCTGAATAGCATGGGTGCCAATATTAAGGGTGCAGGTACAGATGTGATCCGTATCAAAGGTGTGGAGAAGCTTCACCGTACCGAATATTCCATTATTCCGGATCAGATCGAGGCTGGAACTTTTATGTTCGCGGCAGCAGCTACTGGCGGAGATGTGACTGTAAGAAACGTGATCCCGAAGCATCTTGAGGCTACCACAGCCAAGCTTGAGGAGATTGGATGCGAGGTACAGGAGTTTGATGATGCAGTACGTGTACGCGCTGTGAACAGACTTCATCGTACTCATGTGAAGACTCTTCCATATCCCGGATATCCTACAGATATGCAGCCCCAGATTGCAGTGACACTGGCACTTGCAGAAGGCACCAGTATTGTAACAGAGAGTATTTTTGAGAATCGTTTCAAATATGCAGACGAGCTTTCCAGAATGGGTGCATGCATTAAGGTTGAGGGTAATTCCGCAATCATTGATGGTGTGGAGAAGCTGACAGGTGCGAGAGTAAGCGCACCGGATCTTCGTGCAGGAGCAGCCCTTGTAATTGCAGGCCTTGCAGCAGAGGGAATCACCATTGTGGATGATATTGTTTATATTCAGCGTGGATATGAGAATTTTGAGGAGAAGCTCCGCAGTCTGGGTGCTGAGATCGAGCGCGTTTCCAGCGAGAAAGAGATCCAGAAATTCCGTCTTCGCGTAGGTTGATAGGAATTTATAAGGGATTTGTTACAAAATAGTCAAATCCTCTTAAATGTCTATTGACATTTATAAGCAATCAGTATATTGTATTGCTTGCAACAGGAAAACTGAAGAATAGCCTTTTATTCAGAGTGGTGGAGATACATAGGATCTATGAAGCCACGGCAACCCCTTGAAGAAGAGGAAGGTGCCAACCTGAGCGAGTAATCGAACAATAAGAGGATTGTTTATATAAACGTCATTTATAAGACAGTCCGCTTGTCCGGGCTGTTCTTTTTTTGCGGGAAATGCAAATCCCGTCCAACGAAGAAAGGAAAAAAATAAGAAATGGAAAATAAGGAGAAAATTTTATTTACATCCGAGTCTGTAACTGAAGGTCATCCGGACAAAATCTGTGACGCGATTTCCGATGCTATTCTGGATGCACTGATTGCACAGGATCCAATGAGCCGTGTAGCCTGCGAGACTGCTACCACTACAGGTCTTGTTCTGGTTATGGGAGAGATCACTTCCAAAGCAAACATTGACATTCAGTCTATCGTAAGAGAAACAATCCGTGAAATTGGTTACACCCGTGGAAAATTCGGATTTGATGCAGATACCTGCGCAGTTATCACAGCACTGGACAAGCAGTCCACAGATATTGCAATGGGTGTTGATAAAGCACTTGAGCAGAAGGAAAACCAGATGGATGAGGACGAGCTTGATTCTATCGGAGCTGGCGACCAGGGCATCCAGTTTGGTTATGCTTCCAATGAGACAGAAGAGTACATGCCATATGCAATCAACATGGCACATAAGCTTGCACGTCAGCTGACTAAGGTTCGTAAAGACGGCACTCTGAAATACTTAAGACCAGATGGAAAAACACAGGTAACTGTAGAGTATGATGAGAATGGCAAGCCATTCCGTATTGATGCAGTTGTATGCTCTACCCAGCATGATCCGGATGTAACGCAGGAGCAGATCCATGCAGACATCAAAAAATATGTATTCGATGAGATCATTCCAGCTGATATGGTAGATGAGGATACCAAGTACTTTATCAATCCTACCGGACGTTTCGTAATCGGAGGACCAAACGGAGACAGCGGTCTGACAGGACGTAAGATTATCGTTGATACTTATGGCGGAACAGGTCGTCACGGCGGCGGAGCTTTCTCCGGAAAAGACTGCACAAAGGTTGACCGTTCTGCGGCTTATGCAGCACGTTATGTTGCAAAGAACATTGTCGCAGCAGGACTTGCTGACAAGTGCGAGATCCAGCTTTCCTATGCAATCGGTGTTGCACACCCAACATCTGTTCATGTAGAGACATTTGGAACTGGTAAAGTATCTGATTCCAAACTGGTAGAGATCATTCGTGAGAACTTTGATCTTCGTCCGGCTGGAATTATCAAGATGCTTGATCTTCGCCGTCCGATCTACAAACAGACTTCTGCTTACGGACACTTTGGCCGTACAGATGTAGACCTTCCATGGGAGCACCTGGACAAGGTTGAGAATCTGAAAAAATATCTTGCTTAATTTATCAGGGGCTGCAGCTATTGCTGCGCTGTGCAAGTGAGAAATTTGTTATCCATAATAGCCTGGGAGAGACTTGAGAGAGTTTTTTCCAGGTTTTTTTGTTGTAAAAAATAATTCTACGTTTGTAGAAAAAACTCTTGACATTTTATTTCTACAGTTGTAGTATATAACCATCTTCTACAAAAGTAGAATGATAACAGGAGGAAACGCGTATGAAAAGGAGAAATTTATTAACAACAATTATGGCAGCTGTTATGGCTGTAGTTATGATAAATACTGCGGCAGGATGCGGAGAGACCAGCGGTCAGACCACAGCACCTGCAGCATCCAGTCAGAGTGCTTCTAAGAGTGAATCTGGCACTGCGCAGAAGAGTGAGGCGAAATCCAGGACGAATAATGTGCCAAGCTCTGCTGCAGCAAAAGCCGCTTCCACTGATAAAAATTCCAGTGAAAATATCCAGAAAACGACTTCCTTTAAGCTTTATATCATTTCGAAGGATGGCGTGAATGTGAGACAGAAGCCATCTACCAGTGCGGACTCTCTTGGTCTTGGGGATTATGGAAGCTCCTATACCTGTGAAGGCTCTGTTATGGGGGAGGACGGTTCATCCTGGTATCAGATCAGTTATCTGGGTCAGACTGGGTATGTGGCAACTGCATATGCATCAAAGAATGATCCTTTTGGCAGCAGCTCTGAGAAAAAGGACACATCCGCCGGTTCCGCTGCTTCTAATTCCGGGAATACAGCAGGAACTGCTGACGAGGATGACCCGGATGGGGAAGCTTATCTGAATCTGCGGACCATATATCTGACTTCAGAAGATGGAACCGTGGTGGCAATTAAAGAGCAGACCAACGGCGATTATGCATACCGCGATGACAGCGGCGTTGGCTATGTTGCCATTGATGAGGATACCCAGTGGAAGGATCAGTACGGAAATACCTATTCTGTTTTGAATGATGAAACACATCGTTTTGGAATTGTAATGGAACAACATACCATTACATCATCTGACGGCACGACGGTTACCGTTACCGAAAAAGCAGATGGCGAATATCACTACCGTGATGACAATGGAACTGGTTATACCGACAATGGCGATGGAACCTGGACCGACGAAAATGGAAATTCTTATACGGAGTAATTGAATATACAAGTTAGCCCTTTACAGGGAAATTCCCCTTTATAAAAACTGTCCTTCTTGCGGGCAGTTTTTTTCTTGCCTGGAATGTGCTTTACGCCGGTCCATTTTTTTAATAGAAAATTTAGAGATGGAAATGCAGCTTTATGCTATAATTCTAATATGATGCCGGGAAAAGCTGACTTTCATATATTGTGATGGCGTCGGCTGGCAATATGTCCGCTTGGCCCGGAGATTATGACAGACAAAAAGAGGAGAAAGCTGCTATGAAGCTGAAAACAAGAATTATTCTGGGATTCACCATGATTATTCTGATGCCGCTGCTCTTATTCGCTGCTACCCTATATGGCTTCAGCCAGTCACAGAAAACGCAGGTTCAGACGGAAAGTGACGGCACAGTCTATGATATTTCCATAACAGATTCAGCAGACAGCCAGGGCAGGGTGCATGTGATGGCCAAGGACCTTTTTATCAGTGCATTTATTATTCTGATTTCTGTTGCGCTTGTGGTTGGTCTGTGGGTGTACCGAAGCATTGCCGTACCGCTGGTGAAACTAAAAAAAGCGACGCAGAATATCAAAGAGGGAAATCTTGACTTCGTCCTGGATGTGGAAGGAAATGATGAATTTTCAGAGCTATGCCAGGATTTTGAGGAGATGCGCCGCCGTCTGAAGGAATCCACAGAAGAGAAAAATCTCATTGAAAAAGAGAATAAAGAACTGATCAGTAATATTTCCCATGATCTGAAGACCCCCATCACAGCGGTAAAAGGCTATATAGAGGGAATCATGGACGGAGTTGCAGACACACCGGAGAAAATGGACCGTTATGTGCGCACCATCTATAATAAGACCAACGAGATGGACCACCTGATCAACGAACTGACCTTTTATTCTAAAATTGATACCAACCGCATTCCCTATACCTTCGGTAAGCTGAATGTAGAGGATTATTTTGCAGACTGCGCAGAAGAAGTAGGACTGGAACTGGAAACCCGGGGAATCGAACTGGTATATGCCAATTATGTGGAAAAGGACGTTATGGTAATCGCTGATGGAGAACAGATCCGGCGAGTTATACATAATATTATCAGCAATGCTATAAAATACATGGATAAGCCAAAGGGAATTATCCAGATTCGAATTAAGGATGTGGGCGATTTCATCCAGATTGAGATCGAAGACAATGGAAAGGGAATCGGGCCGAAGGACCTGCCTTATATTTTTGACCGTTTTTACCGCACGGATGTTTCCAGAAATTCTTCCAAGGGCGGAAGCGGAATCGGTCTTTCCATTGTGAAGAAGATTCTGGAAGATCACGGCGGCAAGGTCTGGGCCACAAGCCGGCTTGGAATCGGCACTATTATGTATTTTGTACTTAGAAAATACCAGGAGGTACCAATGAAATGAGCAGAATACTGATCATAGAAGATGAAGAAGCAATTGCGGAGCTTGAGAAAGATTATCTGGAGCTTTCCGGATTTGAGGTGGTTATTTCCAACAGAGGAGACCTGGGGCTTGAGAAAGCATTGAACGAGGATTTTGATCTGATCATTCTGGATCTGATGCTGCCTGAGGTGGATGGATTTGAAATCTGCCGTCAGGTAAGGGAAGCTAAGAATACTCCGATCATTATGGTCTCCGCCAAGAAGGATGACATTGATAAGATTCGCGGATTGGGACTTGGAGCAGATGATTATATGACCAAGCCTTTTAGCCCAAGTGAGCTTGTGGCGAGAGTAAAGGCACATATGGACCGCTATAACCGTCTGATCGGTTCCACGGTACAGAAGAATGACACGATTGAGATTCGCGGAATTAAGATTGATAAAACTGCCCGCCGTGTGTGGGTGAATGGGGAAGAGACTACTTTCACCACTAAGGAATTTGATCTCCTTACATTCCTGGCGGAGAATCCAAACCGGGTATTTACCAAGGAAGAGCTTTTCCGTGAAATCTGGGATATGGAGTCTGTGGGAGACATTGCCACCGTTACCGTCCATATCAAGAAAATCCGTGAGAAAATCGAATATAACAATGCGAAGCCGCAGTACATTGAAACAATATGGGGAGTTGGATACCGATTTAAAATGTAAAGTCCTGAAATTACAGGCAGACAGAGAGGTAAAATGGAAAGACTGTATAAAGAACTGGAGAACTACGGCAACTCAGATTTTTATCCGTTTCACATGCCTGGACATAAGAGAAATAAGGCATGCGTGGAGGGGGATTTTCCCATTGAGAGGGATATTACAGAGATAGATGGATTTGACGACCTGCATCACAGTGAGGGCATCCTTCTGAAAGCCCAGAATGCACTTTCCCGTTTATACGGAACGAAGAGAAGCTTTTTCAGTGTAAATGGAAGCACGGCAGGGTTATTGGCTGCGATTTCTGCATCTGTGAAAAAGGGCGGTCGGATTTTGACAGCCCGCAATTGCCATAAGGCAGTTTATCATGCAATTTATCTGCGAGACCTGGTGCCCACGTATATTTATCCACAATCCGATTCAGATTTGGGGATAAACGGCGCTATTTCCGTATCCCGTGTGGAAAGATGCCTGGAGGAGAATCCGGATATTGAAGCGGTTCTCATTACATCACCTACTTATGACGGTGTGGTGTCGGATGTGCGAAGGATTGCAGATGTTGCCCACAGTTATGGGATTCCGTTGATTGTTGACGAGGCGCATGGGGCACATTTCCGGTTTTCGGACTATTTTCCGGCTTCGGCAGTGGACCTTGGTGCAGATGTAGTGATCCAGAGCTTTCACAAGACACTGCCTGCTATGACCCAGACTGCAGTGCTCCATCTCTGCAGCGACCGTGTAAGTGAGAAGCTGATCTGCAGATTCCTGGGAATTTATGAGACAAGCAGTCCGTCTTATATTCTTATGTCCAGTCTGGACGCCTGTGTGGCAAAGCTGGAGAAAGACAGCGGACGGATGTTTGATGAATTTGCAGAAAATCTGGAGACTGCACGGAAGCAATTAAGTAACTGTGAATATATCCGTTTGTTCCAGGCACCAGACGAGAAATCCGGGGAAAAGGATGCGCAGGACAGAACGGAAATATTTGCCTATGACAGATCCAAGCTGATTTTATCAACAGTCCACAGCACTTTGAACGGACCAGGGCTTTCCCGGATCCTTCGCGAGAAGTACCATCTGGAAGTGGAGATGACTACGGAGAACTATGTGCTTGCACTGGCAGCAGTTGGCGATACCAGAGAGGGATTTTCGCGGCTTTGCAGGGCGGTAGAAGAAATTGACCGTCAGGAAGCGCAGAAAATAATAAGTGAATCAGACGCAGGAAAACAGGAATACAGGGAAAGTAAACCGGATGTTTGCCAGAGCTGTGAGGGAGAAGCGCGCACAGATGAGCGCAGAAATGGAGACTGCACCTGCAAATGCGGCTCTATGAAACAGCTGATGTCCATTTCCCAGGCCATGGAGGCGCAGGCTCAGTTTTGCCTTCTGGAAGAGAGCATTGGGAAAATTTCCGCGGAGTTTGTGTATCTTTATCCCCCGGGAATTCCTATTATCGTGCCAGGAGAGCAGATCACTGGACTTTTTGTCCGGAATGTGAGAAGATGCAGGGAGCAGGGGCTGAATCTTTATGGACTCTGCGGTGAGAATGAAGAATCAATTTGCGTAGTAAAGGAGCAGGCGGAGGTGTAATCCCCTGCCTGAATAATTATGGGAAAAATATTTTACATTATGGGAAAAAGCGCATCCGGGAAGGATCATATCTATGCCAGACTGGCTGCACATGAGGAGCTTGGACTGAAAAAACTGGTTTTGTATACAACCCGTCCGATCCGGGCGGAGGAAGAAGACGGCAAACAGTATTATTTTGTGGATGATAAGAAGCTGAAAGAGTTTCAGGAGAAGGGCTGTGTAATTGAAGCACGTGCCTATCATACGGTACACGGAATCTGGACTTATTTTACAGCAGATGACGGACAGGTGAATCTGGACGCATCAGATTATCTGGGAATCGGTACCCTGGAATCTTATGTGAAAATGAGAGAATACTATGGGGAAGAGGCACTTTGCCCAATCTATATTGAAGTGGAGGACGGAGAGCGTCTTGCAAGAGCGTTGAATAGGGAGAGAAGCCAGAAGACACCCCGCTATGAGGAAATGTGCAGAAGATTTCTGGCAGACCAGGAGGATTTTTCCGAAGAAAAAATTGCTGCTGCCGGGATTAAGAAAAGATTCCAGAATATCGATCTGGAAAAATGCGTGGAAGAAATTGCACAGTATATCAAAGGCTGACATTACAGAGCACAGACACAGATTTAAACTGCATTGTACACACATTTATAACCCGAAATTCAGAATTATTTCACAAAAAACTATGGCATGATTTTGTCGTACATGATAGAATTAGAACGAGAATACAGTCAGACTGTATTTGTACAAAAAGTTACTATAAAGTAACCAAAATGATAGGGTGAGGTGATTCCAATGTTAGGGTTTAATGACATTATAGGACATGAAGAAATTATCAGGCATTTGAAGAATGCTATAGAGACGGAGAAAGTGTCCCATTCTTATATTTTTACAGGTGACCCTGGTTCTGGAAAGAAGCTGCTGGCAGGAACCTATGCCATGACGCTGCAGTGTGAAGAAGGCGGTACAGAGCCGTGCGGACACTGCGATTCCTGTAAGAAGGCCATTGGCAAGAATCATCCGGATATCATTATGGTGACCCATGAGAAGCCAAATGTCATTACCATTGACGAGATCAGGGAACAGGTTATCAATGATGTAGATATTAAGCCTTACTGCAGTCCGCATAAGATCTATATCATAGCAGACGCGGAGATGCTGAATCCTCAGGCGCAGAATGCCCTTCTGAAGACCATCGAGGAGCCGCCGGAATATGCTGTGATCATGCTTCTTACAAGCAATATAGATGCACTGCTGCCCACCATCCGTTCAAGATGCGTGCGTCTTGACCTGAAGGTAGTAGATGACGGTCTTGTGAAGAAATACCTTATGGAGCATCTTCATATACCGGATTATCAGGCTGAAATTGATGCGTCCTACGCTCATGGAAGCATTGGCAAGGCGAAGAAAGCTGCTACTTCCCAGGAATTTGCAGACATGACCCAGAATGCCCTTCGTATTCTGAAGAATGCAGATAACATGGAGGTCTATGAGCTTACAGAAGCCATTAAGGAGCTTTCCAATGACAAGCAGAACATTGGAGATTACCTGGATCTTTTCCAGTTCTGGTTCCGTGATGTACTGATGTTTAAGGCTACACGGGAAGTAGATAATCTTGTTTTCAAACAGGAAATAAATTATATAAGGGAACAGGCAAGCCAGCGTTCCTATGAGAATCTGGAGAAAATTCTGGATGCACTGGAGAAGACTAAGGTACGTCTTCGCGCCAATGTAAATACAGAACTTGCCCTTGAGCTTTTGTTCCTTACAATCAGGGAGAAATAGAATGGCAAAAGTAGTAGGCGTAAGATTTCGGAATGTAGGTAAGATTTATTACTTCAATCCGAAGAACTATAAAATGAAGCCGGGCGATCACGTAATCGTTGAGACTGCCCGCGGTGTTGAGTATGGAAAGGTGGTGCTTGCACCTAAGGAGGTAGCAGATGACCAGGTAGTACATCCTCTGAAGGAAGTGCTCCGCGTAGCGACTCCGGATGATGACGATAGAGAGAAATACAACAGAGAGCGCGAGAAGGATGCGTTCAAGATCTGCCAGAAGAAGATCCGTGAGCACGGTCTTGAAATGAAGCTGATTGACGCAGAATACACCTTTGACAATAACAAGGTCCTGTTTTATTTTACAGCAGATGGCAGAATTGATTTCCGTCAGCTGGTTAAGGATCTGGCATCTATTTTCAAAACCAGAATCGAGCTTCGCCAGATCGGTGTAAGAGATGAGACCAAGATTCTGGGCGGAATCGGAATTTGCGGCAGATGTCTTTGCTGCCATACCTACCTTTCCGAGTTTGCTCCGGTATCCATCAGAATGGCCAAGGAACAGAATCTTTCTCTGAATCAGACCAAGATTTCAGGTGTCTGCGGAAGACTGATGTGCTGTCTGAAGAATGAGCAGGAGACTTATGAGGAGCTGAACCGCAGACTTCCGGGAATTGGAGATACTGTTACCACACCAGATGGAATCCAGGGCAATGTACAGAGTGTAAATGTACTTCGCCAGCTGGTGAAGGTTGTTGTGGAAATCGGCGATGAGAAAGAGATTCAGGAGTTCCCTGTAGCGGAACTGAAATTCCGTTCCAGAAAGAAGAAAGTGAAGGTTTCCGAACAGGAAATGAAGGAACTGCAGGATCTTGAAGACAAAAAGGGAGATTCCAAATTAAATGATTAATGATCTTGTGAAGGAGAATGAACGTGTGGATGACTTGCAGAATGGATATTACATTATCCAGGATCCACAGAAATTCTGCTTCGGTATGGACGCTGTTCTGTTATCTGGATTTGCCAGAGTGAAGAAAGGGGAGAAGGTTCTTGATATGGGAACCGGAACCGGGATCATCCCGGTGCTCCTTGCATCCAAGACACCAGGAGAGCATTTCACTGGTCTGGAGATTCAGGAAGAATGTGCCGAAATGGCGGCAAGAAGTGTGAAATACAATAACATGGAGGACAGGGTCAGTATCAGACAAGGCGATATCAAAGAGGCTGCCGGCATTTTCGGGGCAGCTTCTTTTCATGTTGTGACATGCAATCCGCCTTATATGATCGGCCAGCATGGGCTGACCAATCCTCATATGCCCAAGGCAATTGCCAGACATGAGATTTTGTGCACCCTTGAGGATGTGGTAAGCCAGGCTGCTAAGCTTCTGGGGGACAGGGGCCGTTTTTATATGGTGCACCGGCCCTTCAGGCTTACGGAAATTATGAATGTGCTGACGAAGTACAAGCTGGAACCGAAGCGAATGCAGCTGGTTTACCCATATATAGACCGGGAACCGAACATGGTACTGATTGAGGCCCTTAAGGGCGGAAATTCCAGAATCACAGTGGAAAGACCGCTGATCGTCTATGAGAAGCCGGGAGTTTATACAAAGGAAATCCTGGAAATGTATGATATGGTCTGATCCGACAGCAGAAGAATGCTGTAATGACGGATCGGAAACAGAGCCGATTGCAGAAGGGAGAACAGGATATGAGCGGTAAATTATATTTATGCGCCACGCCTATAGGAAATCTGGAGGACATTACCTTGCGGGTTCTCAGAACACTGAAGGAAGTGGATCTGATCGCAGCAGAGGATACCAGAAACAGTATCAAGCTGCTGAATCATTTTGACATAAAAACACCGATGACCAGCTATCACGAATACAACAAGGTGGAGAAAGCATACACACTGATTGACAAGATGCGTTCCGGTGTGAATGTAGCGCTTATTACAGATGCAGGAACTCCTGGCATTTCAGATCCGGGAGAAGTGCTTGTTGCCATGTGTTATGAGGCTGGCATTGAAGTGACATCCCTGCCAGGTCCTGCTGCCTGCATTACAGCGCTTACCCTGTCGGGCCTTTCTACCCGCAGGTTTGCTTTTGAGGCCTTTTTACCGCCTGACAAGAAGGAGCGCAAGGCAATTCTGGAAGAGCTGAAAAGTGAGACGAGGACCATCATTCTCTATGAGGCACCCCATCATCTTGTAGGCACTTTAGAGGAGCTTTATGAGACTCTGGGCAACCGCAGGATGACTCTTTGCCGAGAGCTTACCAAAAAGCACGAGACCGCATTTTGCAGTACTATTAAGGATCTGCTGGATTTTTATCAGGACCAGAAGCCCCTTGGTGAATGCGTTCTTGTAATTGAGGGAAAAAGCCGCGAGGAGATTCGGGAAGAAGAAAAAGCAGCATGGGAAGAGATGTCCATTTCCCAGCATATGGAAGTTTATGAGAAGCAGGGAATTGCCCGCAAGGAGGCAATGAAACTGGTTGCCAAAGACCGCGGCGTGACCAAAAGAGAGATTTATCAGGCTTTGCTGGAAATAAAATAGAAAAACTATAGGAAACATGTAAAAAAAGGCGTATTTTTGACGGATATTCGTTGAAAATACGGCCTTTTTTTTACATGCGGAAATGGCTTTTAACTGGCAAAAACGGGGATTTTGTGATATAATAAATTAGTATTTTTATGCACAAAAACAGGAATGAAATCTGGCAGCAGAGCAATGCCATAAATTCCTGTGGTTTTGAATAGATGATAACAGGAGGAATATCATGGGCGAAACAAATACGGAATACGGAGCGGACCAAATCCAGATTCTGGAGGGCCTGGAAGCCGTACGTAAGAGACCGGGTATGTACATTGGAAGTACATCCAGCCGCGGTCTGCACCACCTTGTATATGAAATCGTGGACAATGCCGTAGATGAGGCACTGGCCGGTTACTGTACAGAAATCAATGTAGCAATCAATCCTGATAACTCCATCACAGTTGTAGACAACGGACGAGGCATTCCGGTTGGAATTAATCATAAAGCCGGTATTCCGGCAGTAGAGGTTGTATTTACCATTCTTCATGCCGGAGGTAAATTCGGCGGTGGAGGATACAAGGTATCCGGCGGTCTTCACGGTGTTGGAGCTTCGGTCGTTAATGCACTGTCTGAGTGGCTGGAAGTTTCCATCTGCAGAGATGGAAAGAGGTATGAGCAGCGTTACGAGCGCGGCAAGACAATGTATCCGCTGAAGGAAGCTGGAGAGTGTGGGGATGCTACAGGAACAACCGTTACTTTCCTTCCGGACAAGCAGATTTTTGAGGAGACCGTATACGATTATGACATTCTCAAGCAGCGCCTCCGTGAGATGGCTTTCCTTACCAAAGGCCTGAAGATTATCCTTGTAGATAAGCGTGAGGGCATGGAGCGTGAGAAAACCTTCCACTACGAGGGCGGTATCCGTGAGTTTGTAACTTATCTGAACAGAAGCAAGGAAGCTCTGTACCCGGAGATTATCTACTGTGAGGGCGAGAAGGACGGCGTAGCCGTAGAAGTTGCCATGCAGCACAATGATTCCTACACAGAGAACACCTACGGATTTGTAAACAACATCAATACCCCTGAGGGCGGTACTCATATCACAGGTTTCCGAAACGCTATTACCAATACTTTTAATGACTATGCAAGAAAGAACAAGCTTCTGAAGGACAGCGAGCCGAACCTTTCCGGTGATGATATCCGAGAGGGCCTGACAGCTATTGTCAGCGTTAAGATCGGCAATCCCCAGTTCGAAGGCCAGACCAAGCAGAAACTGGGCAACAGCGAGGCCAGAGGCGCTGTAGACAGCGTTGTAAGCAAGCAGCTGGAGATTTTCCTGGAGCAGAATCCTACAGTAGCCAAGGCGACTGTAGAGAAGTCCGTACTTGCACAAAGAGCAAGGGAAGCTGCACGTAAGGCCCGTGACCTGACCAGAAGGAAGTCTGCCCTTGACAGCATGTCCCTTCCAGGAAAGCTTGCGGACTGTTCCGACAAGAACCCTGAGAACTGCGAGATCTACATCGTAGAGGGAGATTCTGCGGGCGGTTCTGCGAAGACTGCACGTAACCGTGCCACACAGGCAATCCTGCCTCTTCGCGGTAAGATTCTGAACGTTGAGAAAGCCCGTCTTGATAAGATTTATGCAAACAAAGAGATCAAGGCAATGATCACTGCTTTTGGAACCGGAATCCATGAGGATTTCGATATTTCCAAGCTGAGATACCACAAGATTATTATTATGACAGATGCCGATGTTGACGGTGCCCACATTGCCACGCTGCTTCTTACATTCCTGTACAGATTTATGCCGGAACTGATCAAGCAGGGCTATGTATATCTGGCGCAGCCGCCTCTTTACAAAATCGAGAAAAACAAAAAAGTCTGGTATGCTTATGATGATGATGAGCTCAATGCCATTCTGACAGAAATCGGACGAGATTCCAACAACAAGATCCAGCGTTACAAAGGTCTGGGAGAGATGGATGCTGAGCAGCTTTGGGAAACCACTATGGATCCGGAGAAACGTATTCTTCTTCGCGTAACAATGGATGAGGCTGCAACCTCTGAAATTGACCTTGTATTTACCACACTGATGGGTGACAAGGTAGAGCCGAGACGTGAGTTTATCGAAGAAAATGCGCGTTTTGTAAAGAATCTGGATATCTAGGAGAGATAAAACAATATGGATGACAAGATTTTTGACCAGGTCCATGAGGTGGATCTGGAGAAAACCATGAAAGAATCCTACATCGAGTATGCCATGAGCGTTATCGCTTCACGAGCACTTCCAGATGTAAGAGATGGTTTGAAGCCGGTACAGCGTAGAGTGCTGTACTCTATGATTGAATTGAACAACGGTCCGGACAAGCCCCATCGTAAGTGTGCCCGTATCGTTGGTGATACCATGGGTAAATATCACCCTCATGGTGACAGCTCTATCTACGGAGCACTTGTAAATATGGCACAGGACTGGTCTTTCCGCTATCCGCTGGTTGACGGACATGGAAACTTTGGTTCTGTGGATGGTGACGGCGCCGCTGCTATGCGATATACAGAGGCACGTCTCAGCAAGATTTCCATGGAGATGCTTGCTGACATCAACAAAGATACCGTTGATTTCCAGCCGAACTTTGATGAAACCGAGAGAGAGCCAAAGGTTCTCCCGTCCCGTTTCCCCAACCTTCTGGTAAATGGAACCACAGGTATTGCCGTTGGTATGGCTACTAACATTCCGCCTCACAATCTTCGTGAGGTTATTAATGCTGTGGTAAAAATTATTGACAATACCATTGAAGAGCAGAGAGAAACTACCATGGAGGAGCTTCTTGACGTTGTAAAAGGTCCGGATTTCCCTACTGGAGCCACCATTCTTGGAAGAAGGGGAATCGAGGAAGCATACCGTACCGGACGCGGCAAGATCCGTGTTCGTGCAGTCTCCAACATCGAGACCCTGCCAAACGGCAAGTCCCGTATTATCGTTACAGAGCTTCCATACCTGGTAAATAAGGCACGTCTGATCGAGAAAATCGCAGAACTTGTCCGCGATAAGAAGATTGACGGAATTACAGACCTGAACGATCATTCCAGCCGTGAGGGCATGCGGATCTGCATTGATCTTCGTAAGGATGCCAACGCAAACGTTGTTCTGAATCAGCTGTACAAGCATACCCAGCTGCAGGATACCTTTGGCGTAATCATGCTTTGCGTGGTTCCTCAGGGTGACAGTCTGGTACCGAAGGTGCTGAATCTGAAAGAGCTTCTGGAGCATTATCTTGCCCATCAGGAAGATGTTGTAACCAGAAGAACCAAATACGACCTGAATAAGGCACAGGAGCGTGCACATATTTTAGAGGGTCTGTTAAAGGCACTGGATAACATTGATGAGGTTATCAGGATCATTCGTGCTGCACGTAATGTTCAGATTGCCAAGCAGGAATTAATGGACCGATTTGAACTTACAGATGTACAGGCTCAGGCAATCGTTGATATGCGACTGAGAGCTCTGACAGGTTTGGAAAGAGAAAAGTTGGAAGCAGAATATGCAGAGTTAGAGGAGAAAATCCGCAAATTCCTGGCAATTCTTGCAGACAGAAATCTTCTTCTCCGCGTTGTAAGAGAAGAGATTCTTGCAATTGCTGACAAATATGGTGATGAGAGAAGAACTGCTATTGGATATGATGTATACGATCTTTCCACAGAGGATCTGATTCCAAGGGAAAATACTGTCATTACGATGACCAAGCTTGGCTATATTAAGAGGATGACCGTAGATAATTTCCGCAGCCAAAACAGAGGCGGACGCGGAATCAAGGGAATGCAGACCATTGAAGATGACTATATCGAAGAGCTTCTGATGACCACCACACATCACTATCTGATGTTCTTTACCAATACAGGACGAGTATACCGTCTGAAAGCATATGAGATTCCGGAAGCAGGAAGAACGGCAAGAGGTACGGCAATCGTGAACCTTCTGCAGCTTATGCCGGGAGAACGTATTACAGCGGTAATTCCTATGCGGAATTTCGAGGAAGGCCGTTATCTGGTTATGGCAACCAAGAATGGTCTTGTGAAGAAAACTCCGATGGAAGAGTATGCAAATGTGCGTAAGACCGGACTTGTGGCAATTACCCTTCGAGATGATGACGAGCTGATTGAAGTAAAGGCAACGGATAACAACAAGGATATTATGCTGGTTACCAAGGATGGTATGTGTATCCGGTTTAAAGAAACAGATGTAAGAAGTACTGGAAGAAGTTCCATGGGTGTTCGCGGCATGAACCTGGATCCAGGAGATGAGGTTGTGGCAATGCAGCTGAATTCCCAGGGCGATTACCTTCTTGTAGTATCTGAAAATGGTATGGGCAAACGCACAGCCATGAGTGAGTTTACCTGCCAGAACCGTGGCGGTAAGGGTGTAAAATGCTACAAGATTACCGAAAAGACAGGTAATGTTATCGGTGCCAAAGCCGTGAATGAAGAAAACGAGATTATGATGATTACCACTGAGGGAATTATCATTCGTATTACCTGTGCCGGAATTTCCATTCTTGGAAGAATTACATCTGGTGTGAAGCTGATCAATCTTGATGAGGGTGTAACTGTGGCAAGCCTTGCCAAAGTCCGCGAAAAAGTCGAGGAAAATGCAAACGGCGGCAGCAGTGAGGAGCCTGTGGAAGAAGCAGATGAAAAAGAAAACTAGAATAATCATTCTGGGTATTGTTCTGGTGCTTGCCATGGCAATGTCCGGATGCGGTGTAAACCAGAAATCACCTGAGGGAGTTGTGGAATCCCTTATAAAAGAATACGTAAACGGCAGTGAAAAGAAAGTGAAAAAGTGCTATTCAGGCGGAGACGATGCCAATGAGTTTCTTCAGACGGAAATCGATGCTACGCTTCAGTATTTTGCCGCACACAATCCAACGAAAGTGAAGGTGGAGGAGTGCGATAAGCTTTCTGAGAAAGACAAGTATACTTACGTTTATATTTATTATAACCTGGTTCTGGAAAACAGCCAGGAATATCCATGCGTGGGTACCTACATGGTAGAGAAAAACGGAAGCAAATATTATGTTATGCCGCCGTCTGAGATTACAGATGAACTGAGAACTCAGGCAGCGACAGATTATGCCAAGTTTATGACAACAGATACTTACAAGAATTATACGAAGGCATACAATGTATTTGTGAAAAAGAACCCGGGATATGAAGAAAAAATTGCAAATAAGCTAAACGCAGAGTAAGGGGAGGCTGCTGCAGGATATTAAGATCTTGCAGCAGTCTTTTCTCATATTTCAGAAAGGAACTGCTAAAATGAAAAGAATTATAGTAATGGTTTTGAAAAACATATTATTTGTGCCATATTACTGGATTATGTTAAATTGGTACGCTGCGCATGTGGACCGCTATACAGAAGAACAGCGCTATGCAATGCTGAAAAAAATCGATCACGCGGCCAACCGAGGCGGAAATCTGCATATTGACGCCCACGGTGTGGAAAATATACCTTCAGAAAATGGATTTATATTTTATCCCAATCATCAAGGATTATATGATGTGCTTGCAATCATGGAGGTGTGCCCGGTACCTTTTTCAGTAGTCGCCAAAAAAGAGGTTGGAAATGTTCCGTTCCTGAAACAGGTATTTGCATGTATGAAAGCTTTCCTGATTGACAGGGAAGACATCAAACAGTCCATGCAGGTTATTATCAATGTTACAAAAGAAGTAAAAGCAGGAAGAAACTATCTGATATTTGCAGAGGGAACCAGAAGCAAAAACGGAAATCACCCACAGGAGTTTAAAGGCGGAAGCTTCAAAGCGGCTATGAAGGCAAAGTGCCCGATCGTTCCGGTAGCTCTGATCGATTCCTATAAAGCGTTTGATACCGGATCTGCCAAAATGCTGGATGTACAGATTCATTTCCTGAAGCCGATGGAGTATGAAGAATATAAAGATATGAAATCCACCGAGATTGCAGCTGAAGTAAAAAGAAGAATTGAGGAAACAATCCGGGAAAATGCCAGGGATTTCTAAGGAATTCTGCTAAAAAAGTGGGAAAAATGGCGGAGATAATAAAAAATAAAATAAAATTAGAAAAAACCATTGACAAGGTGAAATATTTTAAGTATAATAACTCATGCGCTGTGAGAAATGCGCACTCCACAATTTAACAGCAGTTAAGTAGTTCGGAGACTGGAGAAGTACTCAAGAGGCCGAAGAGGTGCCCCTGCTAAGGGTATAGGTCGCTAACGCGGCGCGAGGGTTCAAATCCCTCCTTCTCCGTTTTAAATTTTCTAAGATTTATAAAAAATCAAGAAAATTTAAAAAAGTAGTTGACAAACACTTCTACTTATGATAAAGTAGATAAGTCGTCAACAAAGACAAAAACTTCATCAAAAAAGTTTTAAAAAACTTGAAAAAAGTTCTTGACAAACGAAAAGAGATGAGGTAAAATAAACAAGCTGTCGCAAAGAACTGACAGCGAACAACCTTGATAACTAAACAGTGAAACACATACGATTCTCGAAAATTTCTTTATACAATTCATTTTCGAATGAAAACTTTTAAAACAGTAATGACGAGAGATAACTAAGCTAGTTGGTTGTCTTGAGTGCATCAAACACTTTATCAGAGAGTTTGATCCTGGCTCAGGATGAACGCTGGCGGCGTGCTTAACACATGCAAGTCGAACGGGAAA